>JBBSAA010000174.1:0-6073 GCA_038252715.1 Lysobacterales bacterium | reverse complement strand
TATTCGATCATCAACCACCTGATCGACCAGCAAGCAGCAATGCTGGGAGCGAACGACATATTCCGGATGTCCGCGATCTTGTTCTTGGTGCTGATTCCGGTGATTTGGTTGGCTCGGCCGGCCAAGTCGTCGGGTCCGGTGGATGCAAGCTCGGCGCACTGAACGGGCAACGGCCTTGGCGCGAGGAAACCTCAGCGCGCTGGCTTCTTTCCAGCTAGCTTTGCAAAGGTGCCGCGAAGTTCAACTGTTGCCATCATTCGCCCGGTGCGACAGTGCACTTGGCTGGCACTCGCCATGGGCGCCTCGCCCTTTCCGCTGCGTAAGTCGACGATGACGTCAGCGCCGGAGGCGCGCGCCTCGGTCTGGAGCTCGGTCAGGGCCTCCACCAGCGCCACTCGACACGACTGCTGTGCAGATTTCCCAAGGGTGCGGGCATGGTCACCGGCGCTGGCGTCGCCGATGCGGGCGGCGAGTGCCGGTGTCGGCTGACCGAAGAAATGGAAACTGATCGAACCATCCAAGCGTCCGTCGTGAACCGATTCCGCAATCACCGTCTCTGGATCCAGCAGTAACTCGGGCTCACGTGCGAAAGCTAGCGACGTCACCGAGCAAAAAACCAGCAGAAAGCTAGTCGAAAATCTTGTCATTTGGCAGCACCCCAACTCGATGCCCCGAGCATAGACCAGTTGCCGCACAACCCAGCCGGCTATTTGCGCTTTCGATAGCCTCTGGGCAGTGAGCGCCATCCGCGACGCGGCCCAGGAACGCGTGGGCCGATGCACGCTGGCATGGCTAGAAAACTGGCGACTCCGTGGCTAATCGCCAAATTTCGGGCAAAAAAAATCCCGGCCGGAGCCGGGGCTTTCAATAATCGCCGTTGCCGGCGCATTTGACGCTAAATGGCGTCCCCACGGGGATTCGAACCCCGGTCGCTACCGTGAAAAGGTAATGTCCTAGGCCTCTAGACGATGGGGACAAAACTGGTGTTGCATGTTGCCTGAACTTAAATGGTGGAGCTAATCGGGATCGAACCGATGACCTCTACAATGCCATTGTAGCGCTCTCCCAGCTGAGCTATAGCCCCACCGAAGGAAGAAGCGGAATTGTAATGACGCGTCCGGCACCCGTCAAGCGCAGGTGCCAATGGCCCGCACAATCGTCACGCGCAGACGACAGAGCTCGCCGCCTCGTCGGCGTCTGAGAGTCGCTGCAGGGTCTGCGGTCCATGCCCCTGCCCGACCAGGTAGTCGAGCCATTTGTTGAGAAAGCTGTTCATCCGCAGCCGATGGCCGAACAGCACCTTCGGCGACGGGTGCAGGCCCAACACATCCTGCCAGTGTCGCCCGACGTAACAATGCGTGGCTTCGGCTTGGCGCGCGTCGCGATACACGCGCAGGTAGGCTGACGGATCGGGCTGGCCCGTCACCGGATCTTGCATTCGATAGCTCAGGCGCAGTTCCAGCGTATAAGGATGGACATCGAGCACTTCCACCACGAGATCGAGCCCGCCAGGCACCCGCGATACGTACCGACCTGGCACCATTGCTTCAAAGTCAAACAAGCGCGACACCCGCTGGAAATTTTCACCGTACAGGCCCATCAGCCAAGCAAAACGGCTAAAACGAGGCAATTCCGGGCGGGTCAGCAGGCTCATCAATCGACTCTATCACGAGGCCGGCGGACGCCAGCGGACCCTAGAACATATGGCGCTGGATTCCGAATTGCGCAAGGACCTTGCTGGCAATTTCTTCAATCGAAGTATGCGTGGTGCTCAGTGAAGGCAGGCCGACGGTGCGATACATCGCTTCGGCCAGCGCCACTTCCTTCCGGCATTGCTCAATCGTTGCATACCGGGAATTGGGCTTGCGTTCGGTGCGAATCTGCTGGAGGCGAACCGGGTCGATGGTCAGGCCAAAGAGCTTGCGGCGATGCGTCTTGAGTTTGCGGGGCAGTTCGTCCAGCTCCAAGTCATCTTCGGTGAGCGGGTAATTGGCCGCCTTCACGCCGTAATGCAAGGCCAGGTAGAGGCAGGTCGGTGTTTTGCCCGAGCGTGATACGCCCACGAGCACGAGGTCGGCCTCGTCGTAGTGCAAGTCGACGCCGTCGTCGTGGGTCAAGGCGTAGTTGGTGGCATTGATGCGCGCCTCATAGGCGGCAAAGTCCACCATGCCGTGCGCCTTGCCAACGCGCTGCTGGCGCTGCTGGCCAAGCTCCTGTTCCAGCGGCAGGATAAAGGGCGAAAAAATGTCCAACATCAGCGCCCCGCTCTCTGCCAGAAGGGTGCTCAGGTGTTGGTCCACCGCGCTGTTGATTACGATGGGGCGGATGCCGGCGCGCTCCCCGGTCTCGCGAATTTGCTCCGCGGCGGCCATCGCCTTGTCGGGCGTATCGACGAAAGCAATACGGGTGGTTTCGAAATCCACGCCGTCAAACTGGGTCAGCAGGCTATGGCCGATGGTTTCGGCGGTAATGCCGGTACCGTCGGAGATGTAGAAGACAGGGCGCGATGAAGGCATGGAAGGGCTCGATAGCGGGGCTGCGGGCATTGTGCCCGCACTTGGCCACGCTTGGCGCAGCCCGCACCGGATGGCCCTTTGCGCGGCACATTACCGTCTTGCTTGTCCCTGCCCTTGCCGGGACGGGATAATAGCGGTCTTGATCCCTCGCCCACCCCTCTGGAGCCCATCTTGAGCGCCCACGTCCTTTGGCTGCACGAACTTCGCCTGTCCGACCTCGCCCAGGTTGGCGGCAAGAATTCCTCGCTTGGCGAGATGATCGGCAACCTGGCCCAGCTTGGCGTGTCCGTGCCTGGTGGGTTTGCCACCACCGCCGACGCCTATCGCGAGTTCGTCACCGTCAACAAGCTGGCCGAGCGGATGTTCGCGCGATTGGAGGGCCTGGATGTCGAGGACGTGGGTGAACTAGTGAAGGCCGGCACCGAAATCCGTCGCTGGGTGATGGACGCGCCGCTGCAGCCGGCATTGGACACGGCCATCCGCGAAGGCTATCGCCGCATGTGCAAGGAAGCTGGCGCGGGCGATATCGCCGTCGCGGTCCGCTCCTCCGCCACCGCGGAAGACTTGCCCGATGCCAGCTTCGCCGGTCAGCAAGAAACGTTCCTCAACGTCACCGGCGAAGATGACGTCGTGGCTAAGGTCAAGGAAGTCTTCGCCTCCCTCTATAACGATCGTGCTATTGCCTATCGCGTCCATCAGGGATTCAAGCACGAAGATGTGTTCCTGTCGGCCGGCGTGCAGTTGATGGTGCGTTCGGACGTCGGCTCGTCCGGCGTGCTGTTTACGCTCGATACCGAATCGGGCTTCCGCGACGTGGTGTTCATTACCTCGAGCTATGGGCTGGGTGAGAACGTCGTGCAGGGCGCGGTCAATCCCGACGAGTTCTATGTTTACAAGCCCACCCTGCTCGCCGGCAAAAAAGCGATCCTGCGTCGCACGCTCGGCAGCAAGCAGATTCGCATGGTCTATTCGGATGCGCCGGGCGAACGCGTGCGCAACGAAGACACGCCAATGGATCTGCAAAAGAAGTTCTCGATCGCCGATGCCGATATCGAGGAGCTTGCCAAGCAGTCGCTGGTGATCGAAAAACATTACGGCCGCCCGATGGACATCGAATGGGCCAAGGACGGCGTCACCGGCAAGATTTACATCGTGCAGGCGCGCCCGGAGACCGTGAAATCGCGCGGCCGCGCCACGCAGATCGAACGCTATGCGCTGACTGAACGCGGCAAGGTCATCGCCGAAGGCCGCGCAATCGGCCAGAAGATTGGCGCCGGCACCGCGCGCATCGTGCGTTCGCTTGCCGACATGGCGCGCGTGCAGCCGGGCGACGTACTGGTCGCAGATATGACCGACCCTGACTGGGAGCCGGTGATGAAGCGCGCCGCTGCCATCGTCACCAATCGCGGCGGTCGCACCTGTCACGCGGCGATCATTGCCCGTGAGTTGGGCGTACCGGCTGTGGTCGGTACCGCTGACGCGCTCGACCGCATCGTCGATGGCAGTGAGGTCACGATTTCCTGCGCTGAAGGCGATACTGGATTCATCTTCGAGGGCAAGCTCGGCTTCGAGAAGACCACGACCGACTTGACCGACATGCCGCCGGCGCCGCTCAAGATCATGATGAACGTGGCCAACCCCGAGCGCGCCTTCGATTTCGCCATGCTGCCGAACGGCGGTGTTGGCCTCGCCCGCCTAGAGATGATCATCAACAGCAATATTGGCGTGCATCCAAAAGCGCTACTGGAATACGCCAAGCAAGACGGCGAGACCAAGCGCAAGATTGACGCGAAGATGGCCGGCTACGCCAGTCCAGTCGACTTCTATGTGGATCGACTCGCCGAAGGCATCGCGACGCTGACGGCGGCGTTTGCGCCCAACCCGGTGATCGTGCGGCTATCGGACTTCAAGTCCAACGAATACGCGAACTTGATTGGCGGCAGCCGCTACGAGCCGCACGAAGAAAACCCGATGATCGGCTTCCGCGGCGCTGCCCGCTATGTCGATCCGAGCTTTGCAGACTGCTTTGCGCTGGAGTGCCGCGCCATGAAGCGCGTGCGCGAAGAAATGGGCCTGACCAATGCCTGGGTGATGATCCCGTTCGTGCGCACGCTTGATGAGGGTCGTCAGGTCATCGACGTTTTGCGCGCCAATGGCTTGGTCCAAGGTGAGAATGGCCTCAAGGTCATCATGATGTGTGAAGTCCCGTCGAATGCCCTGTTGGCCGATGAATTCCTTGAGATCTTCGACGGCTTCTCGATCGGCTCCAATGACCTGACCCAGCTCACCCTGGGTCTGGATCGCGATTCAGCGATCGTCGCGCACCTGTTCGACGAGCGGGACGCCGCGGTCAAGAAGCTGCTGTCCATGGCCATCTCAGCCGCCAAGGCCAAGGGCAAGTACGTCGGCATTTGCGGCCAGGGTCCGTCCGACCATCCCGATCTGGCCGACTGGCTTCTGCAACAGGGCATCGAGTCGATGTCCTTGAATCCGGACACGGTGGTTGATACGTGGTTGCGCCTAGCAAAGCTCAAGGCAGGCTAAGCGCGTGACGCCCAACTTATTCCCACGCTTGAATAACTTGGTCGGCCAGACCGCCCAGCATGAATGGCTGGTGCGTCTGGCCGTAGCGCTGACGATTGCGGTCGTCGGCGTCTGGCTCGCGCGCTGGGGTGCACGCGGCTTCGACCGACTTTTGCAGCGATTAAACGTCGAGGTGATTCTGCGCAATTTCTTGCGCAATGTGGTTTACACCATAGCCGTCATCGTGGCGGTGATCGCGGCGCTGGATTTTGCCGGGGTACCAACCACCTCCCTGCTCGCCGTTATTGGTGCCGCCGGCCTGGCGATTGGTTTGGCGCTGAAGGATTCACTGTCCAATATCGCCTCGGGCGTGATGCTGATCATGCTGCGCCCGTTCCATGCGGGCGATTACGTCCAAGTGGCGGGACTCGAAGGCACGGTCGACTACGTGCGGATTTTCCAGACCCACCTGCATACCGCCGACAATCGCGTCGTCATCTTGCCCAATAGCCAGATCACCTCCGCACCGATCATCAACTTCAATGCCCGCGGGGAACGCCGCGTCGACATCACCGTTGGCATCAGCTACAGCGATGACCTGGCCGCGGCGCGACAAATCTTGCTGGCGGTCGCCAACGACAATCGTCGCGTCAAGACGCAGCCGGTACCGGATGTAGTCGTGCTTGAGTTGGGCGATGCGCGGGTCAGTTTGCAGTTGCGCGCGTGGGTTGAGTCTAACGACAACGTCAGCGCGCGCTCGGAATTGCTAGAAGCTATCCACGGCACGTTTTCAGAGCACGGTATCCGGATTCCGGCGCCGAGAACGCAGTTTGAAGTCGTACAGGCGGCACCGCCGCCTACGCAGGGTCCTGCTCCAATTATTTGATTGAGCCTGGCCAGTCGTTCCCCTCCCCTTCAAGGGGCGGCTTAGGGTGAGGATGGGTTGGCAGCGGCTTGATCAACGGGTGAAGCTTTCGACTGCCGTCGGTGCCGCAGACCCATCGCCCCCCCACACCACCCCAAGAACGGGGGGG
>JBBSAA010000173.1:0-6081 GCA_038252715.1 Lysobacterales bacterium | reverse complement strand
TTCGCCGCCGGTGGCTCCGTACAAACAGGTGTTGCCCATGATCGGCGTGTCGCGGGCAACGAAGCGCGATTCCGGCGACGGCTGCAGTACGATGCGACCGCCGGCCATACCCTTGCCGACATAGTCGTTGGCGTCGCCAACCAAATGCAGGTTCAGCCCGCCCGCGTTCCAGGCCCCGAAACTCTGCCCAGCAACGCCGGTGCAGGTGACTTGGATTGGCGTTGCGGCCATGCCGAGATCGCCGTGTTGCCGTGCGATTTCGCCCGACAAGCGCGCACCGATGCTGCGATCGCTGTTGCGGATCGGGAAGGCGAACTCGCCGCCACGGCTGTCGGCAATCGCCTCGCGCATTTGTTCGAGCATGCGCGCAGCGAGCGTACCCGGGTCGCGCGGACGGTTGCGCGGGATCGTGCAAAATTGTGCGGAGCTACTTTCCAAACCACTGGCGCGAAGGATGGGCGACAGATCTAGGCCGCGTTGGCGCGCATTCTGCCCCTCGGCAAGCGCCAGCAGGTCGGTGCGGCCAATCAAGTCGGTCAATTTCGCCACGCCCAGCCGCGCCAGCCATTCGCGCACATCTTCAGCAACAAAGCGGAAGAAATTCATCGCCATTTCTGGCAAGCCGGTGAAATGGTCCTTGCGCAGGCGCGGGTCTTGGGTGGCAATGCCAGTGGCGCAGTTGTTGAGATGGCAGATGCGTAGGTATTTGCAGCCCAGTGCGACCATCGGCGCGGTGCCGAAGCCGAAACTTTCAGCGCCGAGGATCGCGCCTTTGATGACGTCGAGCCCGGTCTTGAGTCCACCATCGACCTGCACGCGCACGCGGTGGCGCAAGTCACTGCGGCGCAGCGTTTCTTGTATTTCCGACAAGCCCAATTCCCAGGGCGTGCCAGCGTGGTGGATCGACGAGACCGGCGACGCACCGGTGCCGCCGTCATAGCCGGAAATCGTAATCAGGTCGGCATAGGCCTTAACCACGCCCGCGGCAATGGTGCCGACGCCGGCGTGTGAGACCAGTTTTACCGAGACCAAGGCGGTCGGATTGACTTCCTTAAGGTCGTAGACGAGTTGGGCCAGGTCTTCGATGGAATAAATATCGTGGTGCGGAGGCGGCGAGATCAAGCCAATGCCAGGCCGCGCATAGCGTAGGCGTGCGATCAGTTCGTTGACCTTGTGCCCGGGCAGCTGGCCGCCTTCGCCGGGCTTGGCGCCCTGCGCGATCTTGATCTGCAGCACCTCGGCATTAATCAGGTATTCGGGCGTGACGCCAAAACGTCCCGACGCGACCTGTTTGATCTTCGAAGATTTCTCGGTGCCGTGGCGGGCTGGGTCTTCACCGCCTTCGCCAGAATTGGAGCGACCGCCCAAGCGATTCATCGCCGTCGCCAGCGCTTCATGCGCCTCTGGCGACAGCGCCCCGAGCGACATGCCGGCCGAGTCAAAGCGCGACAGGATGGCTTCGATTGGCTCGACGTCAGCAAGCGCGATGGGCGCGATGTCGACCTGCAGCGCCAGCAGGTCACGCAGAGTCGAGGCCGGCCTGCCGTCCACATGCTGCGAGTACACGCGGTAGTCGGCGATATCGCCGCTGCGCACCGAGCGCTGCAAGCTGGCGATCACGTCCGGGTTGTACATGTGATATTCGCCGCCGTGCACGTACTTCAAGCGGCCGCCCGGCTCGATATCGTCCAAGTCCGACCAAGCGCGGCGCGCCAGGGTGTCCGCATCTGCCTCGAGGTCGGCAAAGCTGGCACCACCAATGCGGGAAGGAATGCCGGGGAAGCACAGGGCAACGACCTCGTCAGCGAGCCCGACGATTTCAAACAGCTGCGCACCGCGGTAGCTGCCGATCGTGCTGATGCCCATTTTCGACAGGATCTTCAGCAATCCTTTCTTCAAGCCGCGACGATACGACCGCCCCAGCTCGGCGGCTTCATTACCGCGCTTGCCGTCGAGCACGTGGTTGCGCCCGAGCGCAGCTAGCGTTTGGTAGGCCAAATAGGGGTAAATCGCCGTGGCGCCGACGCCAATCAGGCAGGCGATTTGGTGCGAGTCGCGCGCGGTGCCGGTTTCGACCAGCAAATTGCAGTCGCAGCGCAGGCCGGTCTTGACCAGATGATGATGGATCGCGCCGGTGGCGAGCAGGGCGTGGATCGGCAGGCAGTTCGGCTCGGGGTGACGGTCTGAGAGCAGGAGCAGGACCTTGCCGGCACGCACGGCGGCTTCGGCCTCGGTGCACAGGCGCTGCAGGCCCGCGTGCAGCGATTCACCGTGCTCGAGGTACAGGTCCAGCCGTGTGTTGGCGTCCTTGAAATCGTCTAGCGCGCGCAGCTGCCGAAGCTTGCGTTGCGACAGCACCGGCGAGTTCAGGATCACTTGCCGGGCGTTGTCGGACGTCAGTGCAAATACATTGCCCTCGCGACCAATCTGGGTCGCCAAGGACATCACCACTTGCTCGCGCAGCGGATCAATCGGCGGATTGGTTACTTGCGCGAATGCCTGGCGGAAATAGTCGTACAGCGGCCGTACGTGATGCGACAGCACTGCAAACGGCGTGTCGTCGCCCATCGAACCGGTCGCTTCCTGTTCGGTTTCGGCGAGCACGCGCAGCACGCTCTCGCGCTCCTCGCGGGTGAGTTGGAAGAGCTTTTGGAAGCGGCGCAGCGTGGCGGCATCGAACGGCTCTGCGGCCAGCGAAGGATCGATCAAGTCCGCGGTCAGATAGGTGACCTCTTGCTTCAGCCAAGCCTTATACGGTGCGCGGCTGCGGTTGATGGCGTCGATGTCTTCGCTTTGCAGCAAGACGCCTCGGTCAAGGTCGACCGCGAGCATTTCGCCTGGCCCGAGTTTGCCTTTGGCGACTATTTTTTCCGGTGCGCAATCGTAGACGCCGGCTTCCGAGGCGACGACCAAGATCCGGTCGTCGGTCAGCAACCAGCGCGCGGGGCGCAGGCCGTTACGATCGAGCGTGCAGGCGGCATAGCGGCCATCACACAGCACGATGCCGGCGGGGCCATCCCAGGGATCGACGCACAGGCCGTAATACTCGTAAAAGGAAGCGAGGTCGGGGTCCTTGTATTCCAGCGAGGACGTTGCCGGCGGAATCAAGATGCGCATCGCCTGCAGCAGGTCCATGCCGCCGACCAGCAGCGCCTCGAGCATATTGTCGAGGCTTTGCGAGTCCGAGCCATGGAGTGCGACCAGTGGCTGCACCGTGCTGAAGTCCAACCTCGGCGTAGACCAGCGCGCCCCCCGCGCAATCGACCAGTGGCGGTTACCCTCGATGGTGTTGATCTCGCCGTTGTGCGCCAGCAGGCGGAATGGCTGGGCCAACTTCCATGCCGGCGCGGTATTGGTTGAAAACCGCTGGTGGAACACCACCACGCTGGACGCCAGTTCCGGTCGCGCCAAATCCGGGAACAACGCCGGCAGCGCGTCGGGCAGCACCATCGCCTTGTAGCCAATCGTGGTGGTCGACAGGGATACAACGTAGAACTCGTCGTGGTCCGCCAATTTTTTTTCTGCCGCGCGACGCGCGAGGTACAGCGCGCGCTCGCAGTCGGCGGTGTCGAGCGTGTCTTCGGTGTCGACGAACACTTGTTCGATGCGCGGCATGCCGGCCAGTGCGATCGGCCCACAATCTTCGCGCGACACCGGCACCACCCGCCAGCCGGCGACACGCAGTCCTTGCGTCTTAATTTCGTCGGCCAGCACGGCGCGCGCATCGGCGGCGGCGTGTGCGTCGGTGGGCAAGAAGATCGTGCCGGCGGCAAAATTCGTACCCAAGGCAATACCGGCCTCGCCCGCGGCGACGCGCAGGAACACTTCCGGTCGGTGGATCAGCAGCCCGCAGCCGTCGCCGCTGCGGCCGTCGGCGCCGACGGCGCCGCGATGTGCCAAGCGCGTCAGCGCAGTCAGCGCAGAGGTCACCACACCGCGGCTGGCGCGGTTATCGAGGTTGGCGATCAGCCCAAAACCGCAGCTGTCGCGTTCGAACTCCGGGGCGTATAAGCCCCGGGACGATGAGGTGGCCATCGACCCTCCGGTGCAGGACAGGTCGCAACCGGGGCCAAGGCCAGAGGCCGGGCGGGCGGTGCGATCCAACCCCACCGTCACACAGCACAATAGAGTTTCTGCTCTTGACGCCGAACTCACGTCGACGAGCGGGCGTCGCGGCGGCTCGGTGCCGGTTCCTTCCGGGGCGTGCGGCGTTGTAGAGTGCAGATTCACCCGCAATGGAGTGGAGCGTATGCGAACGGTACTGGTTGCCAGTTCCAAGGGCGGCGCGGGCAAGACCACGATCGCCACGAACCTGGCAGCGCATTTCGCGCTCGAGGGTAAGCGGACGGTCCTGATCGATGCCGATCGCCAGAAGTCCTCCACCCACTGGTGCGAGAAACGCGCCGGGCTGGCCTCGGCGGTGCTGCCTATTGACGGCACTAAGCGCCACTGGGAAAAGCAGCTTCCCGATGGCATCCAAGTGGCGGTGATTGATGCCCCGGCCGGCGCGATGGCCGATGACCTGGAAGCCTTCCTCGAGCTGGCCAATGCCGTGATCGTGCCGGTGCTGCCGTCCATGATCGACCTAGAGGCGACCGTTCCCTTCCTCAATACGATGGCCACTGTGGCCCGGGTCAAGAAGGGCAAATTGCCCGTCGGCCTGGTCGGCAACCGGCTGAAACCTTGGACCAGCGCCTCCCAGCAGGCCGTGGCTCAAATCAAGAGCTGGCCCTACCCGGTGGCCGCCGAGCTCCGTGACACCCAGGCCTATGTGCTGATGGTGGCTCTGGGCAAATCGGTATTCGACTATCACTCCGAACAGATCCGCGGCCACCAGGATGACTGGGCGCCGCTGCTCAAATGGCTCAAGAAGGCGCCCTGAATGCGAGAACTGATCCTGCTGCGCCATGCCCACGCGGAGCCGCCCGCGTCGGGCGCCGACGACCTGGACCGCCCCCTGTCCCGCGAGGGCCAGGCCGAAGCCGAGGCGGCCGGCGATTGGCTAAAAGCCAATGGCTACGTGCCCGATGTTGCCCTGTATTCCCCCGCCCGCCGCACCCGCGAGACCTTGGAACAGGTGCTCTCGGTCATCGGCGTGGTCGAACAACGCGTGGAAGCGCGCATTTATGAAGCCACCCCGGGCGATCTGATGCAGATCGCCGACGAAAACCGCGATTTGGGTCGTGTGCTGCTGGTCGGGCACAACCCGGGCTTGGAGCAGATGGCGGCGCTGTTGTGCTCCGGTCAGTCGGGCGATTTTCGCGGCATGCCCGCCGGCGGTATTGCCGTGCTGCGCCTGCCTGCCGACGCCGCCTTGGAACCGGGCATCGCCGAGTTGGCGGCGTTTTGGTGGCCTTGAGCCCATGACCCGATGAACCCGGGCCGATGACCCTAGGGTGGGGCGGCGCAGCCTGGCTGTGCCTGATGGCCCTGCCCTTGGCGGCTGTCGGTGCCGACACGAGCCTGCGATCGCCCGAGCCGGCGAGCCGGCCGCTGTCGGTCGCGTTTGACCCCGCGCATGCCCAGGCCAGCTTCGAGGTTTACCTGCGCGCGCCGATGCGTGCGGTCGGTGAGTTCCGCCGCGTCAGCGGGCAGATGCAGGGCGACGCAGACAAAGGCTGGGTCGTACAGGTCGACGTCGATGGCACCAGCCTGCAGTTTGAAGGGCCGTCCTGGATGGGCCGGATCAGCCGCTCGGAATCGTTCCTGGCCTTGGATCGCTATCCGGACATCCGGTTTGCGTCGAAGCCGTTCAGCGACGCCATCCTGCATGCGGGCGGGGATCTCCACGGCGAGCTGCAGCTGCGCGGCCGCCGCCGTCAGGTGACGTTCCAACTGCTCGCGTCTGAATGTGCCCGTCCGGGCTACGATTGCGACATCGCCGTGCGTGGTCGGGTCAGCCGGCATGCGTTTGGGATGAACACACAGCGCATGATGGTGCGCGACGAGGTCGATTTTCGCTTCCGGGTGCGGTTTCTCGCCCCACCCCACAAAGACACGGAGTCACGACCTTGAACCGCCTGTTGCGTCTATTTCTTATCGCCGTCGTGCTGCCGCTCGGCGCCTGCGCGCACTTGTCGG
>JBBSAA010000172.1:0-6165 GCA_038252715.1 Lysobacterales bacterium | reverse complement strand
GGGAAGATCAGGCGATTCTCCAGCGGTACGTTCAGGGCATTGACTTCCTGCGGCAGCAGATACCAATCGTCGTGATTGACTGGCGCGGTCAATTTGGCCAGATTGCGCCGATAGTCGAACAGGCTAGCGCGCTCGGCATTGCCAAACGCATCGTCTGGACGAATTTCAAGTGCGGAATAGTCGCGCCAAACGGCGGGGTAGCCGATGCCGATCTCAAGCGTCGCCAGCTTGGTTTTAGCGTGGGCCTTGGTCGCAGGCGCCATCCAGTCGAGCGCATCGATGCGCTTGTCGAAGGCGGCGAGCAGGTTGCGCACCATCTCGTCGGCGCGGGCTTTGGTCGCGGCGTTGAAATGACGTTCCACGTACACCTTGCCGACAGCCTGGCCGAGCGCGTCATTGGTGGCATTGACCGCGCGCTTCCAGCGTTCGGATTGCTGCACCGTGCCGTTGAGCTTGGCGCCGTAAAACGCGAACTTCTCATCATCAAAAGCTTTCGGCAGCACGTTGGACGCATTGTCCAGCGCGTGGAAGATCAAGTAGTCCTTCCACGTAGCGAGCGGCTGCGAGGCCACCAGTTTCGAAATGCCAATCGCTGCCGAGGGCTGCCAGACGACGAAGTCGTCTTGCTTATCCAACTGCGCCGCAGTGAAGAACGCTGGCCAGTCGATACCCGGCGCCTTGCTGCCGAATTCCGCGCGGGTCCAGTAATTCGTGCCTTTCTCAACGTCATTAGTAACGACTTGCGACACATGCACGCGCGCAATCGCCGTCTCCAGGGCTAGGATTCGATCGGCCTTGCCGTTGGCGTCGGCAATCTTCGCCAGCGTCAGCAGTGCGGCAATATGGTTGCGATAGTCTTGGCGCTGTTGGGCGTAGTCGCCTTCTAGGTAATAGTCGCGGTCGGGCATGCCCAAGCCGCCCTGCATCAAGAACGGGGCGTTGATCTCGGGCTTGTCGAAACGCTGCGTCACCCAGACGCCGAACAGATTCGGCGTGTAGTAATCGGTGGAGTTGAGGATATCGACGTCCGCGCGCAGGGATTGGCCAACGGCCTGCGACAGCGCCTTGGTGTCCGAGATCGAGGCGATTGAATCGAGCTGCGGCTGGATCGGCGCCAGGCCCTTGGCTTCGATGCCGGCGCTGTCCATGAAGGCGGTGTAGTAGTCGCCAATCTTCTTGGTTTCGCCGCTGGCGTCCTTGTTGGCCGCGGCCTGCTCGACGATTGCGCGCGTACGCGCCTGCGCAACTTGGTCAACGATGCTGAAACTGTTCCAGCTCGATTTGTCGGCAGGAATCTCGGTGGTTTTTGCCCAATTGCCATTGGCATAGGCGAAGAAGTCGTCACCGGCCTTTACGCTGCGGTCCATTCCAGCTTCATCGAACCCAAAGCTGCCAAAAGCGGCTTTGGCCGGTGCGGTAGCCACTGACGGCGTTGCCGGGGTGGCGGCGGCGGGCGCGGGCTTTTCTGCACAGGCGGTGAGGCCGGCGGAAAGCAGTGCACTAAGCAGGGCTAGCGCAAGGGTGGAGCGTTGAGCAGACATGGCGAGCTTCCTACGTGCGAGTGCCCGAGGATAGGCCCGCGGCCCCGGCTTGGCAAAGCCCCAAGTCTTGGTCGTACGTCCTGTTAAAGCCGTACTCGGCGTTAAACGAAGCGAACCGAACGACAAGCGCGCCCCCAAGCAGGCATTATCCGGGGCAAAGATGGCGCATCGGACCCATGGCCGACCAACACGGTTGTCGCAGGGCGAACGTGAGGCAGTAAGTTGAGCATGGATGTGACGACGCGTTTCCTCGCCCCAGACGAATACCCGAAATGGGCGACCCTCGTCGCCGAGTCGCCGGACGGCAGCGCGTATTCATTGCCGGCATACCTCGAGGCCCTATGCTCGGCGACCGGCGGCCGCTTCCAGATACTGGTGGCCGAACGCGACGCCAAAATCGTCGGCGGCATTGCGCTGTACGAACGCTCGTCGCGCCTGGGTAATTTCGTTTCGCCGCGCTTGTTGATGTACTACAACGGCTTCGTGCTGCGGCCGCACGCCTCGAAGTATCCGGGCAGCCAAACTGCCTGGCAGCTGCAGACCCTCACCGCGCTGGAACAGGCCTTGTCTGCGCTCAAACTTGCCCAGCAGAAAATCCGCAGTCGCAGCACCCTGCCTGATATGCGCGTGTTTCAGGCAAAGGGTTGGTCGTCGGTGCCTAGCTATAGCTATGTCGTGGATATTTCAAACCTTGAAGCGGCGTGGGATCGCGTGGATAAAAACCTGCGCCGGCTTATCAACCGCGGCAATGAGCAGGGGCTGGTGTTGACTGAAGACGGTGACTTCGACGCTTTCCATCGGCAGCATCTGCAAACCCACGAGCGCAAACGCGCACCGCTCTACTTGCCGCACGATGCCTTTCGAACCTTTGTGGCGCGACTGCGCGAGCAAGGCGTGGGCCGGCTTTATCACGCCCGCCTGCCAGACGGTCAGTCAATCGCCTCCCAATTGGTGCTGCTGGGGCCGAATCCGGTGACGCACACGGTCTGCGCGGCGGCCGATGCCCAGTTTCTTTCGCTGGGGGCGTCGGCGTTCCTGCGCTGGCGCGTGTTCGAGGAGCTGTCAGCGGAAGGCTACCAAGGCAATGATCTGACCGACGCCGAGCTCAATCCGGTCACCCACTTTAAAAGCCAGCTGGGCGGTGACCTCGCGCTAAACCTCACCGTCTCCCGGCCCACCGGACTGACGTGGCGCGCCGGTGAGTTTGCCAACGCCCTGCCAATGCGCATCAAGCGTCGATTGCTTCGAGTCGCGCGTGCCGTGCGAGGAAAAAAACAATGAGCACCGCCCTGCGTTCGACCAGCGAACTCATTTGCGACGGCCTGTCACGCAGCGGCGTTGACTGCGTCTTTGGCTTGCCCGGCACGCAGAATGTGCCGCTGTTCGACGCCCTGCGCACCAGTTCGTTGCGCACGATTGTCGCCACCAATGAACTGTCGGCGGCGATGATGGCTAACGGCTATTTCCGATCTTCAGGGCGCTTGTCCGCGCTAGCCACTATTCCCGGCCCCGGGTTCACTTGGGCCTTGACCGGACTGGCCGAAGCCGCGCTCGACTCGGCGGCCTTGGTGCATGTGGTCGGCCAGCCAGCCACACAGCCCGGTGCGCACTACCAGCTGCAGGCGATTGACCAAGCGACGATGGCGCAGCCGCTGGTGAAGGCCACGCATCGCATTGATGCCCCCGAGCAGGCGCTGTCGGTCGTAGCGCAGGCGTGTGCGCAGGCTCGGGCCGGTGAGCCGGGCCCTGTGCTCGTGCACGTCGCGCCATCGGCGCAAGACGGTTCCGCGCGGGATGTTTCGACAGACGTGGGAGCCGTTGAGACGCTTGCTGCTGAGGTAACGCGTCAGCTAGAGCAAGCCGCGGATGCGCTTGGCGGCGCTAAACGCTGCATTATTTTCGCTGGCCAAGGCTGTTTCGGCGCCGCTGCACGCCTGCTTGCGCTCGCCGAACTGTTGTCGGCCGTGGTGGTGACCACAACCTCAGGCCGCGGGGCAATTCCCGAAGACCATCCGCTATCGCTGGGTTTCGAGCTCGGTGGCAACGGTGCCGAGACAGTCAACGACCTGATCGATGCCAGCGATATCGTGCTGGCGATTGGCTGCAAGTTTTCCCACAACGGCAGCCGTGGCTTTCGACTGAAGATTGCGCGCGAGAAGCTAATTCATATCGACGCCTCGGCTGAGGTGCTGGGCGCGAACTATCCGGCGCACTGGCCAATCCATGCCGATGCCAGCCTCGCCCTCAAGGCGCTGCTGGCGCGACTTGAGGGACGAACACGGCCCACGCCAGGCTTTGGCGCCGAAGAAATTGCGCGCTATCGTTCGCGGGGGCGCGTTGAGGGTGGCAATGACATTGTTGAGCCCACGGTGCACGGAACGCCGTCGGGCAGCGCCGCGGATTTTTTCAGCGCACTGCGTGCCGCCCTGCCAGCGAATTCCTGTCTCGTCACGGATTCAGGCTTGCATCAAGTCCTGACCCGTCGGCACTTTCGCGTACTGCAGCCGCGCGGGCTGCTGACCCCGACCAATTTCCAATCGATGGGTTTTGGCATCGGCGCCGCCACCGGCGCTTGCCTAGCGGATCCGTCGCGCCCGGTCGTGGCCTTGATCGGCGACGGCGGTTTGGCGATGTCGGGGCTAGAACTGCTCACGGCGGTGCGGGAAAACCTGAGGCTGACCGTCATCGTGTTTGTCGACGGCGCGTTCGGACTGATTCGCGTCCAACAAATGGCGGCCAATGGCCGCAGTTTCGGCACGCAGTTCGACGGCGTGGATTGCGAGGCGTTTGCTGCTGCAATCGGTGTCCGCCACGTGCGCCTGACGCAGGACGCGGAAGCGACGCTGCGCGCGGCAATCGCGCTGGCCGGCGTCACGTTAATTGAAGTGGCGGTAGGCGATTCTTTGCCGATGCACTGGCTGCGCGCAAAAGGGCTGATTCGCAGCGCGCCCTTAGGGCGCAGGGCAGGCTCGTGGTTGAAGCGCGCCCTGGGTAGACGTTAGTGCGGGGTTCGGCGCTACACTGGGATCATGTTCAGACACGCCATCGTTCGACCCCCGTCCGCGAATTTCGCTGACGGCCTTACCCGCGTTGATCTCGGCGTTCCTGTGTTCACTCGGGTGCTTGAACAGCACGCAGCGTATTGCGCCGCGCTCGAAGCCTGCGGACTTTCCTTGACCGTGCTGCCGGCTGATTCGCGCTACCCCGACAGCACCTTTGTCGAAGACACGGCGGTGATCGTGCCTGAAGGCGCGATGCTGATGCGCCCCGGCGCCCCGAGTCGGCTCGGCGAGGCCGAGGCGATTGCCGCGTCGCTGCAGGTGGTATTTCCATCATTGGCCCAAATCGTCGCGCCCGGAACGGTGGATGGCGGCGATATCTGCGAGGCCGGGCGGCATGTCTTCATTGGGCTGTCGCATCGAACCAATGCCGAAGGCGCCGCGCAGCTTGCCGCTTGGCTGACGGCGCTGGGCTACACCAGCGCGGTCGTTGATGTGCGCGAGGTCAGTTCCATCTTGCATCTCAAGAGCGGCTTAAGCTGGCTCGGTGACGGACGCCTGTTGCTAATTGACGAGCTTGCCGGGCATCCGGCGTTTGCCGACTTTGAGCGTGTCGTGGTCGAACCGGCGGAGCTGTATGCGGCCAATGCCATACGGGTAAATTCACGCGTGCTGATTGCCAGCGGCTATCCGAAGCTGGCGCAGACCCTGTCCGAACTCGGCTACCGGCCGCTGGCCTTGGACATGAGCGAGTTTGAGAAGATGGACGGCGGGCTGAGCTGTTTGTCGCTGCGGTTTTAGGCGTCAGCTGCGATGTAGGTGTTGTTCTTGGCGCTCGCTCGCCTCGGTCCGCGCCAACGTTGCACTTCCTACAAGGGCCGTTTAGGGCGTCGCCGGCAAGGTGTAGGCGAAATCGTAAAAATGCGCCCCGTTTTCAATCGTGATCGCAAACGTCCCGTCGATGCCAACAAGCTCGCCGGTTCCGGAATCTGGAACGACGGTGATATCTAGGCGCGTCTTGCCGTGGCCCATCGTGCCGACATGCTGCAGCGCGAACGTGCCCTTGCGACCTGCCAGCGTAGCGTCAACGAAATCCATCGCCACGTAGCTGGCCGACCCTTCGACGGCCGTGCGGATGGCCAACATTTGTCCGCGCGCCGAGCCCTCCAGATCGCCATGCAGCTGCTTGAACAGGCCAAGCCGGCCAATGCTCGAATCGCCGATGCCGTCTTCGGCCGGTTGCGGGGTCACTTTGACGTCGAAGCTGCCTTTGGCGTGCTGGGTCATGGCGGTAATTCCTTGTGCAGGGGCGGTGGTAGCAAGGGTGGCGGGGGTCGCAGGCAGGCTCAGAGTGAGTCCCGTCACCAAGATTGTCGCCGCGAACGTGAACAGTAGGGGCAGTGCGCGCTTTACTGACATCAGGAGGGCTCCGCGACCGGACGGCGGTAGAGTTTGCGCTAGATTTCGCCGGCGAGGGCAGGCCTGTGCCCAGTCACGGCGCGTCACGATTATGATGGGCCCTGCGCCTGTCGGCGCGCCCAAGCGGAGAACACGCGTGTCTGAGTTGTCATTTGCAAACAAAGTCGTCTTGATCACCGGCGCCGCCAGCGGTATTGGCCGCGGTG
>JBBSAA010000171.1:0-6270 GCA_038252715.1 Lysobacterales bacterium | reverse complement strand
TTTATCCTGGTCGCGCTGCTGCTGGCCGTGGTGGCGGTGCTGCCCAAGCACCGCCCGCTGCGTGTGCCCGAAGGCAGCGCGTTGCCGGCCCAGTTCAACCTGATGTTTTTTGGGCATTTTGCCGAGTTGCCGCGAGACCGATTTTTGAGCGAGATAGCCGATGCGCTGAAGGCTGACGGCTCGGTCTATGAAACGATGGCGCGCGATGTTTACGCGATCGGGTTTTACCTGGCGAACTACAAGTATCGATTCCTGCGGCTATCGTATTTGTTCTTCTTGGGTGGCTTCGTATTTGCCTGCGTGGTCGAAGCCGCGCACTTGCTCTCGGCCTGATGCCTACCTTGGCCGAGGCGCTGCGGGCGGCCGCCGAGTCCCTGCACGGTGACGATGCGCGCGCTGACGCGGAAGTATTGCTGGCATACGCGTTGGGGAAGTCGCGATCATGGCTGTACGCGCATGCCGACGATGCGTGTGATCGCGCAAGCACTGACTTGTTTGGGGCGCTTGTGTCGCGTCGACGCGCTGGTGAACCCATCGCGCAAATCCTTGGACGACGCGAATTTTGGTCACTATCGCTGGCCGTCACAGCCGACACCTTGATTCCACGTGCAGATACTGAATTGCTGGTCGAACTGGCGCTGGCGCGATTGCCGGTTAGTCTGCCCCAAAGGGTTCTTGATCTTGGCACCGGCAGCGGCGCGATTGCGCTTGCGATCGCCAGTGAGCGCGTCTTGGCCGCGCTTGTCGCCGTTGATGCGAGTGCTCCAGCGCTGGCGGTCGCCTACGACAATGCGGCGCAGCTCGGCCTTACTTCGCGGGTTTTCCTGCGGCTAGGCGACTGGTTTGCGCCCGTTGAGGGTGAATCCTTCCAGCTGATCGTCAGCAATCCGCCTTACATCAACGATGACGACCCCCATCTAGCGCGGGGTGATTTGCGCTTCGAGCCGCGGTCGGCGCTGGCGTCGGGCAGCGATGGTCTGGATGATTTGCGCCGGATCATTGCCGGTGCAAGCGCGCATTTGGTGCCCGGCGGTTGGCTGCTCGTCGAACACGGCTGGCAGCAAGGCGCCGCCGTCCGCAACCTATTTGAAGCGGCGGGCTTCCTCAACGTGGACACTCACCGAGACCTCGAAGATCGCGAGCGAGTCACGCTTGGCCAACGCAGCGCGCCCTCGTAGGAGCCACCTCGCTGGCGACAACGTCTCAACACGCAACGCTTCGCCAGCAAGCTGGCTCCTACGCCAAGGATGCAGCCCGCCCTCGTAGGAGCCAGCTCGCTGGCGACAAACGTTCGACACGCCGCGGTTCGCCAGCAAGCTGGCTCCTACAGGGCGGCGGATTTGGCGGCGGCTGACGACAGTTGTGGCCAGCGTGTGCGAATTGCTGCGCGGATACCATCGACATCCAATCCGGCTTGCGCGAGTAAGTCTTCGCGGCTGGCGTGTTCTTGGTACGCGTCGGGCAAGCCGAGGTGCAGGATCGGCAGGTTCATGGCCTCAGATGCAAACAGTTCCGCGACCGCGCTACCGGCGCCGCCCATGACGACGTTGTCCTCAAGGGTGACGAAACCTTCGTGGGTTCTTGCCAACTCCAGCAAGAGCGCACGGTCCAATGGCTTGATGAAGCGCATGTTCACGCAAGTAAAGCCAAATTCCAGCGCAACCGCCTCTGCCGCCGGCACGACCGCGCCAAACGCGAGCAGGGCCAGCTTGCCGCCGCGCTTGCGCAACTCGGCCTTGCCGATTGGCAGCGTGTCGAGCGTCGCCGATACCGTAACGCCGGGGCCGCTGCCGCGCGGATAACGAACGGTCGCCGGGCCGGGATATCGGTAGCCGGTGCTCAGCATTTGTCGGCACTCGTTTTCGTCCGCCGGCGCCATCACCACCATGTTCGGGATACAACGCACAAAGCTCAGGTCGAAACTGCCGGCGTGCGTGGCGCCGTCGGGCCCCACCACGCCGCCGCGATCCACGGCGAACAACACGTCGAGGTCTTGCAATGCGACATCGTGGATTAATTGGTCGTAGGCACGCTGCAAGAAGGTTGAATAGATGGCCACCACAGGCTTGGCGCCCTCGCAGGCCATGCCCGCGGCCAGCGTCACTGCGTGCTGCTCGGCAATCGCGGTGTCGAAGTACTGGTTCGGGAACTCCTTCGAGAACCTCACCATGCCCGAACCCTCACGCATGGCAGGCGTAATGGCCATCAGCGTCGAATCCGTCGCAGCCATGTCGCACAGCCAGTCACCAAAAACTTGGGTATAGGTCAGCTTTGACGGGCCGGATTTCTTGACGATTCCAATGCTCGGATCGAACGGCGAAACCGCGTGATATTCAATCTGATCGCCTTCGGCAAGCTCGAAGCCCTTGCCCTTGGTCGTGATCACATGCAGCAGTTGCGGCCCCTTGAGGGTCTTGAGTGTCTTCAGCGCGTTAACCAGGGCCGGCACGTCGTGGCCGTTGATCGGACCGCTGTAATGAAAGCCCATTTCCTCAAACAGCGTCGAGGGAACGAGCATTCCTTTCCAGTGTTCTTCCCAACGGCGCACGAAGCGCGCGGTCGGTCGTTTCTTGTCGCCCAGTAATTTCTTGCCGCCCTCACGCATCGCATTCATTGTGCGGCTCGACATCAGGCGACCTAGCATCTTGGTCAGGCCGCCGACATTTTCCGAGATCGACATGCGGTTGTCGTTGAGGATTACCAGCAGGTTCGGTTCCGGGTCCATGCCGCCGGCGTGATTGAGCGCCTCATAGGCCATGCCGGCGGTCATCGCGCCATCGCCGATCACCGCGACCACGTGGCGATCGTCGCCCTTGCGCTGCAAAGCGATCGCCATGCCTAGAGCGGCTGAAATCGAGGTTGAGGAATGGCCGACGCCGAAGGTATCAAACTCGCTTTCATCGCGCTTTGGGAACGGCGCCACGCCGTCGCGCTTCTTGACGGTGTGGATGGTGTCGCGACGACCCGTCAAGATCTTGTGCGGATAGCACTGGTGGCCAACATCCCAAACCAGGCGATCCACCGGTGTGTCGTACAGATAGTGCAGGGCGACCGTCAGTTCGATCACGCCGAGGCCGGCGCCAAAGTGTCCGCCGACTTGGCTGACGGTTTCGACGAGATAGGCGCGCAATTCGTCAGCGATGGCCGGCAGTTCGGCTTCCGGGAACTGGCGCAGGTCGGCGGGGACGGCGATACGGGAAAGGCGCGGGTAGCGCTCGGTGTCCATCAAGTCACATCAGGCAGGTACAGGGCTAAATTGTCCGGCACCGGGTCCGGCAGGGCAAGCAGCGTAATCAGCGGCGTTGCCCGTCGGTAAATTCGCCGTGAAGAGTCAATCGACCGCAGCGAAGCCAGTGGCGAGATTGGCGTTGACGAAATCGGTAACGTCAGCGAGCGACTGGCCCGACTGATCTGCGATATCGGTCAGGCGTGCCGGGCCCTTCATCATCACCGTGGCGATGCGGAAGTGCTTGGCGAACTCGCGTTCGGTCTGCGGCCACTTGACCAGCTTGAATTTCGAGTTGGGGTCGACGCCGGGGGCGATCATGCCTTTGCCGCCGACCAAGGCGGCCAGCCACGCCAGGCGCGACCACGGCTGCGTGCCGCCCAGCTGCGCGGTGAGCAAGGCCAGTTCGGCCGGCTCAACCTGGGAAAAATCCTCGGCGCGGATTGGGCTTTCACCGTAGGCCTGCAGGACCTTGAGACCGCTGCCGCCCAAGTACGTCTGTGTGGTCGGGTCGAGTACTAATAGCGGCGCGCCGGCGAGCTGCAGCTTGACCGGGCCAGCGAAGACGCCTGGCTTGAGCAAGTCGCCCAGCATGGGCTCACGCGCCGGCAGGGACGGCATCGCCGGCATCTGGCCGGTGCTGCGCATCACGTCGGGATTGAAAGCCGGTTGCTGGCCGGTTTGGCGCGGATTTGCCGGCATTGCCGGCATTGCCGGCAATGCTGGCATTTGGCCGGTGCTGCGCGGGGACTGCGGCGCGGCGGGCTGCGGCGCCACTGGCGGCGGTGCAGAGGCTAGGGGCGGCATGGCGGCCTGTTGGCCGGTGATCCGGGCGGCAAGGGCGTCCTGGTGCGGGGCCGCATTCGGCAGGCCGGAGTCAATCTGGTTGAGCAGGGCAGACAGCGCCTCCGCGGTCAGCGGTCGGACCAGCAGGTGATCGGTTTCCGAGCGGCTACCGGCGGTCAGGCCGACGGTGATCTTGCCGCCGCTGTGGGCCTTGAGCCAGGTCATGTGGCCGTACATGGAGTCCATGTCGATCACCAATACCTGCGCGTCGCTCTCCGATTCGATGACCCATTCGCCGCCCAGTTGCGGACGGATCCGCTCGAACAGCGCCTGGATGGCAGCCGCCTCGTCGCGGGAGAAGCCGGTAAAGCACAAGGTATGTCGAGTCATTGCGGCAGATCCCCCCGGGATCACGGGTCTTAGCCCATGTAACCATCGAGTGTGCTGGCGCCGGCGGGCGCCGTCAACGCGGGCGATGCCCGGCTTGGAGGATTTGTGACGGGCGACGCGGGGCCGGCGGTCGGCGGGCGCCTCCAGTTGGGCTGATTTGCGCTGATTCGGGCCGATCGGTGCCGATCAGGCGTTGGGCCGAGGCCGCTTGGGCAAGTGCGGTTTAAGGAAGGCCATCTGGTCGGCGAGGATGTTCCGGTTCGACAAGATCAAGTGCTCGACCCAGCTTGGGCGGTAGGGCACCGCCAGCAGGGGCATGCTGGCCTGCTGTGGCGTGCGCCCGCCCTTGCGAGAGTTGCAGTGAAAGCAGGCGCAGACGACGTTTTCCCACACGTCCCGTCCACCGCGCGAAATCGGCACGACGTGGTCGCGAGTCAGGGCATGGCGGCTGTATTCGTGGCCGCAATACATGCAAAGCGCGCCGTCGCGAGCAAACAGCGCCGTGTTCGTGAGCGCGGGCGAGGGGTCCAGCGCCTTAGGATGGGCATGGCTGCGCGCGGCGACAATCGGGTGCAGCAGGACCTGGCTTTGCTCGCCACTCAGGCGGTTGGTGCCGCCGTGCACGGTCATGCAGGGGTCGCCGAGCGTCCAAGCCACGGCACCGCGCACATACAGGCAAACCGCATCCTGCCAGTGCATCCAATCGAGGATGCGGCCGTGGGCGTCGAGCGACAGCACGCGCGGCATGGCCATTTCCTGAGGGGGCAGACGTCCGGCCGGGGGGCTTCTCTTCCCGGCGCCCACCAGAGCCAGACGTGGCGTGGGCGTACTCATCTCACCCCGAGCATAACGCAAGCCGATGTCAGCGCAAGTACGCCGGCAAACGATAAACTCAGGGTCCACCGACCGGAGCCTGCCTAATGCGTTCCCTTTACCCCGAGATTGCCCCGTTCGACAGCGGCATGCTGCCCGTCGATTCCCGCCATCAGCTTTATTACGAGCAGTGTGGCAATCCCAACGGCAAGCCGGTGGTTATCTTGCACGGCGGGCCGGGCGCGGGCTGCGGGCCGAAAATGCGGCGTTTCCATGACCCGGCGGTGTATCGCATCGTTTTGTTTGACCAGCGCGGTTCCGGGCGCTCGACGCCGCACGCCGACCTCACCGACAACGGCACCTGGGAGTTGGTCGCCGATATCGAGACGCTGCGCAAGCACTTGGGTATCGACAAGTGGCAGGTATTTGGCGGCAGCTGGGGCTCGACCTTGGCGCTGGCCTATGCCGAGACGCATCCGGTCTGCGTGACCGAATTGGTGCTGCGCGGCATCTTCATGCTGCGGCGCTGGGAGCTGGACTGGTTTTACCAAGGCGGCTGCCATCGCCTGTTTCCGGAAGCCTGGCAGCCCTACCTCGAACATATTCCCGTCGACGAGCGCAGCGATTTGATCGGCGCCTACCATCGCCGCCTGACATCGCCTGATGAAGCCACTCGCCTCGCCGCAGCGCGTGCGTGGTCGGTGTGGGAAGCGTCCACCAGTTTGTTGATTCCGGACGAGGCCTTCATCAAGAGCCACGAGGATGCCCACTTCGCGCTGAGTTTCGCGCGGATTGAAAACCACTATTTCGTCAACAAGGGTTTCTTCGCCGTGGATGACCAGCTGCTGCGCGATGCCGGCAAACTACACGGTATCCCCGGCGTGATCGTGCACGGCCGCTACGACGTCGTCTGCCCGATGCAGAGCGCGTTCGAGCTGCACCAGGCCTGGCCTGAATCCAAGCTGGTGGTGTCGCCGGGCGCCGGACACTCGGCGTTTGAGCCAGAGAACCTGTCGGCGCTGATTGAAGCGACGGATTCGTTTCGGTGAGTGAGG
>JBBSAA010000170.1:0-6273 GCA_038252715.1 Lysobacterales bacterium | reverse complement strand
CGCCGCGCACTTCAGCGCATCGACCGCGCCGGCATCGATTTGGACGTGCGGCGCGTGTACACGTAAACCGTCGCCGGCGGCACGTTCCACCAGGTAAAGCTGGCGCGGTGCGAGACCAAGCCAAGGGTGTCGGCCACTTCTCGCATGACGGGGTTCGCCGGCCCATAGGTAAATTGGATAAACCGCCCGCTCGGCTTGATGCAGTCAAAGGCGGCCGACAGGATCGTCAATTGCAGCTGCTTGGGCATCGACAACAGCCCGAGGCCGGAAATGATGGCATCGGCCTGGTCGTCGTCGACAAAGCCACGTTCAGCGGCGATTTCCCGCAGGTTGCCGGCATCACCGCAGACGATCGCCATGCCGGGGAAGCGCCGTTGCAGGTGCTGGTGCAGTTCTTCGTTCAATTCCAGGATCAGCAGATCCGACCGCGCCAAGCCATGGTCCAGTAGGGCCTGCGTAAACACGCCGGTGCCGCCGCCCAACTCGATGATGCGGCGGCCGTGTCGCGGCAGCTGGGACATCATCTGCCGCGCCAGCTGCGGGCTGGACGGGGAAATGGCGGCCACACTCAAGGGCGCCTTCAGCCATTGGCGGAAAAAGGTCCAGCCGAGGGCGGAGGAGCGTGAGGGTTCGTCAGGTGGCGTCATCGTTCGAGCATAATGCCTATGAGCGCATTTCGCCCGTGTTAAGCGCACTAGGCAAACAATCGACTCATTATCCCCGGAGACCCGACCATGCGCCGCCCCCTATTCGTGCTGCTCACCCTCGCCGCCTCACTGCCGCTCGGCGCCTTCGCAGCCGACGAGCCGATCGCCGCACCCGGCTCGGTCCAGACGCCCTTGCGTGGCGCTGACTGCCTCGATCCGGCGCGTACGCGCTCCTACCTGATGACCGGCGACAAGGAAGTCATCGTTGATGCCGGCAAGCGCAAATACCGGCTGTCGATTGGCCAGAGCTGCCCTGCCCTGTCCTACACGCAAGCCATTAGCTTTCGTGGCGACCAGATTGATGGCCGCCTCTGCGGCGGCCTGAACGACGCGGTGGTCACCAGCGACTACCCGTGCAAGGTCGATCGCGTCGAGCTGATCACCGACGAGCAGTACAAGGCGGCCAGCGACGCCTATGTCGCCGAGCGCAAGGCCAAGCGCGACAAAAAAGCCAAGGACTAAGCGGCCTGCTTAGACTCGGCGGATTTCCCAGGCGCGGTGGATACGCGGATTTCGTTCGAAATCCGCGTCGATCGTGTCAGGGCTGATCTCGCGCACCAGCGCAAATTCCGACAACGCCGCTTCATCGAGCTTGAAGCGGCGGAAATTGTTGGAGAAATACAGCACGCCCGACTTTGACAGCCGTGACAGGCAGGCGCGCAGCAGGCGCACATGGTCGCGCTGGGTATCGAAATCGTCCGCGCGCGCCGAATTGGAAAAAGTTGGCGGATCGCAAAAGATCAGGTCATAGGTGCTGCGGTCGGCATGCAGCCAGGCCATCGCGTCGGCCTGTACCAGTTTGTGACTCTGGCCGCCCAGGCCATTGAGCGCGAGATTCTGCGCCGCCCAATCCAAATAGGTCGCCGACAAATCCACGCTGGTAGTCTGCACCGCACCGCCGACGGCCGCCTGCACGCTGGCCACGCCGGTATAACAGAACAAGTTCAAGAAGCGTTTGCCGCGCGCTTCCTTCGCGATGCGCAGGCGCAGCGGCCGGTGGTCGAGGAACAGGCCGGTGTCGAGGTAATCGAACAGGTTCACGCGCAGTTTGGCCGCGCCTTCTTGCACCACGAAAAACTGCCCCGCTTGATCCATGCGCCCGTACTTACTGCCGCCCTTTCCGCGCGCGCGGGTCTTGGTCGCGACTTGCTCACGCGGCAAGGGGAACACGTCACGCAGGGCCGCCAGTAGTTCACCAAAGCGGCGCTTGGTGTCGGCCTCAGGAATCGTCGCCGGCGCCTCGTATTCCTGCACGTGCAGGAACTGCCGATGCTCGCCGTCCGCTTCCTGATAGATGTCGATCGCTGCCGAATATTCGGGCAAGTCGGCGTCATAAACGCGGTAGCAGCTAATGTCGCCGCGTTCGCGCCACGATTTGAATTTCTTGAGGTTCTTGCGCAGGCGATTCGCCACCATCTGCGCGCCTTCGGTCAAGGGCACGGGCGCGGCGTCCTTGACGTCACGCGCGGGCGGCTGGATTGGATCGCACAGGATCAAGGTGCATTCGAGCGCACCATTGAACAAAACGTATTTCTTCGCTGCCCGCAGGCCGGTGGCAAAGGCCAGCTCGGCATCGCCGCACAACAGGCTGGCACGCCACGCGGGCACGGCGCGACGCAGCGCGTCGCCCAACTCTCGGTACAGGGACGCATCGGCCGCCAAGCGCTGGTCATACGGCGGATTGCATACCAATAGGCCGCGCTCCGGTCCCGGCGCCTGCAGCTGTTCAATCGCCCGGCGATCGAATCGGATCAACTCGGCCAGCCCCGCCCGGTCGGCATTGGCCATCGCCGCATGCAGTGCCGTCGGATCGTTGTCGGCGCCGAAGAAAATCGGTTTCAGCGCCGCGCGTCCAATGACCGCGCGCTGCGTCGCTTCGGCCAACAATTGCGCCCAGAGCGTGGCATTAAAACCGAGCCAACGCGTGGGCGCGACACCGCGCCAGCGCAGCAGGCCAGGCGCTTCATCGGCCGCCATCAGCGCGCCTTCTATCAGCAAGGTGCCGCTGCCGCACATCGGATCGAGCAAGCCGCCACCTTCGGCGTAAATCTTCGGCCACTGCCCGCGCAGCAGCATCGCTGCGGCAAGGTTTTCCTTCAGCGGCGCATCGCCCTGCGATTGCCGCCAACCGCGGCGATGCAGCGGACCGCCACCCAGGTCGATCGAAATCAACGCACGGCCTTTGCGAACGACGGCGTTGATGCGCAGGTCGGGATTGTCGGTATCGACCGAAGGCCGGACCCCGTGCGCGGCACGAATCCGGTCGACGACGGCGTCCTTGACCCGCTGCGCCGCGAAACGCTCATGGGTGATCGCCGTGCCGGACACGTGCGCATCTACCGACAGCGTGCCTTCCGGCGCGATATGTTCGTTCCAGTCGATGGCGTTGACGCCTTCGTACAGGTCTTGCTCGTTCTCACAGGCAATATCAGCTAACGGCCACAGCACGCGACTGGCCAAGCGCGAATACAGCATCGCGCGATAGACCAAGGACGCATCGCCTTCGACATTGACGCCCGCTGTGGCCGCCGTCGCTTTCTCGGCGCCGAGCGCGAGCAATTCGTCGGCCAGCAGGTATTCGAGGCTCTTGGCGCAGGCAACAAAAAATTTCATGACAGGGAAACCAAAAGACGGCCGAACTCTTCGGCGCAAAATTCAACGTGGGCGGCTAGGCGATGGCCGTCATTGACGAACACCGTGTGGTCACGCCGTTCGCGCGCCCAGCGCATCACCTCGGCAGCAGGAATCAATTCATCGTCCCAGCCGTGCACGATGCGGGTCGGCACCCGCGCCGCATCAAGCACGATGTCGAAACCAGCCAGCTGTGTCGGCGGCGCCATCAAGAACAGGCCCACGACCGGCGCGACCAGCGAAACTCGTGCAGAAACAAAGGCGCCCATGCTCGAACCGGCCAGCACCAGCGGGCCATCCACCGCCTCGGCAAGCGCCTGTAGGTGCGCGATACGGCCTTCCACATCCCCCAGCCGATTGCGCGTCACGTCGCTGTCCCAGCGCCGGTAGTCCGCGCGCTGCTGGGTCCAGCCCAGTGCTTGCGCGACCTTGGACAACGCGGTGGCCTTGGTCGCATCGGGGCTGCTTTCAAGCCCGTGCGAAATAATCACGTGTCCGGTCAAGCGTCGCCCTCCAGCAGCGGCATCACCGCATCGCCGCGCTGCAACTGGCCACCGGAAATGATGCGCGCACACAGGCCGCCATGGCCGCGCATCGCGTTGTAGCCGCCGGCGCCCAAGGCGTCTTCCATGCGCGAGCACGGATCGCAGCTGTCGGTGCCTTCCAGAACGACCTCACCGATACGAAATCGGCGCCCTTTCAGCGCAATGACTGGAATTCCTGACACCACCACGTTGCGCCGCAGCGTGGACGGATGAATAACGCCGAGACCCGCCAGCGCCGCAATCACCGGCAAATGCTCGGCCTGGATCAGAGTGATGCCGCGCTTGCCACTGCCGCCGGCGTAGCGATCACCAGCCAAGCCAATGCCCGCGCTAGCGGTGGCTTGCTCGACTTCCTGCATCGGGACATCGCGCTTAGGCCGTAACCCAAGCCATTCCACGCGGCCGGCACGCGGCAAGGTGGCCATCATCTGGCCGAGGATGGAGTCGGCGGGAGGCTGTTTCATCGGGGGCTCCGGAGTGAGGCGGATGTTACCATGCAGCATGACGCCCAGCCTTCCGCCGACGCTGCCTGACCATGAGTGGCGCTTGCCCTACGAGTCCCGCCTGGACAGTCGGCCGGCGACCCAAATTGATCTGGTTGTCATTCACTGCACTGAACTGCCCGATATGAAAATGGCGCGCGAGTACGGCGAACGCGTGCATTACGACGCCGGCACCGGCAACAGCGGCCATTTCTATATTGATCGCGACGGCACCGTGCACGTGTTTGTCTCACCATTGAAAATCGCCAACCATACCCGCGGCTACAACCCGCGCTCGATCGGCATCGAAATCGTTAACACCGGCCGCTACCCGCATTGGTTCGATTCTCGGCACCAAGCCATGACCGAGGCCTACACCTCGGCACAGATTCATGCGCTTGAGGGCCTGCTGACACGGCTGAAAACCGACCTGCCCAACCTGCGCTTCATCGCCGGCCACGAGGACCTCGATACCGCCAAGGTCAGCGCCACCGACGATCCAGCGCTGCAGGTGTGGCGTAAACGCGACCCGGGTCCGAAATTTCCTTGGGATGCGGTGATCGCCGCCACCGGGCTGGAACGTCTTAAGCCCTAGCTTGGACTGGCTCCTTGTTTCCCCACGGGGAGGGAACCCCACCGCGCGCCGGTATAATTGTCGCCAGTCCGCGGAGTTCCCATGAGCCAAACCGTCGTTTCCGAACTCGTCAGCCTGCTCACCCTTGAGCGGCTCGAGGACAACTTATTCCGCGGCCAGAGCCGCGATATCGGCACCAAGTACGTCTTTGGCGGGCAGGTGCTGGGGCAGTCGCTGTCAGCCTCGCAGCAGACCGTGGCCGCCGATCGCGCCGTGCACTCGATCCACGCGTATTTCCTGCGCGCGGGCGACGTCAATGCGCCGATCGTGTTCGACGTTGATCGCGCGCGCGACGGCAGCAGTTTTTCCGTGCGCCGAGTCACCGCAATCCAGCATGGCCAGCCGATCTTGGTATTGGCCGCTTCATTCCAGAAAGAAGAACCTGGCGTCGAGCATCAGTTCCACATGCCCGAGGTGCCCAAGCCCGAGGATGTCGAACCGACCGTCGCGCCCTCGCCTGAGGTCATGGAAAAGCTGCCACCGAAAATGCAGCGCTGGCTGTCGCGCATGGGACCGTTCGAGATGCGCCCGATTTATCCGCGCGACGAAGTGCGCCCGCCCAAGCGCCCGCCCTATCAACAGGTCTGGTTCCGGCTGGCTGAGAGGATCGGCGACGACGCCAGCCTGCACCGATCCTTGCTGGCGTACGCTTCCGACTTTCATTTGCTGGGCACCAGCACCTTTCCGCACGGCATCAGCTACTACCAGCCGAACGTGCAGATGGCCTCGCTTGACCACGCGCTATGGTTCCACCGCCCATTCCGTGTTGACGACTGGCTGCTGTATTCGCTCGACAGCCCGAGCGCGCACAACGCGCGCGGCTTAGGCCGCGGCCAGATATTTACCCGCGACGGCGTCCTGGTGGCCTCGGTCGCGCAGGAAGGCCTGATCCGCGTGTTGCCCGAGGAGACCGCCTGATGCGCCAGATTTTCACCTCGCCGCGCCTGGAGAACGTCGAGCGCGTTGCCCAACTGCTCGGTGACGCCGGCATCCTCAACAAGATCACCGCTGGCCGCACGTACAAAGGCCACAGCCGCCGCCAGTTCAGCTACGCCGAGAAGCAAAAAGCCAGCGAAGAACAACCGGCGGTGTGGGTCATCCGCCCGGACGACTACAAGTCGGCACGCGAACTGATGCTCGACGCGGGCCTGCTCGACCAGACCACGGTGTCGTCCTACCTGCCGGAAAACCTGCAGTTTGCCGGCCAAGCTGAGGTCGATCCGCAAAAACGCCTGCTCAAGATCAAGGTGACGCTGCTGTTTGTGATGATCGTG
>JBBSAA010000169.1:0-6426 GCA_038252715.1 Lysobacterales bacterium | reverse complement strand
TCGCGTGAGGGGGTATTGGCGCTTTCAACTTTTGTGCCGATCGCCTATTTCCTCGCCATCCCGGTGACGCGACCTGAGAGCGCGACCGTTTCTTTAGTCGTCGCCCTCATCGCCGCGGCATGGCTGGTCCTTGGCGCCATCGCCACGGTGTTCTGCACGGCAATGATCTATGCCAGCCTGCCGCCGATTCCGGCATGGACACACCGGCTCGTGCCCATGGTGTACTTGGTGTTCGCGCTGCACACCGGCAGTTTGATTTTGCTTGCCTTTGTTGCGCTGTCATTGGGTGTAATCGATCCGAACCTGTCCGCGTTACTCGTGCTTGTCCTATCGATGCTGGCTTGGCGACTCAAGCGCCGCTATTGGCGCGACATCGACCGCGGTGAACTGCCGACCACGCGCGCCTCGGCCCTGGGCCTGCCGGCCGATCGTGTTGCAACCGTGTTCGAGCGTCCGCATACCGAGGCCAATTACTTGACCCGTGAAATGGGCTATGTACTGGCGCGTAAACATTCCGCGCGACTGCGGCTGATTGCGGTGCTGCTGTTTGCCTTCGTGCCGATGGTTTGCGTAGCGCCGCTGTTCCTGCTGCCGGGCTTGAATTCGTCGCCGCTGCTGGTGGTCGCCGCGCTATCGGCGCTGTTGGGCACCTTCGTCGAACGCTGGCTGTTTTTTGCCGAAGCCAAGCATTTGGTGATGCTGTACTACTAGTTGCCCCGCATATGCGCTGAACCGTCGCCGTGTTGGGAAAAGATCGCGGCTGACGCCGCTCCTACAAGGCGATAGCAGGGCCGCACTATTCCGATGTAGGAGCGGCGTCAGCCGCGATCTTTTAGCCTTGTGTAAGAGCGGCGTTAGCCCGCGACAGCTCTCTCCGCGAGGCAAGTGAGTTCATTGCGGCAAGCTGATGAGCGGAGAGGTAGCTACGGCTGCGGCAAGCTTGGTCGCGGTCTTACGCCGCTCCTACAAATCGATTGCGATCGATCACTGCGCCAATGTAGGAGCGGCGTCAGCCGCGATCTTTCCTATCAACCTGCTGCGAACGCGGTCAAGACGACAACCCCAGCATCGGTCCGGCACCCTGCAGCAATAGCTCTGCTGCAACCAGGCGACCCAAGCCCTCCGGGTCGTGCGCCTTGCCGACGGCTTGGGCGCGCACGATCAGGCCGGTGTCCGCCGAACCTACCAGACCTTCGAGCTCTAGGATGCCGCCATGAAGGGTGGCGTAGGCGGCGATTGGCACGTTGCAGCTGCCGTGCAGGCGACGATTCATCGCCCGCTCGGCTTCAACGCAAGTTCGCGTCGGCGCGTGATCAAGCACGGACATCAGGGCGGCGGTTGCGACATCGCCATCGCGGGTTTCCACTGCGATCGCACCCTGCGCGACGGCCGGCAGCCAACCTGGCGCTTCCAAGCGATGGCGAATGTATCGCGCCAAGCCCAAGCGTTCGAGACCGGCGCAGGCAAGGATAATGGCGTCGTAGTCGCCCGCCTCAAGCTTGGCCAAGCGCGTGTTGACGTTGCCACGCAGGTCAATGACTTGGAAATCGGGACGGCGCGCACGCAGCTGCGCTTTTCGGCGCAGCGACGACGTACCAATGCGGCTGCCGCGCGGCAGGTCATCGATATCGGAATAACGCACCGACACGAAGGCATCGAACGGATCGGCGCGCTCCAAGATGGCCGACAGCACGAACGGCCCGTCCAGCGTCATCGGTACGTCTTTTAATGAATGCACGGCGGCATCGGCCTCGCCCTCGAGCATCGCGACCTCGAGCTCTTTCAGGAACAGCCCTTTGCCACCAATCTCCGACAGCGGGCGGTCAATGATGCGATCACCACGCGTTGTCATTGGCACCAAGGTGACGGTGAGCCCGGGATGTGCGGCGCGCAGTCGCGCGGCAACGTGTTCGGTCTGCCATAACGCGAGCGCGCTTTGGCGGGTGGCGAGGCGGAGAGTAGTCATGCCGACATTATCGCCCGAAATACACTGGGCGTCGCATCGATTCCGGTCCAGTAGCAGCGCTGTAGTCGGGTTTTTTGTCTCTGCAACGAAAGATCGCGGCTTACGCCGCTCCTACCTTGCTTCGATCACAGGTGTTTCAGGCGCTCGCGCAGCCCTGGCACACAGCGACGGCTGACTTCCAGCGGCAGCTTGCCGTGGCGCAGCACGGCCTGCACTTGGCCATCAGACAACCTTCGAAGCTCGAGGAACTCGTCGTTTGCGACCAGGCAGTTGCGGTGGATGCGCACAAAACGATCACTGAATTCGCTTTCAAGCGACTTCAGCGATTCTTCGATTAAATCTTCGCCGCGCGCGTGGTGCACAACGACATATTTTTCTTCCGCTTGCAGGTAATACACGTCTTCAATCGGGATCAGGCGCAGGCTGCCGCGCAGGCGTGCCGATAGATGGCTGCGCTGTCGTTCGGGGGCCGGCATCACCGGCGGCGGCATCGCGCCCGAGCGATGGCGGCGGGCGCGATCAAGCGCGGCCGCTAGGCGCTCCGGACGCACCGGCTTGACCAAGTAATCGACGGCGTTGGCATCGAACGCCTCCAGCGCATGCTCGTCGTAGGCCGTACAAAAAATCACCGTCGGCGGCGGCTGCAGCAGCGCCAAATGGTGGGCTGCCTCCAAACCATCCATCAGCGGCATGGCGATATCGAGCAGCAGGGCATCGGGCTGCAGGCTGATGGCTTTTTCGACCGCCTCACGGCCATTACCGGCTTCGCCGACGACTTGGCAATCAGGAAACGCGGACAGCATGGCGATCAGGCGCTCACGCGCCAGGACTTCGTCGTCCACGACCAGCAGCTTCATTCCGCCCTTCACTCCCCTACCTTCGGCCACGATGACCCAGCCAAATCATCCTAGCCGGGCTGAGGTCTTACGGCTACCCGTAGGCTCTGCCGGGATCAGGCGCCTTGGAAGCGCAGGCTTAGCCAGTCACCTAGGTCGCGAATTTCCTCGGCGCAGACGCTGTGCGGCATCGGATAGCTGTGCCAGGCAACTGACACCCCGAGCTGCTCGATGACCTCGCGGCTGCGCTGGCCCAAGCCGATTCCGACCACCGGGTCCTGCGAACCATGGCCCATGAACACCGGCGTGCGTTTGCCGGCGGCGGTTATTTCCGCGGCGGTCACCGGCGCCATGGGCAAATAGGTCGACAAACCGACAATCCCAGCCAAGCCCGCTTCACGGCGCAGGCCGGCCGCCAGCGCGATCGCGCCGCCCTGCGAGAAGCCGGCAAGGATCAGCCGCTGCGGTGGCACGCCACGGTCGCGTTCGCGACCAATCAAGGCATCGATCTCGGCGATCGATTCCCGCACGCCCGTTTCATCCGCGCGCTGGTCAATCTGCTGGCTGACGATGTCGTACCACGCGCGCATCGGCACGCCGCCATTGATGGTCACCGGCCGCACCTTGGCGTGCGGAAACACGAAGCGGATTGCCGGCCACTCCGGCCGCACCAGCTCGGGAACGATCGACGCGAAATCATTGCCATCGGCGCCCAGGCCGTGCAGCCACAGGATTGTCCAGGCGGGTTTGGCGCGAGTTTCAGTTTCTACGGTTTGGAGCATGGTGGGGGCCGCTGGGAATTGAAGGCGCTAGTGTCGGCGACGTTAGCCGCTGCGCCAAGTCCAATCGACCCAAGGTCGAATTATCGGCCTAGAACAGCCGCGCAGGCGGCATTCGCCGTGATCGCAGTCCAATGAGCTGCAGCGATATCTGCGCGACCGGCCACCCAAGACGCACCAACGCAGACAACGTTCGCCAGCGCCAGAAAGGCCGGCGCTTGCTCAAAGGTGATGCCGCCGGTGGGGCAGAAGCGCGCCTCGGCGAAGGGACCGTGCAGTGCTTGCAACAGCGCGACGCCGCCTACGGCTGAGGCGGGGAACAGTTTGAAGCGATGCAGGCCTGCGTCCATGCCGCGCATCAATTCCGACGCGGTGGCGATGCCCGGCAGCAGTGGCATTGCCAGATCGACGGAAGCGGCGAGCAAGCCATCGGTCAATCCAGGCGAAATTGCAGCGACCGCACCCGCATCACGCACTGAGCGCAATTGCTCGGCCTTGGTCACCGTGCCCGCCGCCAAGATCATCTCCGGAACCTCGCGCGCAATCCGCGCCAAACTCGCCAGCGCCGCGTCGGTACGCAAGGTCACTTCGATCACGCCAACACCGCCGGCGAGCAATGCGCGCGCCAAGGGCACCGCATGCGCGGCGTCATCAATCACTACCACCGGCACTACCGGGCCGCGTTGCAGCATCCGATCAATCGCGTCGCTCATTCGTCCTCCGGAAAAAGTACGCTGGCACCGCGATCGGCGGCGCCGACAATGTGACGGAAATGACTGAACAATTCGCGGCCAACGCCGGATTGATGGCGTGCACGGTTGAAGCTGACGGGTACTCGTGCGGCAAATTCCGCCGGGTCAACTTGCACCGACAACTCGCCAGTCAGCGCGTCCACGCGAATGATGTCGCCGTCGCGCACGCGCGCCAGTGGCCCGCCTTTGTCGGCGGCTGGCGTGACATGGATCGCGGCCGGCACCTTGCCCGAAGCGCCCGACATGCGGCCGTCGGTGACCAAGGCGACCTTGAAGCCTTTGTCCTGCAGGCTGCCCAATAAGGGCGTGAGCTGGTGCAGCTCGGGCATGCCATTCGCGCCCGGGCCTTGGAATCGCACTACCGCGACGAGGTCGCGGTTCATCGTGCCGGCGTTGAATGCCAAGGCGAATTCATCTTGATCGTCGAACACGCGCGCAGGGGCTTCAATCACTTGATGTTCGAGCTTGACCGCCGACACCTTGATAACCCCCTCACCGAGATTGCCTTCAAGTATTTTCAATCCGCCATCGGCGGTAAACGGATCCGACAGCGGCCGCAGGATGTCGCGATTGCCCGACTCAGCCGGAATATCGCGCCACTGCAAATGGCCGTTGATCAACACCGGCTCACGGGCGTACGCGGCCAGCCCCTCGCCCCACACCGTTTTGACATCACCGTGCAGCAGGCCGCCGGCAAGCAGCTCGCGAATCAGGAACGCGATGCCGCCCGCCGCATGGAAGCCATTCACGTCCGCCTGCCCATTGGGATACACGCGGGCGAGCAAGGGCGTCACCGCCGACAGGTCATGCATATCGCGCAGGCGCAGGCGGTAACCCACCGCTCGCGCCATCGCCACCAGGTGCAGCACGTGGTTGGTGGAACCGCCGGTTGCCATCAAGCCGACGACGGCGTTGACGATGGAGCGCGCGTCAATCACGTCCACCATCGGCCGGTAACGCTCATCCGACAAGGCCGTCGTTTGCGCCGCCTGCTGCACCGCCGCCTCGACCAAGGCGGAACGCAACGGTGTGTTTGGCGGCACGAAGGCGCTGCCGGGCACATGCAGGCCCATGATCTCCATCAGCATTTGATTGGAATTGGCGGTGCCATAAAAAGTGCAGGTGCCGGCGGAATGATAGGAACCGGCTTCGACTTCCAGCAGTTCCGCCCGCGTCGCCTTGCCCTCGGCGTACAGCTGGCGGACGCGCGCTTTTTCCGCATTGGCGATACCGCTGGGCATGGGACCGGCAGGCACGAACAGCACCGGCAGATGCCCGAACGCCGATGCACCGATAAACAGCCCCGGCACGATCTTGTCGCAGACGCCGAGCAGCAGCGCCGCATCGAAGGAGTCGTGGCTCAGCGCGACGCCGGTTGCTAGGGCAATCACGTCGCGACTGAACAGCGACAGCTCCATGCCCGGCTGACCCTGTGTCACGCCATCGCACATCGCCGGCACGCCGCCTGCCACTTGCGCCGTCGCGCGCGCGCCGCGTGCAGCCTCACGAATCAAGCCCGGATAGGCTTCAAACGGCTGGTGCGCCGACAGCATGTCGTTGTAGGAGGTCACGATGCCGAGGTTTGGCAGCGCGGCCGATTTCAGCATCGGCTTGTCGTCGCCGGAAGCGGCAATCACATGGGCGAGATTTGAACACGACAGTCGCCCGCGTGCGGATCCATCGCGGCGCGCGGCGCGCATCCGCTGCACGTAGTCGTCGCGCAGATCACGACTGCGCGCCTCGAGGCGTTCGGTGACCTCTACCAAGATCGGATGCAGGGCCATCTCAGGGACTCCAATAGACTTCCACCGCCGAGTGTCCGGCGGTGAATAGTGCCGCGATCGGTAGCTGGGTCGACTCGCCGTCGGCAATTGCGCGCTCAAGCAAGGCGCGTTTATCGACACCGGTGAGTGCGAGGAAAATATGTCGCGTGCGCTGCAAGAACGGCAGGGTCAGCGTCAGTCGCGCGTGCGCCGGGCTGGCCGCGCCCTCGGCCGGCGTCATCGCCATCACGTGGTAGGCGCAATCGGGGTCCATGGCCTCGGCGTAGTTATCCCCGCTCGCGAACAAGGACGCGAAATGCCCATCCAAGC
>JBBSAA010000168.1:0-6467 GCA_038252715.1 Lysobacterales bacterium | reverse complement strand
CGCTGCCAACGGCTGATCGGGAGTTTTTCCGCGAAGTGACCGAGTAAGGCATTACCAATGCCGAAGTTACCTTCCGCATTCTCAAAATCAATGGGGTTGACCTTATGCGGCATGGTGGAGCTGCCCACTTCCCCGGCTTTGACCGACTGTTTGAAGTAGCCCAGCGAGATGTAGCCCCAGACATCCCGGCACAGGTCAATCAGGATGGTGTTGGCGCGGCGTTGCACGTCGCACAGTTCGGCGATGCCGTCATGCGGTTCGATCTGCGTGGTGTAGGGGTTAAACGCCAGACCCAAGGATTCGACGAAGCGCTGCGCGAACGCGGCCCAGTCGACGTCTGGATAGGCAACGACGTGCGCGTTGTAGTTGCCGACGGCGCCATTGATCTTCCCCGGCATGGCGACGGCGGCCATTTGCGCCGCCTGACGCTCCAAGCGCGCAAGTGTGTTGGCGATTTCCTTGCCGACCGTCGTCGGTGATGCCGTTTGCCCGTGCGTACGCGACAGCATCGGCAAGGCCGCGTGCTCGTGCGCAAGCGCGCGCAGTTTGCCGGCCAAGGCGGCGAGTCCAGGCACCAGCACAGCCTGACGGGCCTGGTGCAGCATCAAGGCATAGCTGAGGTTGTTGATGTCCTCGGACGTGCAGGCGAAATGCACGAACTCCAGCGCCGGTCCGAGCTCCGGGTCATCGGCCAAACGCTCCTTGATGAAGTACTCGACCGCCTTGACGTCGTGGTTGGTGGTCCGCTCTATCGCCTTGACGCGCTCGGCATCGGTCACCGAAAACTGCGTAGCCAGCGCACGCAAGCGACCTGCGGCGGCCGGCGCGAATGCCGGCAATTCGACGATGCCTGGGTCGTCCGCTAGGGCCAGCAGCCATTCCACCTCGACGTGAACGCGCGCTTTGATCAAACCATATTCGGAGAAAATCGGCCGCAGCGCCTCGACCTTAGCGGCATAGCGGCCATCGAGCGGGGACAGGGCGAGCAGGGTGTGTTCGGACATCGGGATCAGGCTCCGGGCTTCGGATGGCGAGGCCGGCCTAGTCGGCGCGGCGCGGCGTTGTGGCCGCAAATTCTACACGCCGGACGGGGCTATCATCTCGCGGAGCCCTAGCCATGGAAGCGCCAATGACCGCGAAGACCCGCCTTGAACACGACAGCATGGGTGAGCTGCGCGTACCCGCCGAGGCGCTTTACGGCGCCCAAACCCAGCGGGCGGTAGACAATTTCCCGATTTCTGGCCTGCGCATGCCGCGTGGCTTCATCCATGCGCTCGGCTTGGTCAAGGTCGCGGCTGCCGAGGCCAATGCCGAACTGGGCCTGCTACCGAAAAATTCGGCGGCGGCAATTGTGCGCGCAGCCGAGGCGGTCGCTGCCGGCGAATTTGACCGCGAGTTCCCGATTGACGTGTTCCAAACTGGCTCGGGGACGTCCAGCAACATGAATGCCAACGAAGTCATCGCGACGTTGGCGTCGAAGACCTTGAAGAAGACAGTGCATCCCAATGATCACGTCAATCTGGGCCAAAGCTCGAACGACGTCATTCCGACGGTGATCCAGGTGTCGGCGGCGCTGGGCTGGCATGAGCAATTGCGGCCCGCACTGAAGTCACTTCGGTCAAGCATCGACAAACGCGCCCGCGCACTCGACAAGGTCGTCAAGACCGGGCGAACGCACCTCATGGACGCGATGCCGTTGACGTTTGGCCAAGAGTTGTCGGCTTGGTCGGCGCAGCTGTCGTCGGCGATCGAGCGCCTCGATGATGGCGCGAAACGGCTGCAGCGCCTGCCACTCGGCGGCACCGCGATCGGTACCGGTATCAATGCCGATAAGCGCTTCGGCAAGCGCGCGGTCGCGCGGCTCAAGGCGCGTACGCGTATTGGGTTTTCATCCGCCGATAATCTTTTCGAAGGTATTGCCGGTCAGGATGCGGCCGTGGAATTTTCTGGCCACCTCAACACGCTGGCGGTCGCGCTCACGAAGATCTCCAATGATTTGCGCTGGATGAATTCCGGTCCGCTGGCGGGATTGGGCGAAATCGAGCTGCCGGCGCTGCAGCCGGGCAGTTCGATCATGCCGGGCAAGGTCAATCCAGTCATCCCGGAGGCGATGGCAATGGTCTGCGCTCAGGTCATTGGTAACCACGCCACGATTACTTTTGCCGGTGCCAGCGGCAACTTCCAACTCAACGTGATGCTGCCGGTGATCGCCTACAACCTGCTGCAATCGATCGAGCTGCTGGCTAATGCCGCGCGCTTGCTCGGCGACAAGGCCATTGCCGGCTTTCGCGTGCGCCATGACCGCATCGACGAGGCGCTGGCGCGTAACCCGATCTTGGTGACGGCGCTTAATCCGGTCATCGGTTATGAAAAAGCAGCCGCAATCGCCAAGCGAGCCTATAAGGAAGGCCGGCCGGTGCTGGAGGTGGCTAAGGAAATGACGTCGCTGTCGGAAGCACAATTGCGCAAGCTGCTGAACCCGAAGACGCTGACTAAAGGCGGGATTGGGTCGGGAGCAGGCGGGGGTTAGCTTGGCTGGCTCGTTTGTCGCAGGTTAGGGCAAGCTCGTGGTTGCGATTGTGCTGACGGGAATTGTAGAAGCAGGCATTTGTGGAGGCAGGTATTTCTGGCGTCGGCTTCGTCGGAGCGGGCCTCGTAGGAATTGGCACCGTGGGAGCGGGCATGACCGCGATGAATCTTGCCTAGTGTGCTGAACCAGTCGCGGTCACGCCCGCTCCCACAAAAAACGCCCCGCATTGCAGGGCGTTTTTTTATTCTGGGCAAGCAACCGTCCATGGTGGAGGGCGCCTATTTCAGGGCAAGCAACCATCCATGGTGGAGGGCGCCTAGTTTCCGGGCAAGCAACCATCCGTGGTGGAAGGCGCCTATTTCCGGGCAAGCAACCATCCGTGGTGGAGGGCGCCTAGTTTCCGGGCAAGCAACCATCCATGGTGGAGGGCGCCTGGGCCCGCTCCCGGCGGGCCCCTGATCGGGATTGCGGCCTGCCATTCATGGCAGGCCGCGAGCTAATCCCGATCAGCCCTCGTCCCTAAACCGGCGGAGGCGGATGGCGATGTAGATCATCGCGATGCCGACCACCACGCCAATCCACAGTTCCGGCGTTGCTATTACTGCCCAAGACGAAGCCAGGGGCGAACCATGTTCGAGCGTCGTGGCGTCGATCTTGGTCGTGTCGTGGAGCAGGAAGTTCCACGAGCCAGGCAGTACGCTCAAGAGCAGGCGGCCGACCACGTGTTTCCAAAACAGACCAACATCCAAGTTGACGTGGAACATGCTCGTGATCCAGCTCGCCCAGCTCACCAGCACGCCGGTGATCACCGGAATGCCCACGGCCCAGAGGAACGGCTTGCCGCGCGCCCAAGCCGACACCATCAGCAGCCAGCCGACTGTGGGCAGCGCCCAGAGTGCGTACACGGGCAAGGTGCCCAGGAACTGCAGTGGCAGTAAGTACAGGTTGGCGCTGGTCCACGCCTCGGTGGCAATGCTCGGCGCGCCATTGACCATGAACACAATCGAGGCGATACCGGCAAGGACGAACGACGCCACCGTGGCAATCGCGATCATCAACAGCGGGGCGACGACGAGCGCGGTCACCAGTTTCGACACGACCGTGGCTTGGTCAGATACCGGCATCGACTTCCAAAACAAGATGCTGCGATTGCTGCGATCGTCGAACAGAGCGCCAAGCAAGTAGAAGAACACGACGAAGAAGAAAATCGCCAGCAGCGGCATGATCGCGAAGATGAAGGCGCCCGAGACGATTTCGGCGGCTTTTGAGACTTCCTCGGCGTTCATCATCTGCGACAGGCTGCTAACCGCCAAGCCGTTATCGTTGATGTTGCCCGACTGCAGCGAGTAGGTGAACACCACCGCCATGATCAAGCCCGCGACGATGCTCAGTGCACTCACGACGCCCGGCGCCCAGAGCAAGCCGCCCTTGTGCTCCCAGTATTCGCGCTTCAATAGCCATTTCATGGTGTTCATGCGTAGGTTCCTTTCATCGTTGCCACGAACAGGTCGGCGACGCCGACGTTGCGTGCTTCACCCAGTGCCGCCACCTGTTGGCGCGGGACGCCGTCGAACAGGAAGACCGACTTGCCAAACACCTGGCGCTCGTCGATCGGCTTGAGCGCGCGTGCGGCGTCGAGGCGGTCAGGGCCGACCATGACTTCGGAGAAACGGTCGGCCACTTCGTCCATCGATGCCGACAACACGATCTTGCCGTCACGGATGAACATCAAATCGCTGAGGATGTGCTCGATCTCTTCCACCTGGTGGGTGGTGATGATGATCGTCTTGTCCTCGTCGAAATAATCCTCGAGCAGGTTCTGGTAGAACTGCTTGCGGAACATGATGTCCAGGCCCAAGGTCGGTTCATCTAGCACCAGCAGCTTGGCGTCGATAGCCATGACCAGTGCGAGGTGCAGCTGCACGATCATGCCCTTGGACATCTGCTTGACCTTCATGCCCGGCGTTAGCTTGGTATGCGCGAGGTAACGCTCGGCCTTGGCGCGATCAAACTTCGGATGCACGCCGGCAACGAAGTCGATGGCATCTTTAACTTTCAGCCAGCGCGGCAGGATTGCCACGTCGGCAATGAAGCAGACCTGCTGCATCAGCTCGTCGCGCTGCGTGGCCGGGTCCATTCCCAGAACCTGAAGCTGGCCTTCATAGGCGGACAAGCCAAGGATGGCCTTGAGGGTCGTCGTCTTGCCCGAGCCATTCGGGCCAATCAGGCCGATGATGCGGCCGGCGGGAATTTCAAAACTGACATTGTCGACGGCCAACTGCTTGCCGTAACGCTTGCTCAGGCCCTTCGCGGAGATAACGGAAGTCATTGCGCACCTCCAGCGTTGGCCGACTTGAGCAGCTGGTCGGTATTGAGTCCCAAGCGGCGGATGCGTTCAATCATCGCCGGCCATTCATCGGTCAGGAAACGCTCGCGTTCGCTAGCGAGCAGTTTCTCCGGCGCCCCATCGGTCACGTACATGCCAAGTCCCCTTCGTTTTTCCACCAAAAGTTCGTCCGCCAGCTCCTGATAGGCGCGGGAGACGGTAATCGGGTTGAGCTGGTAATCGGCGGCGATCTGCCGCACCGACGGCAAGGCGTCGCCAGGCTTGAGGATTCCGTCCAGCATCATGCCGACCACGCGCTCCTTGAGCTGGCGATAGATCGGCGAATTGTCATTCCAGGCAATGCTCATCTCAGCCCTCCTGCTTGGGCAGCAGCGGTGCGAAAGAGAAGTAGGGCATGACGATCTGGCCCTTCCGAATTGGGTTGCGCTTGCGGATCGGGGCGACGTCAGTGTCAGCCAGGGTCATCAGGCTTGCCGGCGCGTCGACGGCAGCGACACTGCGGTGCGGTGCTTGGCCGGCGGCTACGCTTAGGGCGATCAGGCCGAAAGCGACGAACAGGCCAGTCAGCGTATTTTTGAGTTTGTTGTGCATGGTGCCTCCCGCGGTGGTGAGGTAACGGATCGGTGTTGTAGGTAACTATAACACTAACTTTTCCTCTGTCAACACTCCCTGCACACTTTCCGGACCAAACTGATGGCATAGAAGTGGGAATCCCCCCGCTTGGAGGTTAAGTTGATGAAAAGCCTGACGATTCTTGCCTTTGCTGGTCTGCTGGCCGCGGTCCCAGCCTTGGCCGACAAGCCCCTGCTGGACCAGAACTACCGCCGTTTGGCCGGCGAAGAAGTGGTCAACCTCCAAAAAGCCTACGGCGGCAAGGTGCTATTGGTGGTCAACACCGCCAGCAAGTGCGGCTTTACCCCGCAATACGAGGCCTTGGAGGCGATGAACGCTAAATACGCGGCGCGCGGGTTCTCGGTGCTCGGATTTCCATCCAACGATTTCATGGGCCAAGAGCCGGGCACGGAAAAGCAGATCGAGGAATTCTGCAAACTTACCTACGGCGTGAAGTTCCCGATGTTCGAAAAAGTGCACGTCAAAGGCAGCGACGTCACTCCTTTCTACAAGCAGCTGGCGACCGCGACCGGTGATGCACCGGGATGGAATTTCCACAAGTATTTGATTGATCGCGACGGCAAGGTCGTTGGCAGCTTCGGCAGCCGCACCAAGCCCGACGACGCCAAGCTGGTTGCGCAGTTGGAAAGCTTGCTCGCCGCGCCGATGGCGAAGCCAGCCCGTGCACCGAAGGCTGTGGCGGCCAAGGGTTGAGGGTTTTGCGCGTCGCTGTTTGAACGGCGGCGCGCTCAGTTTTTCTTCGCAACCGTCTCGCCAGCAAGCTGGCTCCTACGAAGAGACCTTGTCGCCAGCAAGCTGGCTCCTACGAAGAGACTTTGTCGCCAGCAAGCTGGGTCCTACGAAGAGACTTTGTCGCCAGCAAGCTGGCTCCTACGAAGAGACCTTGTCGCTAGCAAGTTGGCTCCTACGAAGAGACCTTGTTGCCAGCAAGCTGGGTCCTACGAAGAGACCTTGTCG
>JBBSAA010000167.1:0-6490 GCA_038252715.1 Lysobacterales bacterium | reverse complement strand
CTGCTTAACCGAGTCGCCAACCGGTTTTTGCAAATTGAGTTCAGGTTCGCGCATTGGGCCCGTGCGCATGCGTCTGCGCTCCGTCAGTGGGTATCAGTCGGTTGCGAGCCGTCCATGGCGTGCTGCGCCGGCCTCGGCATCCCTGCCTCGGCGCTCGCGGGCGCACGACATGCGCTTCAACGCATGTCGTCAGCGCGCCCGTTCGCCCACATCGGCATGCGCACATGTAGCAAGTGGTCTGCTTAACCGAGTCGCCAACCGGTTTTTGCAAATTGAGTTCAGGTTCGCGCATGGGGCCCGTGCGCATGCGTCTGCGCTCCGTCAGTGGGTGCAAGTCGATTGCGAGCCGTCCATGGCGTACTGCGCCGGCCTCGGCATCCGTGCCTCGGCGCTCGCGGGCGCACGACATGCGCTTCAACGCATGTCGTAAGCGCGCCCGCTCGCCCACACCGGCATGCGCACATGTAGCACGTGGTCTGCTTGACGGTGTCGCCAACCGGTTTCTGCAAATTGAGTTCAGGTTCGCGCATGGGTTTAACGCACCATCGCAGGAGGCAAGATTGCTCGCCTCACTTCGGCGCCACGATCTTGATCGACGGGTCGTTGAACTTGTCGTACTTGATGGTCGTGTCGACCGTCTTGCCCATCGCCTTGCCCGAGGTTTGGACCTGGATTGGCATACCGTTCTTGCTGCTGATCCACATCACGCTCGTGCTGGGATGCGGTTGCGTGATGGTGTAGCGGTACTTGTGCGCCGGTTGACCGTCAACGACGTCGGCGCCCAAGTCCTCGATGGTCACACTTTTTTCAATCTCGGCCAGTACGGCGGTGTTGCGGTATTGCGCGATCAAGTCCTTGCCCATCGGAATCTTCATCGATTGGCCGTTGACATTGATGTACATGGTGCCGTTGACGATGAGGCTGGGTGGGCGGCCGCCGGCGGTCACGCGGTAGCTGTCAGGCGCCATGTATTCGACGGTGCTGACGTTGGTCTTGCCCGACATGGTGCCGTGGATCGTGCCGCGGAACGACTTTAGCGCCAGGAACTTGGTGAAGCTGTCGTGCAGCGCCGTTTTGGGATCGGCATGGGCGGGAGCGACAAGGCCGATGGCCAGCAGGGAGGCGAGGACGATGCGCAGCATGTGGATCTCCGAGGTTGGAACCGCAAGGGTGCGGTACCATTCTAGGCGTATTCCCCCCAGAGCTCGACGCCCACCGCATGGACCGCTACGAACGCATCCTGGCCTTGCACCGCATCCTCAAGAACGCCCGCTACCCGGTGCCGAACAAACGACTCATGGACGAGCTGGCCTGCTCGCGGGCGACTTTGTACCGGGATGTCGCCTTCCTGCGCGATGCGCTGGGCGCCCCGATCGAGAGCGATCCAGCCGGTGAGGGCGGGTTTCGCTACGATGAAAAGGAGGCCGAGCGCTTTGAACTGCCTGGCCTGTGGCTGAACTCCGACGAGCTGCACGCCCTGCTGGCCACGCACCAGCTGCTTGATCGCAGTGGCAACGGCGTGCTGTCGTCGGCGCTGGCGCCACTCAAGGCCCGCATTGAAGCCTTGCTGTCAGAACAGGCCGGCGGCAAGCGCTGGCCGGTCGAAAGGGTACGCGTGCTGGGCAGCGGCGTGCGCCGCCGCGACGAGATCGCGTTTCGCGTGGTTGCTGGCGCAGTGCTTGAGCGTAAACGCTTGGGCTTCGACTATCTGGCACGCTCCACCAATGAGCGCACCCATCGCACGGTATCGCCGCAGCGCCTCACGCACTACCGCGACAACTGGTACCTCGACGCCTACGACCATGAGCGAGAGGGCCTGCGCAGTTTCTCCGTCGATCGCATCCAGCACGCGCGCAGCACCGACGCCGCGGCGACCGACTTGCCCGACGCCGAACTCGACCAGCACTTAGCCTCCAGCTACGGTATTTTCTCCGGCGCGCCCAAGGGCATCGCCACGATCCTGTTTTCAGCCAAGGCCGCACGTTGGGTCGCCGACGAGCACTGGCATTCCAAGCAAGAAGGCCGCTTCCTGCCCGACGGCCGCTATCAGCTGAAGCTGCCGTACAGCAATGCCAAGGAATTGCTGATGGACGTTTTGCGTTACGGCGCGGATGCGGAAATCAGCGAGCCGGCCAGCCTGCGCCAGCAGGCGAAAGCGATGCTGCAGCTGGCGGCGTCGGCGTACGACAAGGACGCTTAGGCTCGCTGACGACACCTCACCGGAGTCCAAATTAGTTTCGCGGGCATGGACGCTTGGTACAAAAGAAAACGCCCCGCACTGCGGGGCGTTTTACTTGGTGATGGGAAACGATCAGCGGCAGCGCAGGGTGGTCATGCCACCCTCACCGTCCTTACTGGAAACCAGGCTGACCTTCCTGTTCCTTCTTCTGCGGCACCTTCAGGAACTTCGACGTGTCGTAGCCGTAGCCCTTCATCTTGCCCAGCAGCTGCTGGTAAAGCGCGTCGTCCATCGTCTGTGCGCGCGAAAAAACCCAGCCCATCTTGCGCTTCGGGTGGCCAATCAAGGCCCAGGAATAATCCGGCGCAACTTCCATGACCAAGTAGTCGCCCTTGAGCAGTCCGCCGAAAAAGGCAATCTGCCACTTCGCGTTATTGGTGCCTGGCAGCACGGTGCCACGTGCCTTCATTTCTTTGACTGGCTTGTCGAACGCCTTGCGATAGACAAAGACGTTGTCGATGCTACCGTCGGGCAGCAGGGCGTATACGTCAGCGGTTTCGACCTTTCCGCGCTCGCCCCAGTAAGGGATGTTCGCGATCACCCACCAGCGGCCCATGTAGCGGGGCAGGTCGATAGTGGCCTGCGTGGTTAGCGGAGCTAGCTTTGCCTGGTCTGTGTCCTTCGCGCCGGCCGATCGGCTGACGACGAACACTAGGCCAATCACGGCTAGAACAAACAAGAAAATCTTCATAAGCAGCGCCTTGCAATTGCGAAAGTGGCGCCAGCTTGGCGGTCGGCATGGGAACGTCGCGTCAACGCAGTCTCAGCCGATGAGAAGTCCTCCCCGCATCGTGACTACCTGCCCGCGGCCGCGCGGGCTCGCCCGGGAGATCTGCCATGCGTCTTGTCGCCATCCTCACAGCGTCCTCTGTCCCTGCTACCGGCAGTCTATTGGTGATGCAGCGCTTGCTCTGGCAATGGCTGGTGCTCGGCGCCCTGGTCGTGGCCTGCTTTCCCGCGGCGCGGGGGGTGTCCGAACTCCTAGGGGTTCTACCGCTGTGGTTGGTCGGGGCGCCAATGCTGTCCTTGCTGGTGTTCCATCGGTCAGCGCTGGCGGCGATTTTCCATTGGGCCGTGGAGCGGGCGCCGCGTCGCCGTCGGCCTCGCGCCGCGGTGGCGCAGGCCCGGCGGTTGGGGTTCGGGCGTAGTGGCCGGCAAGCGTCAGCGCGCGCGGCCTGACCGCTTGCTCGCGCCGGGCATGACTTCCGACCCGGCGCGGCGGCCGTTCGTCGCGTGGTAATTTGGCTGGTCCCTGAAGGAGAAGTCCGATGCACCCAACCTCACTAGCGTGGCTCGCTGGCGCGTTCCTCGCCGCTACTGCCGGAGCCCAAACGATGCCCAGTACCGACCCGAACCTGTGGCTGGAAGATGTCACCAGTGACAAGGCCTTGGACTGGGTGCGGGCGCAGAACGCCGATTCGCAAAAAGTCCTGACCGCTGATCCGGCCTTTGCAACGCTGCGCGATGATTTGCGCGCGATCCTCGATTCCAACGCGCGTATTCCCGCGGTCAGCAAACAAGGCGAATACTTCTACAATTTCTGGCGCGACAAGACCAATCCTGCCGGCCTGTGGCGGCGCACAACGCTGGCCGAATACCGCAAAGCCGAGCCCGCGTGGGAGGTGCTGATTGATCTCGATGCGCTGAACAAGACCGAGAAGGAAAATTGGGTCTGGCACGGTGCCGACTGCCTCAAGCCAGCCTACGATCGTTGTTTGATCGCGCTCTCGCGCGGCGGTGCCGACGCGGACGTGACCCGCGAATACGATCTGGCCAACAAAGCGTGGCTTGCCGACGGCTTCTTCCGCCCCGAGGCCAAGGGCAATGTCAGCTGGAAAGACCTAGACACCGTGTACGTCGCCACCGATTTTGGCCCCGGCTCGATGACGACCTCGGGTTACGCCCGCATCGTTAAGCTGTGGCAGCGCGGCACGCCCTTGTCCGCGGCAAAAGTGGTGTACGAGGCCAAGCCGACCGACATGGCCGCCGGCGCCAGCCGCGACCACACGATCGGCTTCGAGCGCGATTTCGTGCAGCGTTCATTGGCGTTCTACAACGATGAATTTTTCGTGTTGGGTGCCGACGGCAAACTCGCTAAGGTTGATGTGCCGAATTCAGCGCAGAAAAACGTGCACCGCCAGTACTTGATGCTGGAACTGCGGGACGCTTGGACCACGGGCGGCAAGACCTATCCAGCTGGTTCCTTGATCGCGGCAGACTTCGACCAATTCATGGCCGGTAGTCGCGATTTTACCGTGCTGTTTGAGCCCACCGCGCACGCGGCGCTGTCCTCGTATACCTGGACTAAGAATCACCTCCTGCTCAATGTGCTGGAAGACGTCAAGAACCGCATCACCGTGCTGACGCCCGCCAAGGACGGCACTTGGGCGCGTGAGCCACTAGTCGGTGCCCCGGCCTTTGGCACTATCAGCCTCGATGCCATTGACGATGAGGCCTCGGATGACTACTTCCTGACGGTCACTGACTATTTGACCCCGACCTCGCTGATGCTCGGTACGGTCGGCAAGACACCGGAAACCGTCAAGCAGCTGCCGGCGTTCTTTGATGCCAAGGGCTTGGCAATCAGCCAGCATTTCGCGACCAGCAAAGACGGCACCCAAGTCCCGTATTTCATGGTGGCGAAAAAAGATGTTGCGGCCAACGGCAAGAATCCGACCCTGCTTTATGGTTATGGCGGGTTCGAGATTTCCCTGACGCCCGGCTATTCCGCCGGCGTCGGCCGCGCCTGGCTGACGCAGGGCGGCGTGTATGTGGTCGCGAATATCCGCGGTGGCGGCGAGTATGGACCGGCTTGGCACAAGGCCGCGCTGCGCGAAAATCGCAACAAGGCCTACGAGGATTTCGCAGCCGTCGCCGAGGACCTGATTGCCCGCAAGATCACCACGCCGGCGCACCTGGGAATCCAGGGCGGCAGCAATGGTGGCTTGTTGATGGGCAATATGACCGTGATGTATCCGAAACTATTCGGCGCCGTCGTCTGCCAAGTGCCGCTGTTGGACATGAAGCGTTACAGCCACTTGCTGGCCGGCGCGTCATGGATGGCTGAGTATGGCAATCCGGATGTCCCGAGTGATTGGGCCTTCTTGCAGAAATATTCGCCGTATCAGAACGTCAGCAAGGACGTGACCTATCCGCCGGTGCTGTTCACCACCTCCACCCGCGACGACCGCGTACATCCCGGACACGCGCGCAAGATGATGGCGCGCATGAAAGAACAGGGACACGACGTGCTGTATTACGAAAACATCGAGGGCGGCCACGGCGGTGCGGCGAACAACGAACAGGCGGCCTTCATGCAGGCGTTGGCGTACACCTTCCTCAAGCAAAAGCTGTTCTGATCCCGGCGTAGGCTGCGCCTAGGGTTTGACCCGTGGGATCGGGCGTGACCGCGATTGCGCCGTTCCGGCCATGAATGCCAACCGATCATGCCCGCGACTGCGGGTATGATCGTTTTTACGCCCGCAGAACGGAACCTGACAATGACCCTGTCCCCCTTGCTGGTCCCGTTTGCCCTGGCGAGCTGCCTGCTCGCCTTTCCCATGACTTCTCGAGCTACTGACATGCCGACGCCCCCGATTGCCGCCAAGAAACCGCATTCCGTCATCGCCCCTGGCGGCACCCGCCAAGACGACTACTACTGGCTGCGTGACGATACGCGCGAGAACCCAGAGATGCTGGCCCATCTTGCCGCCGAAAATGCCTATGCCGATGCCGTGCTCGCGCCGACTGCGGCCTTGAAGGAAGCGATCTACAAGGAGATCACCGGTCGCATCAAGCAAGACGATGCCTCGGTGCCCTACCTTGAGCGTGGCTACTGGTATTACACGCGCTTCGAAACCGGTAAGGACTATGCGATCAACGCTCGCCGCGCCGGTTCGATGGAGGCGCCCGAGCAGGTGATCTTCGACCAAAACGCAATGGCAGCGGGTAAGGGCTACTTCAACATCGGCGATTCGGAGATCAGCCAAGACAACCGTTTTGTCGCCTGGGCCGAGGATGAGGTGGGCCGTCGCCAATACGTACTGAAGGTAAAGGACCTGTCGACCGGTGAAATTTTCGCTGACCAGGTCGGGGATATCGAGCCCAACCTCGTTTGGGCCGACGACAACCGCACGATTTTCTATATCGAAAAAGATCCGGTTACGCTGCTGGGCAAGCGCGTCAAGAAGCACGTGCTCGGTACCCCGGTGGCGGCCGACACCTTGGTCTATGAAGAAAATGACGACAGCT
>JBBSAA010000166.1:0-6507 GCA_038252715.1 Lysobacterales bacterium | reverse complement strand
CCCGGTGGCAGGTCGAGGATGTCGGACGCGGCGTTGAGCATCGTGCTGACGACCAGGCCGCAGATCATCTGCAGGCTCGCGCTCGATAAGTCGGGCAGGGTGCCGAGGACGCGCAGGTCGAGCGCCATTTCAGACGCGAAGTGGCTCTCTTCGGTGCGGATGGCGTGGCGGATTACCGGATTGCCACCGCCGCGTTCGCCGGCAATGAAGCGGAACACGAACGGGCGCGACTCGACGAAGCGTTTATAAATCAGCACCGACCCGCGCAGCATGTCGGTCGGCGGAATGCCGTCGCGGCGCGCTTCGCGCAATAGGCGGCGCAGGGCGGCGCCGGCCATTTCCACTAGGGCCAGGCCGAGCTCATCGAGGTCGCGGAAATGGCGATAGAACGCCGCCGGCACCACGCCGGCCTCGCGGGTGATTTCGCGCAAGCTCAGTGAGCTGTAGCTGCGGCCGCTGCCGACCAAGGTCAATGCGCCGTCTATCAGACGCTGGCGCGTGCGCTCCTTGCGCTCAATCCGCGACACCGGAGCCTCGGCGGCGGGCGTCCGCGCCGGGACAGGTTTGCTGGGGGCCACGGCGGTCTCCGGAAAGCAGCCCAGCCCGCTGGCTGGGGCCCCAAGTATAGGCCGCTGGCGTCCGGGAGCTGTCTGGAGTTGAAACTCTAGGCAAAGTAAGTAAACATATGTTCACCGTAACTTGCTGAGCCGCCGCAATGCCCGCCCTGAATGCCGTTCCCCGCCCTGTTTCGCGACTGCGCCGTCTCTGGCGGCATCCGCTGTGGGCACCGCTGAATGATGCCGCGGCGTGGAACCGCATGCTCGGCCTGCTTGATCCGGTACGTTCGTTGACTGAATCTCGGGCGCGCGTCGTGCGTATCGTCGACGAAGCGCCGGGCGTGCGCAGCCTGTGGCTCAAAGCCAATCGACGCTTCACCGGCTTTCGCGCCGGCCAGCATGTGCTGCTCGAACTCGACGTCAACGGCGCACGTCACGCCCGCTGCTTCAGCCTGTCGCAGGCGCCGCGTGCGGACGGCCTGCTGCGAGTCACCATCAAGCGCAAGGACCATGGTCCGGTTTCAACCGCGGCGCACGCGCTGGCGGTGGGTGATGTCGTGCGCATCGGTGCAGCCCAGGGCGAATTCGCGCCGCGTTCGATAGATGCGCCGATCCTATTGATCAGCGCCGGCAGCGGCATCACGCCGATGCTCGGGTTGCTCCATGCCTTGGCCGACAACGCGCCCTCGCCTGATGTGGTGCTGCTACAAGCCGAATCCACGTCTGCCGATGCGCTGTTCGTCGACGAACTGACCGAGCTCGCGGCGCGATTGCCGGGACTGCGTGTTTATCGTCATGTCACTCGCTCTGGCGGACGCCTTGATGCCGCCGCGATTACCGCGATGGTGCCCGACTGGTCCACGCGCGAGACCTTGCTGTGTGGGCCGGATGGTTTCATGCGCACGATTGAAGCGATGTACGACGGCGCCGGCTGCCGCGACCAACTGCAGAGCGAAAGCTTCGGCCGCCGCGCCGCGCCGATTGATCCCACGGCTGCCGAACACCGCATTGAGACCACCGAGGGTGGAGCGGCATTTACCGCGCAAACCGGGCAAACCCTGCTCGATGCCGCCGAAGTCGCTGGCCTGCAGCCGCGTTTTGGCTGCCGCCGCGGCATCTGCCGCACCTGCCAGTGCCGCAAGCGTAGCGGCACGGTGCTCAATGTGTTGACCGGCCAAGTGTCCGGACCGGGCGAGGAATTGATCCAGCTGTGTATTTCCACGCCGCAAAGCGCAGTGGAGTTGGTGCTGTGATGTTGAGCTGATGCGGTAGGCCCGGAATAGAAATGGAATCGTCGTCCCAGCGAACGCTGGGATCCATAGCCTAGGTCGCAAAAAACTGGATCCCAGCTTGCGCTGGGATGACGAGAAAAATATTCAATGCGGCCGACAACGACAACGACAACGACAACGACAACGATAACGACAACGACGTTCCAGTTCCGCGACATTCGTAACAACAAAGGCAAAGATATGATTTCCAAAACTCGCCTCGACCCCGACTCACTCGCCCGCTTCGAAGCCGAGCTCGATGCCGTCCGCTTGGACGTGCTCGCCGACATCGGTCCGCGCGACGCGACCCATATCCGCCGCATGCGCGGCGTTGCGCAAGGCGCTGAAATCGCCGGCCGTGGTTTGCTGATGTTTGGCTTCGGTCCGATCAGCTGGGTGGCCGGCGTCTTGGGCCTGGCGGTGGCGAAAATCCTCGAGAACATGGAAATCGGCCACAACGTCATGCACGGCCAGTACGACTGGATGAACGACCCGTCCTTGAACTCGCAAACCTACGAATGGGATATCGTCTGCGACGGCGACCATTGGCGGCATTCGCATAACGTCGAGCACCACGACCACACCAATGTGCTGGGCAAGGACCATGACTACGGCTACGGCATGTTGCGTTTAACTGCGCAGCAAAAATGGTCGCCATCGAGTCTGCTGCAGCCGCTGTGGTACGCGCTGCTGGCGCTGAACTTCCAGTGGGGCGTCGCGGTGCATGACATCAAGATTGGACGTTTCGTCAAAGGCCGGATGAAGAAGGCTGAGTTCGCCGAGCGCATGCGCCCGTTCCTGCGCAAGGCCGGCAAGCAGCTGTTCAAAGACTACGGTTTGTTCCCGGCGTTGGCGTTCTGGCAGTGGCCGCGGGTGATGCTCGGCAACTTGGTCGCCAATGGCCTGCGCAACCTGTGGACCAATGCGATTATTTTCTGCGGCCACTTCACCGAGCACGCACAGACCTTTACCCGTCGCGAAGTGGAAGAAGAAACGCGTGGCCACTGGTACCTGCGACAGATCCAAGGCTCGAGCAACCTCGAGGGCGGCCGACTGTTCCACCTGCTAACTGGCCACCTGAGCCATCAGATCGAGCACCATTTGTTTCCGGATATCCCGGCGCCGCGCTACGCCGAGATCGCGCCGCGCGTGCGCGAAATCTGTGATCGATATGGCATTCACTACAACACGGGCGGCTTCTGGAAACAGTATGCCGGCGTGCTGGCGCGAATCTTCCGGCACGCGCTGCCGACGCGGGCCAAGCCGGCGCTGGCGACGGCTTGAGCGGTCCCTGAGAACTCGAGCCGGCGACAGAAAGTGCGTCGGTATCGACGCGCTCAGCGGATCAGCGCTTCGCTTGATCCTCGGCGGCGCCTAGGATTCGAGCATTGCGCTGGTAGGTCCAGTACGACCACGCCCAATCCACCAGCACGACCAATCGGTTGCGAAAACCAATCAGGAAGAACAAGTGGGCGGTCAGCCAGAACCACCAGGCGAGCAGTCCGGAAAATTTCAGCGGGCCGAAGTCCACGACGGCTGCCTTGCGTCCGATCGTGGCCAGATTGCCAAAATCGCGATAAACGAACGGCGCTGAAGGCTGCCCGTTAAGACGGGAACGAATCACGCGCGCGACGTGCGCGCCCATTTGTTTCGCCGCGGGCGCCACGCCGGGCACCGGTGCGCCATTCGCCTGCTGCACGCTGGCTAAGTCGCCGGCAATGAAGATATCTGGATGCGCGGGCACCGACAAATCCGGCGACACGCGTACGCGTCCGGCGCGATCGCGATCAGCATCGAGGAACGCGCCGAGCGGGGACGCCGCCACGCCAGCGGCCCACAGCACGGTGCGGCTGGCAATGCGCGATGCACCTAGCGTGATGCCATTGGCATCGATATCGGTCACGGCGTCGCCGGTGTGCACGGTGACGCCCAAGCGAACCAACTGGCGTCGCGCTTTTTCCGATAGGACCTCGGGCATCGCCGACAACACGCGCGGCCCGGCTTCGACCAGATGCACCTGCGCGCTGGCCGGGTCGCTGCGGCGGAATTCGCGCGGCAGCGTGTGGCGCGCAATCTCGGCGAGTGTGCCGGCCAATTCCACGCCCGTTGGGCCGCCGCCAATCACCACGAAGCTCAGCCATGCCGCGCGCCTTTCCGGATCGTCTTCGCGTTCGGCCGCTTCAAACGCGGCAAGGATACGACGACGAATCGCAAACGCGTCTTCCAGTGTTTTCAAACCCGGCGCGTCCGTGGCCCAGCGATCGTTGCCGAAATATGCATGGGTCGAGCCGGTGGCGATGAGCAGCGTGTCGTAGCACAGCTCGCCATCCGACAATTGGACGCGTTTGTTCGCCGCATCGATGGCAATGGCCTCGCCCAACAGCACCGTTGCATTGCGTTGTTGGCGCAGGATATGGCGAAGCGGTGCGGCGATGTCCGGCGCCGATAAACCGGCCGTGGCGACTTGGTAGAGCAGCGGCTGGAACAAATGGTGATTGGTGCGATCAAGCAAGGTAATTCGCACTGGCGCAGAGGCCAGCGCGCGGGTTGCCCACAGACCGGCGAAGCCGCCGCCGAGGATCAGCACATGCGGAGGTGAGGGTTCGGTCATGGCAATGGCTTCAGTAAAGATCGATCGGGTCGACGTCGAGCGACCAACGCACGCGACGCGCCGATTTCAGCGCATACCAAGCGGGCACCCACGTCGACAACGCAGCCTGTAGCGCCGGGCGCTGCGGTGCCGACAGCAGCAGCTGCCCGCGTGCACGACCGGCGCGACGCGCCATCGGCGCCGGCATCGGCCCGTTGGCGATAACCGTCGCCACGCCGGCCGCCAACGCAGCCTGTTTTGCCTCGTGCAAGAACGCGGCCACTGCGTCTTCCGTCGGCGCTTCGGCGCGCAGCAGGGCGAGAAATTCATAGGGCGGAAATCCGGCCGCTTCGCGCTGTGCGAGCTCCAGCGCCGCGACCGCGGGATAACCGCCGCCGAGTAAGGTCAGCAGCAGTGGATGCTCGGGGTGATGCGTTTGCAGCAGCACCTCACCGGGAAGCTGCGCGCGGCCCGCGCGGCCGGCGACCTGGATCAGCAGCTGCGACAGGCGTTCGCCGGCGCGGAAGTCGGCTGAATACAAACCCTCGTCTACGCCCACGACGGCTACCAAGGTCAGGCGCGGCAGATCGTGGCCCTTGGCCAGCATCTGTGTGCCGACCAAGATGCCGGGGCCATCGCCGAGCGCGGCGAGGTGTTTTTCAATCGCGTCGCGATGTCGGGTGGTCTCGCGATCCACGCGAATCAAGGGCGCGTCCGGGAATCGCGCCGCCAGCGCTTCTTCCAGCCGCTCGGTGCCGAAACCCTGCGGCTGTAGGGACAGGCCGCCGCAGTCGGGGCAGGCCGGCGGACGCGTCGCGCGCGCGCCGCAGTGGTGGCAGTCCAAACGCCGTGCGCCGGCATGCAGGGTCATCGGTGCGTCGCAGCGTTTGCAGGTCGCACTCCAACCGCAGTCGTGGCATAGCAAGACCGGCGCATAGCCGCGGCGATTCTTGAACACCAGCGCTTGTTCGCCGCGCGCTAAGCACGCGGCGATGCCTTCGAACAAGTCTTGCGACAGCCCGTGCGTGAGCAATCGTTTGCGTACGTCGAGCACGCGCACGCGCGGCGGTTTGGCATTGCCGGCGCGGTGCGCGAGGCGTAGGTGCGTGTAGCGGCCGGCAATGGCGTTGTGCAGCGATTCCAACGAAGGCGTGGCGCTGCCCAGCAGCACCGGGATGCCCAGCGCCTTGGCGCGCACCAGGGCGAAATCGCGCGCGTGGTAACGAATACCGTCTTGCTGCTTGTAGCTGCCATCGTGTTCTTCGTCGATGACTATCAACCCGGCCTCGGGCAGCGGCGTGAATATTGCCGAGCGCGTACCGACCAATACGCGACCTTCGCCGCGCGCCATCGCCGTCCACGCGCGCGCACGCGCGCCGTCGGCCAGTCCCGAATGCATCGCGTGCACGGGCACGCCCAAGCGGGCGCGAAAGCGCGCCAGCGTTTGTGGCGTCAGTCCGATTTCGGGCACCAGGACCAGCGCCTGTTTGCCGGCGATCAGGCACTCGCGGATTGCCTGCAGGTAAACCTCGGTCTTGCCGCTGCCGGTGACGCCCTCAAGCAGCAGCGCACGGAAGCCGCTGCCGGCGGCAAGGGTCGACAGCGCGGCGCGCTGCTCGTCATTGGCGACGGGCGCGTTCGGGTCGTCGTGGACGGCGTCGGGCGCGGTCATCACCCGCCGCTCGACCAGGCCGCGCTTGTCGAGCGTACGCATCGTCGCCCGCCAGTCCTCGAAACTCGTGTCCAGCCGGTCTTCGCTAATCGCCCCCGCGGCCAGCAGCTCGGCCAAGCGCCTGGGCTTGCTGCCGGCGCGCTGGCTGCCGAGCGCGGTTCGGCCCGCTTCGCTCAGTTGCCAGGCATAGGCGCTGGTCTCCGGCAGCGCCTGGCCAGCGCGCAGCACTGCCGGCAGCGCGGTGGCAAGCACCTCGCCCAGCGGGGCATGGGTGTACTGGGCCAGCCAGCGCAGTGAGGCCAACAGTTCCGGGCCCAGCAGGGGCGCGTCGTCGAGCACGGCCAGGACGGTCTTAAGCTCGGGGCCGTCTGCGGGCGAGGCATCGAGGGCGGTGACAATGCCGATCTGCTCGCCGTG
>JBBSAA010000165.1:0-6557 GCA_038252715.1 Lysobacterales bacterium | reverse complement strand
GAAAAGGCTTGGGCTGAGCAGTCCTTGCCTTTGGTCGCGCAATACAGCGCTTACACCGTCGCTGGCAACAACAAGGTCAATGGCGAGCGCACGCGTGCACAAAATTCGGCCGACCTAGTGGGCTTGGAAATCGCTTATGACGCGCTGGCTGCCAGCGGCGCGGTCGACCCCGCTGCACGCAAGGCGTTTTTCGCCTCGTGGGCCTCGGTGATGGCGCGCAGTGATCGGGATTCAGCTCTGGTCGCCGCGCTGCCGACCTCGACCTACGCGCCGGCGAAATGGCGCGTGAACGGCACCGTCGTCAACCATCCGCAATTCACCGCGGCCTACGCCTGCAAGGTCGGCCAACCGCTGTACAAGGCGGCCAAGGACCAAGTCTCGCTGCTGCGCTGACATGTCGGACTTCCTGCCAGGACAACGCTGGTTCAGCAGCGCCGAGCCCGAGCTCGGCCTAGGCACCGTGCTGCGTTTGGCCGGCCGACAAGTGCAGATTGTCTTCACCGGCTCAGGCGTGCTGCGCCATTACGCGATTGGCAGTGCACCCCTGCTGCGCGCTGCCTTCCGCACCGGCGATCGAATTCAGGTCTCGGGCCAGACCAAGACGGTCGAGCGCGTTGAAGACGTCGATGGCCTGCTGCGCTATCACTGCAGCGGCGCCAGCCACGTCGAAGGCGAACTCGACGCCGAGCAGCCGGTATCGCAGGCAGATGCCCGCCTCCTCGCCGGCCGTGTGGATCGCAATGACCGCTTTGAACTGCGCCGTGAAGTGCTCACGCGCCGGGCCGCCGCGCGCGCACATCCGGGTTGGGGCGTGCTCGGTGCGCGTATTGATTTGATTCCGCATCAACTGCGCGTCGCCGAAATCGCCGCGTCACGGCGCCCGCCGCGCCTGCTGCTGGCCGATGAAGTTGGCCTGGGAAAAACGATTGAAGCTTGCTTGGTGACGGCACAGTTGATCGCCAGCGGCCGCGCCAACCGCGTGCTGGTGCTCGTGCCTGAGAGCCTCGTCAACCAATGGTTCGTCGAACTGCTGCGCCGCTTCAACCTGGCGTTCGCAATTTTCGACGAGGAACGCTGCGAGTCGATCGAACTGACGGAAAAGCAGGGCAATCCCTTCGAGGACGAACAGCTCGTCATCGCGTCCGTGGACTGGCTGGCCTCGCATGATCGCCGTGCTGCGCAGGTGCAGGCGGCGGGCTGGGATCTGCTGTTGGTCGACGAGGCGCACCACTTGGCATGGTCGCCGGCAGCAGCTAGCCCTGCCTACGACTTGGTTGAGGCACTTGCGGCCGCGACGCCTAGCTTGCTCTTGCTCACCGCGACACCCGAACAGTTGGGGCTCGGCGGTCATTTCGCGCGCCTGCGCCTGCTTGATCCGGCGCGATATACCAACCTCGATACCTTCGTCGCCGAACAGCGCGGCTATATCGCGCTATCGGCCTTGGCCGAACGCCTGCTTGCGAGTGAGTCGCTGACCGCCGGTGATATTGAAACCCTTGCGCCCTTGTTCCCTGGTGAAGCCGATGCCCTCGCCGCCCGCCTCGCAAAGATCGCCGGCGGCGATAGCGACGCGCGCGATGCACTGCTCAGCGACTTGGTTGACCGTCACGGCACTGGTCGCGTGATGATCCGCAACCGTCGTGCCGCAGTTGGCGGCTTCCCCAAGCGCATCGCGCACATCGAAACCCTAGCGGCAAGCGATGACGGTAGCGACCTTGGCCGGCTGCGCGCTGAGTTTGATCACGACCTCAACCTGGCCATTGATGCCGAAGACGCTGACGAGCCGGCGCACGACTACAAGAACGATCCACGCACGGACTGGTTGCTGCGCAAGCTCGAAGAAATTGCGCCGGCCAAGGTGCTGCTGCTATGTCGCACCCGCGCCAAGGTGCAGGCGCTGGAAGAAGCGCTGCGCCTACGCAGCGGATTGGCCGTGGCGCGCTTCCACGAAGACATGAATCTGCTGCAGCGCGATCGCAATGCCGCGTATTTCGCCGATCCTGACGGGGCCCGCCTCTTGATCGCCAGCGAAATTGGCGCCGAAGGCCGCAACTTCCAGTTCGCGCAACACCTTCTATTCTGGGACTTGCCCTTACATCCGGACATGCTGGAGCAACGCATTGGTCGCCTCGATCGCATTGGGCAAAAGGGCGACGTCAACATCCACGTGGCCGCTGTCGCCGGCAGTCCGCAGGAAGTGCTGCTGCGCTGGTATCACGAAGGCCTGGACGCATTCACCAGCGTGGTCGCTGATGGTCGCGAGCTGCTGCGTCGGTCGGGCGAAGAATTGATCCAACTTGCCGAGCAGGACGCTGAACAGCGCGAGCCAGCTTTGCTCGCCTTGATTGCGCGCACGCGCACCGCCCATGTTGAACTCGCCGAAATCATTGCCCAAGGCCGTGATCGCCTGCTTGAACTCGGCAGCCGCCGCGGCATGGGCGAAGACACCCTGTTGGCCGCGCTCGCCGCCGACGATGAGTCGAGCCGCGATGACGAATACCCGATGCGCTTGCTTGAGGCATTTGGCATCCACCATGAGCCTTTGAACGAAACGCTGTGGCTGCTCGATCCTGAGTATTTGAGCACAGAGGGTTTCGAAGAGCTCAAGAACGGCCCGCGCCAGGCGACATTTGATCGCGCGACCGCCTTGGGTCGAGACGACTTGCTATACCTGCGCGCAGACCATCCCATGCTGCGCTCAGCGCAGGAAATGATGCTATCGGGCGAAACCGGCAATGTTGCCTTCTTGATTGACGACAGCCTGCCGCCGCGCAGCGTCGTGCTTGAATCGGTGTTCGTGCTCGAATGTGTCGCGCAAGAAGTGCTAAACGTTGAGCGGTTCCTGCCGCCGACGCCGGTCAGCATCGCGATTGATACCCGACTGCAACCGCGCCCGGACTTCGCTCCGCACGAACGCGCCGGGCTGCGCGCGGGCGACCGCGCGTTTGACCTGTCGCCAATGCGCAAAGTGCTGATGGCCCTGGTGCCGCCGATGCTTGAGCGCGCGCGCGAGGAAATCGCCGCCCGCTGCGTCGCCCTTACCGATCAAGCTGCGACGCACGCCGACGCGTTGCTGAGCTCAGAGATCCTGAGGCTCGAAGCTTTGGCGCGGGTCAATCCAGCCGTCAGTGCCGACGAAATCGCAACGCTGCGTCGCGAGCGCGAGCAGTTGTTGCTTGCGTTGCCCGGTGCACGCCCTAGATTGGACGCGCTGCGTCTGGTTACCAGCGCCGATTTCCTGACGCTGCGGCGATAGTCAGTTCTTCTTGATCTGCAACCCGTCGGCGACATAGCTGACGGGGATCCGGGCAACCCTCGGCTTTGAACTTGGCGGCTGTTTGCCCACAGTGAGGCCCTTGGCAATCGCTTGCAGCGGCGCGATATCTGCCGGGCGCGTGCCCGGCAGCACGTCCTCCAACACGATCGATTGGCGTTGGCCGTCCGGACCAAAGGTAATCAAGAAGGTTGCTAGCGTCGATACCTCGATCCCGGCACGTACCGCTCGGCGCTTTCGCTGCTCCAGGGACTCGCTATTGCGACTTCCCATCACCATGCCTTCGTCTGCCGCGCTCGCGTTGGACGACGCCACTGACGCCACCAGCGACGAGTGAATTGTGGCGTCGTACTTGCCGATGAACGCCTGCGCCGCCTGCGCTGCGCGGCTGCGGTCGACGCCACTCGCGTCCATCTGCTTGAGCACGCGTGATAGCAATCCGGCGCTGTAGCCATCCCCAGATCGAGCCGGACGCGCCAGCGTGCCCTTGAGTGCTACCGAGCCATCGCCGCTGAAATAGTAGAGGTAGACGTAAGTCCAGGTCAGCGCCTCGGTGCTCCTACCGTCAGCCAGTTCCAACTCGGCCATGCCCGCCATGGCCGAGATTCGGCCCAGTGTTGCCGCGTTGCTAAGGTAGATACGCGCTTTTCCGGCATCTGCTGGCAGCGGCGCCGCGGGATGCACGTCTCCCAAACGGTACAACGTACCAAGCAGGTAAAGGCACCAAGGCGACCGCTCGCCGGCGCACTCCTTAAGTTTCTCCAATGCGGCCAGTTGAGCTGGCTTCGACGCTGCAGGGTCGAGCAAGGCAGTCGTATCAACCAAGCCTTCCATCGGCGCCGGCGCCAGGCTCGATTGTTCTGCGTGGGCCAAACCGCAGGACAATGCCAGCATGGCGGTGAACAGTGCTGTTTTACGCATAGAACGAATCCTCTACCGTCGTTTTAGTGAACGACGCGCAGTTTGGGCTTACTGGGTTTTTTCCTTCCGAACGGCGGCTGCCCGCGCCAGTAGCGAATATGCAGCCAAGCCGCCAGCATGCCGCCGAGGAAACCAAACTGGCTAAACACACCGTCCTGCCAAATGCCGAGCAGGAACGTGATCGCACACAGGGCGATGACCAGTGTCTGCATCTTCATTGGGATCGGTGGAATCATCAGCATCACCTGCTGCTTGGGATACAGGTAAGCGCAGGCAAACAGGATGCCGTACATCACGCCATCGGCGCCGGCGATGGGCTGATAGCTCATCAGGCCAAACGTGAACGCGAGCGTCGACACCAAGAATTGCACGAGCGCCGAGCCAAGGGCGCAGGCGAGCAGAAATAGACCGTAGCGACGGCTGCCCCAAGTCATTTCCAGCATGGAACCGCCAAAGAAATACAGGGTCAGGCCAACGAAGATCAGCTTCATTCCTGGATTGACCAGCAGATGCGTTAGCAATTGCCAAGGCATGAAATTGCCCATGCCCAGCTCCATCCCATCCGCGAAACCCGGATAGGGCCACAGCATCAGCCGAACGAGGATGCCCATCGGCATCATCGATAGAATCAGGCTGCCCAACGTGAGCCAGAGCAACTTGGTCGTCAGCGGCGGAATCGGATTCATCAGGAGTAGTTGGCCATTTCTGGTTGCAAGCGAGCGGTTTTTTCTATCGTGACTTTCGAGCGACAGTGCGATTTGGTCGGAGCAGTGGCCGTTCTCAAGCAAACGTCCCCGACCGCGGCGGCGGCTGGCGACGCCAATACCTCAGTAGCAGCCAGCCAAACAGCAAGCCGCCTAGGTGAGCGAAATGCGCTACGCCTGATTGCGCGCCGCTGACGCCGAGGACGAGTTCAATCGCGCCATAGATCATGACCGCATATTTCGCCGACACCGGCACCGGAATCAGGAAGAAAATCAGTTTCGCCTGCGGGTAGAACACGGCAAATGCGAGCAGCAGGCCAAATACGCCACCGGAGGCGCCAACCGTTGCCACCGGCACCGGGTTAATCGGATCCAACATCACCGTGGTGACCAGCAGCTGGCACAGGCCGGCACCGATCACGCAGAAAAAATAGAAGAACGCGAAACGCTTCGAGCCAAGCACCCTTTCCACGGCACTACCGAATTGGAATAGCGCAAATGCATTGAACAGCAGATGCGGCCAACTGCCGTGCAAGAAGGCATGCGTCACCAATTGCCACGGCATGAAGCCAGCGGTCACCATCTGCCCGTCATTGCCGAGCCCCAGTTCAAAATGGCCCCAAGGCCAGAGCTCGACCGGGACCAGCGCCTCAGGCGGCAGCTGAAGCTGCAGCACGAAAATGACCACAATCGCGATCAGTAGTGCCAAGGTAACGGGGGTGTTGCGCATTCGGGCACTCCCTTGCAATGCCGTCTATCATAACGTTATGTCCGCACCTGACCCAGCGCAACGGCCCTGGGTCGTCGACCTAGCCCAATCACTGAGCACGGCCGGTTGGGCCGACGTGCGCGGCGCGTTCGATTCGGAATTGCTGGATTCGTTGCGCGACGAGGTTGGCGAACACATGGCGGCCCGACGGCTGCGTCCTGCCGCTACTGGCCGAGGCGAAGGCCGACAGACGGGACTGATGCGCGGCGACTCCATGTTGTGGCTTGACGACCCAGCGTGTGGACCGGCGGCGGCAAGGTTTTTGCTGGCGCTAGATGCCCTGCGCATCGAACTCAATCGAACCCTGATGCTCGGGCTCAACGAGGTCGAAGCGCACTTCGCCGCCTATCCCATTGGCGCCGGCTATGGGCGACATCGCGATCGTTTTCGCGATGACGATGCGCGCGTTGTGTCCTTGGTGTGCTATCTCAACCTCGACTGGCCCGATAACGCCGGCGGCGCCTTGCGCTTGCACTTGGGCGGCGGTGACCACGATATCGCGCCCTGCTCGGGCACCACGGCGATATTCCTGAGCGCGGATATCGAGCATGAGGTACTGCCGGCCACGCGCGCGCGGATCAGCATCGCCGCGTGGTTTCGCTCGCAGCGCTGAACACTGAGCAAGTAGTGCGGACAGCCCCGCTCCCACAGGCCTGCTGCTATCGGCAGGCTCGCGCAACTGGCTATCAAACCGGACCTAGCGTCGGTTCACTGGTTTTGTGGGCCGCGACGATCAGGGCTTCCAGAGAATTTCGTCGAGGCTGGGGGCCGCGCGCTGACCCCGCACTCGACCGTTTTCAACCGCGACGCCTTCGGCGCGCAATCTCTGCACTTGCTCGGCAAAGCGCGCATCATCGACCGGGAATGCGATGCGGCCATCCGAGCGCAG
>JBBSAA010000164.1:0-6558 GCA_038252715.1 Lysobacterales bacterium | reverse complement strand
GTTTTCTGGGTATTCGGGTGAGCCGCCGCAAATAGAAATCACCGGCTCGGTGGTCACGCCCTTGTAGGTTGCGACTTTGCCACCGTCCCAAATTTCCGTGCCCACCAAGTCGATGGCAGGCGCACCTTCACGGATCGCCTGTGCCTCGGCCAAAGTCACCGGCGGCCATTTCTGCGCCTCGCGCCGTTCGTTGTCGCTGGAAAAGCCGTTTGGCCACTTCTGCACCTGGAAAGTTTGGGTGCCGAGCACGGTCATTTGCTCTTCTACCGTTGCCTGCATCACCGAAATGGCCGTCATCACGCCGATGATCGATGCCACGCCCAAGACGATGCCGACCAAGGTCAGGAACGAGCGCAGCTTGTTGCTGCCGATCGCGCCCAGCGACATGAAGAACACGTCAGATCTGCGCACGAGGACACTCCTTGTCGCTCACTCGCTGGCAGCTAGGAGGATTATTCATAGCGCAAGGCGTCAATTGGGTCGAGGCGCGCGCCGCGATAGGCCGGGATCATTCCCGAAATCACGCCGACCGCGACGGAAATGACCATCGCGATCAGGATGATCCCGGGCGACAGCGTCGCGGGCATCACGAAGGCGTTGATGATTGCCGTCAGGATCGCGGCGATGCTGACGCCGATCAAGCCGCCGAACAGGCAGATGATCGAGGACTCAAACAGGAACTGCAGCAAGATGCTGCGACGTTTGGCGCCAATAGCCTTGCGAATGCCGATTTCCTTGGTGCGTTCGGTCACCGACACCAGCATGATATTCATCACGCCAACGCCGCCGACGAACAGCGAAATGCTGGTGATCGCCAGGCCAACTAAGACCACCACGCCCATGGTGTTGTTGTAGGCATCGAGCAGGGTGTCGAGCTTGTTGATGGAAAAGTCGTCTTTTTCAATCGGCTTGAGCCCGCGGATGCCGCGCATGATGCCAATGGTTTCAAACTCGAAGTCGGCCATCGATTCCGCACTGGGTGCCTTGATCGCCAAGCTAACGCTCGCCCGTCCGCCCTGGGTGCCGAAAGTCTTTCCGAACGTGGTGATCGGGATATTGACCTGGCGGTCAAAATTGGGGCCGCCGAAGAAGCTGCCGCCCTGCTTTTCCATCACGCCAATCACTTGGAAATCGAAGCGACCAATCTTGAACTGTTTGCCCAAGGGGCTGACGTTGCCGAATAGGCCCTCGGCGACATCCGAACCGATGACGGCGACTCGGCGCTTGTATTGCACATCGAACGGCATCAGGAATCGGCCTGACGAGGGCACCATCGTCGACACCAGCACCTGCTTGTCGGTAGTGCCGATGATGTTGATCGACTCCATCTCGTTGCTGCGGTACTTCACGGTTTGGTTCCCACCCATGGTCGGGTTGACCACCGCACGGCCCTGCAAGCGGCGCGAGAGTTGGGTATAGACCGGCATCGTGATCTCGGGCCGGTTGCGGAAGGTAAAGTCGGGGCCCATCTGCACCCAAGGACGCTTGGCGACGTAGATCACGTCCGACCCAACCGAGGCAAACGTTTGCCGGAACGTCGCCTGTAGGCCATTAGCGGCGGTCATGGTGGTGATCACCGCGACAATGCCGATGATGATTCCGAGCGCCGTCAGCGCGCCGCGGCTTTTGTTGGCGACGATCGCGTTGATCGCGATCTTGAACGCCTCAACGATGTCGAGTCCAAGCTTCACGGGATGGCTCTCACTGCTTGCGAAACGAGGGTCGTGGCTATGGTCCCGCCAAGATTGGCTCTCACTGCTTGCGAAACGAGGGTCGTGGCTATGGTCCCGCCAAGATTGGCTCTCACTGCCTGAGAAACTAGGATTGTGGCTATGGTCCCGCCAGCACTGGCCGCTGTCGCCTGCAAGTCAATTGCCTTGGGCATAGTCACGTTCATCAGCGTCGAATATCGCTTTCAATCACGCCGTCGCGCAAACGAATGACGCGATGGGCGTGGGCAGCGATTTCGTCTTCATGCGTGACCAAGATAATGGTGTTGCCGCGCGCGTGCAGATCGCCGAGCAGGGCCATGATCTCGGTGCCGGTTGCACTGTCGAGGTTGCCGGTGGGTTCGTCAGCCAAGATGATCGACGGGTTGTTGACCAAGGCGCGCGCGATCGCGACGCGCTGGCGCTGGCCGCCGGACAATTCGCTGGGCTTGTGGTTCATGCGCTCGGTCAGACCGACCGAAGCGATCGCGGCCTCGGCGATGCGTTTGCGCTCAGCCTTTGGCTTGCCGGCGTAAATCAGCGGCAGTTCCACATTTTTGAACACGTTTACGCGCGGAACCAAGTTAAAGGTCTGGAACACAAAACCGATCTTGAGGTTGCGAATTTCAGCCAATTCGTCCTCGCTCTTGGCATTGACCGCCTCGCCTTCCAAGCGGTAGGTGCCCGATGTCGGCACATCGAGGCAGCCGATGATGTTCATCAGGGTGGATTTGCCCGAACCCGACGGCCCCATGATCGCGACGTACTCGTTGCGCAAGATCTCAAGCGACACGCCCGCAAGCGCACGCACTTGCTGGTCGCCCATCGTGTACGTCTTGACGACTTGATCGATATGCAAGGTGCTGTTCGCGGCGGAAGACGGGGCCGACATGGTCATTTCTTGCCTTCGGTAGCGTCGCCTTCCTTCTTGTCGCCGGGCTTCTTGATGGTGACTTCGTCGCCGACGTTGAGGTCGCGCGAGATCGCTCGGTAGCTGCCCGACACGACCACGTCGCCCTCGGCCAGGCCGCTTTTGATTTCAATCGCGTCCTCGCTCTGGATGCCGGTCTTGACCTCGCGTGCGACCGCCTTGCCGTCCGCGACCACGAACACCAACTCGACAAATCCGTCGGTGCCGGCGGTGTATTTGCCGGTGGTGCCGTCCTTAGCCTTGAGCTGGTCGACCGTGCGTACGGTGACCGATTGGATCGGCACGCTGAGCGCCTTGGTTTCGGTCGCGGTAACGATGTCGGCGCTGGCGGTCATGCCCGGGCGCAGCTTGCTGGTGTCGCTGGTAATGGCGATTTTTACTTCGAATTCGGTTTTCTGCACTGTCGAACCGGCGGTGGCCGCGGTCGCGCTGCTGGCAATCTCAGACACGATGCCGGTGATCTTCTCGCCGAGGACGGCGTCGACTGACACCTCGGCTGGCTGGCCGACCTTGATTGCATTGATGTCGTTCTCATCGACGTTGACCAACGCTTCCATCGAGCCGAGCTGGGCAATGACCATGATCAGGTCTTCCTGGAACTGCGAGCCGATGGCGATTTCGCCCGGTTCCTTGCGCAGGTCGCTGACCGTGCCGGAGATCGGCGCGTAGATTGTGGTCTTGGACAGGTCATCCTGCGCCTGCTTGAGGAAACCGATGCTCTGCTGCACCTGATCGGACGCGGATTGGAAGCGCGAAGACTCGACCTGGAAGGCGGTCTGCGCCGAATCGAGTTCGGACTGCGACACCAACTTGCGACCGACCAACTCCTTGGCGCGATTGTAGACGCGTTCGGCCTGGTTGCGGTTGTCGCCGGCGAGTTTCGCGTTGGCCTGGGCCGAGCGCACGCTTGCTTCCTGGCTTTGCACCGCCGCGAGGTAGCGCTGGCGGTCGAGCTCAACGAGCAATTGGCCTTTCTCGACGTGGTCGCCTTCCTTGACGTCCAAGCGCGTGATCTTCGCGCTGACGTCGGCACTGATATTGATTTCAGTATTGGGCTGGATCTTGCCGGTGCCGTTGACCTTCTGCACGATCGGCGCGCGTTTGGCGACGGTCGTCTCGACTTCCTGGCCCTTGGACTGCCTGCCCTTGAGGGTAACCGCGGCGCCGATGCCGATAACGATGACGACCGCAGCGATCGCGGTGATCCAAATACCCTTTTTCATTTTTGTTGTCCCCGTTACCAATGCCTGTATCGGAACACGAGGGCGGTCATGCCTCGGAGTGCCAAAAGTGTTGTAAACCTTTGGCGGCGTTGCCGCTCGCGCCTTGGTGCGCGTTAGCGCGCTTGCAAGGTGGGGTTTAGTCGTTGGCGGCCGACAACTCGCCGCCGCGCCGTGTCGCGGCGGCGATGGCGGCGTTGACCAGGGTCCGGAAACCGCCGGCTTCAAAGGTTTCCAGCGCCGCTTGCGTGGTGCCGCCGGGCGAGGTGACGCGTTCGCGCAACACCGACGCCGGCTCGCCTGATTCAGTCAGCATCCGAGCTGCACCGAAAATCGTTTGCAGGGCAAGTCGACGTGCAGTTTCGGTCGGTAGCCCCTGGGCTTCGCCGGCGGCCTGCATGGCTTCGGCCAGCAAGAATACATAGGCCGGACCACTGCCCGACAGCGCGGTCACGGCGTCCATCTGCGCTTCCTCCTCAATCCAGGCGGTCAGCCCCGTCGCCTGCATCAGGGCCTCGGCTTGGTTGCGCTGGCCAGCGCTCACCGCGGCGTTCGCAAACAGGCCGGTGGCGCCGGCGCCGAGCAGGGCCGGGGTATTGGGCATGGTCCGCACGACCGCGATCCCGCCGCCTAACCAAGCTGAGAGTTGGCTGCTAGTGATGCCGGCAGCAATGGACACGACCAAGGGTCGCTGCGCCTGGGCCAGCGGCGCCAGCCCGGCGCAGACGGCTTTCATCACCTGCGGTTTGACGGCGAACACCCAGATCGCGCCTTGCGCGGCCGCGATGGCGTTGTCGGCTTGGGTGTTGACCCCGAAATCGCGGGCCAGCGCCTCGCGCAGTTCGGAATAGGGCTCGGCGACGTGGATGCCGTCGGCCGCTTGGCCGCGAGCGACTAGTCCGCCGATCAGGCTGCGGGCCATGTTGCCGCCGCCTATAAAGCAGACGGGTGGGATGGCGACGCGGGTGTCGGCGGCAGTCATGGGCAAGGCTCGGGAAGGCAGGCCATTGATGATAGCGGCCGGGCGTGCCTTTGTAGGAGCGGCGTAAGCCGCGATCTTTTAGCTGGACACCGTTGGAGGCCCATCGCGGTTCACGCCGCTCCTACCGCGCCTTAGCCGAAGCGGGTTAGCCGCGCGGGCCAAACAGCAGCGACCCAATCCGGACCATCGTCGCGCCTTCCTCGACCGCCAGTTCGTAGTCCTCGCTCATGCCCAGCGACAGCGTGTCGACGTGTGGAAATTTTTCCGCCAGCGCGTCGTAGAGCGCCTTGACCCGCCGGAACGAGGCGCGCCGGGTCTCGAAATCCGGGAAGGGTTCGGGAATCGCCATTAGCCCGCGCAGCTGCAGGCGCGGCTGGGCGGCGATTGCGTCGGCGAGGCCGGCGATCTCGGCCGGCGCACAGCCAGACTTGCCAGCTTCCCCGTCCACGTTCACCTGTATCAGTAGGTTCAGCGGCGGCCGATCGGCGGGACGAAAGCGCGCCAGCGCGGGCACTAGCTTCATGCGGTCGAGCGATTGCACCCAGTCGAAATTCGCCGCGACCTCCTCGCACTTGTTGGACTGCAGGTGGCCGATCAGGTGCCATTCCAAGCTCAAGGACGCAAGCGCCTTGGCCTTGGCGACGCCTTCCTGGACATAGTTTTCGCCGAACGCCCGCTGACCTTGCGCGGCCAGCGCGGCCACCGCTTCGGCCGACTGGGTCTTGGACACGGCCAACAGCCGCGCCGGTGGCCTGCCAAGCCAGTCGCCGGCGTTCAGGAGGGTCTGCAGCACGTTAAAAAAGGCCTGGCTGGGGGAATTCATGGCCGGGATTGTTGACCTCGATGGGAGCGCTATACTGCCCCGACGAGGTCGTGCGCGCCTATCGTGGGCCGCCAGGAAGGGGGACGGGACATGGATATCGCAGAACTGTTGGCATTTTCGGTCAAGAACAAGGCCTCGGACCTGCATCTGTCGGCGGGCTTGCCGCCGATGATCCGCGTGGACGGCGACGTCCGGCGCATCAACATCCCGGCGCTGGACCACAAGCAGGTGCACTCGCTGGTGTACGACATCATGTCCGACAAGCAGCGTCGCGACTATGAAGAATTCCTTGAAGTCGACTTCAGCTTCGAAATCCCCGGCTTGGCGCGCTTCCGCGTCAACGCCTTCAACCAGAACCGCGGCGCCGGCGCCGTGTTCCGGACCATTCCCAGCCAGATCCTCAGCCTTGAGGAACTGCAGTGCCCGAAGATCTTCCAAGAATTGATCGAACAGCCGCAGGGCCTGATCTTGGTCACCGGTCCCACGGGTTCGGGCAAGTCCACGACGCTGGCGGCCATGGTCGATCACGTCAACAAGAACGAGTTTGGGCACATCCTCACCGTCGAGGACCCGATTGAATTCGTGCACACCTCGCAGAAATGCTTGATCAACCAGCGTGAAGTGCACCGCGACACCCACGGCTTCAACGAGGCCCTGCGTTCGGCGCTGCGCGAAGACCCCGACTACATCCTGGTCGGCGAGCTGCGCGATCTGGAAACCATCCGCTTGGCACTGACGGCGGCGGAAACCGGCCATCTGGTGTTCGGCACCCTGCACACCAGCTCGGCGGCAAACACCATGGACCGCATCATTGACGTGTTCCCCGCCGGCGAAAAGCCGATGGTGCGCTCGATGCTGTCGGAGTCGCTGCGTGCGGTGGTCTCGCAGACCCT
>JBBSAA010000163.1:0-6619 GCA_038252715.1 Lysobacterales bacterium | reverse complement strand
GCCATCCAAGAGCTGATGCGCAAGGAAATGCCAAAGCTTGCTCGGGCAGAGGTCGGCTTCCAAGGCGGCGGCGACAGCAGCCGAGGGTCTGGTAGCAATGAGGTTACCTTCTATGTCAACGGCGACTCTAGTGAGGGCCTGACTGACCTAAGCAAGGGCTTGGTGCCGATGCTGTCGAAGCTGCCGGAACTGCGCGATGTGCGTGTCGATTCGGGCGACGAAAACAGCGAAGTCCGCGTCACCGTCAACCGTGAACGCGCGGCGGCCTACGGATTCAGCGCCCAGGAAGTGGCCTCCTACATCGGCATCGCGCTGCGCGGCGCGCCGATGCGCGAGTTTCGGCGCAACAATACCGAAGTGCCGGTCACAGTGCGCTTCGCTGGCGCTGACCGCTTCCGCGTCGAAGATATGTCCAATTTGAACCTGCGGCGCGACGACGGCTCCACCGTGCCGCTGCTGTCCTTGGTGGATGTGAATATCCAGCGCGGTGCCTCGCAAATTTCACGCCAAAACCGCATGACCTCGCAGGCGATTGTCGCCAGCATCGCTATGGATAAGACCAAGGACGATGCCCGCAAATCAGTGGAAGCGGCCATGAACCGTGCCAAGCTGCCGCCGGGTTATGGCTGGAGTTGGGGCCAGACTTTCCAGGAAGACGACGAAGCGGGGGCGCAAATGGGCCTCAACCTGCTGCTGGCGATCTTCATGATCTTGGTGGTGATGGCGGCGCTGTTCGAGTCGTACTTATTCCCGATCGCAATCTTGAGCAGCATCATCTTTTCCTTCCTTGGCGTCGGTTGGGTGTTTGCCCTCACCGGCACCTCGTTCGGGATCATGGCGATCATTGGCATGCTGGTATTGATGGGCGTGGTGGTCAACAACGGTATCGTGATGGTGGAACACATCAATGCCTTGCGCCGCGGCGGGATGGATCGAACCGATGCCCTAGTTGCCGGCAGTCGCGAGCGCTTGCGACCGATCTTGATGACGATGGCGACGGCGATTCTAGGCATGCTGCCGCTGTGCGTTGCCGGCGCGGCGATGGGCGGCGATGGCCCGCCGTATTATCCAATGGCGCGTGCGGTGGCCGGCGGTCTGGCATTTTCGACCGTGGTCAGCTTGCTGTTCCTGCCCACCATCTACGCCATGCTCGATGACCTCGGTGTGGCCACCAATCGCATCCTGGTGCGGGCGAAAATTCGAGCGCCGTTCGCTCGTCAAGGGTTCCCCGAGGCGATCGCTGCGGAATGAGCGCGCCGCCCGCGCGTGCGCGAGGCGGTCGCTTATCCTAAGCCGTGGATGACCGCCGCGCCGGCGATCCAGACAGCGATCATCGTGCCGAAATTCGTCAGCATGAAGTTGACGAAGACACGGGCAACGCGGTTTTTCCACCAGCCAGAAATGCTGCCGGTATCGGTGCGCAGCGATAGAAAATCGGCATAGGTTGGTTTGCGGACCCAAGCCTCGACGCCGGCGCTGACCATGCCCGAGCTCAGGGCAGGATGCAGCGGAGTCAGTGGTGAGGCCAAGAATGCGGCAATGATGCTCAGCGGGTGACCCCCGGCGGCGAGGCAGCCGATTGCGCCGCCCGCGCCGGTGATCAATACCCAGCGCAGGATCAATTCGCCGCCCACTTCCAGGCCGCCCTTGTGGATGCCCCAAGCGAAGCCGCCGACCAGGAAGGTGGCCAGAAATATCGAAAGCCAAGGGATGCTGCTTTTAACCGGCAGCGAATCGAGTTCGGTCAGCATTTCAACCGGCGACCGGGTGTCTTCGCGCAGATGCGTCGCCAAGCCTTTCAAGTGCCCGGCACCGACCACCGCCAAGACTTCCTTGGGACCAGGCGTCGTGCTCAATTCGCGCAATTTTGCCGCCATATAGCGGTCGCGCTCGGCAATCACGGCTTCGAACAGCTCCGGAGTCTGTTCGGCGAATTCGCCGAAGCTCGACTCTAGTAAGTCGCCCTGCTTGAGCTTTTCAATCTCGTTTTCACCGACTTGCTCATCAACGAACAAGCTGCCGGCAAGACCAGCCATCAACTTGCTGCGGCCCCAGAAGCCGAGTTTGTTCCAAGCGCGGCGCAGCGTGGTGCCGACATCGCGATCAATGACCACCAAGCCTAAGTTGCGCTCGCGCGCGCCAACGGCAGCGGCTTTCAATTCGGCGCCGGGTTCGACGCCCAGTTGCTCGGCGAGCCGGCGCTGGTAGGCGGCCAATGCAAGATTCGCCGCCACTAGCCCGGTTTTGCCTTCACGCAAGATTTGGAACAAGTCGAGCTTGTGCAGCATGTCCGGCTCGGTCAGCGCGCGCAGCCGGTTGCTGTCGAGTTCGACGGCAATGGTGTCGTAGTCGCCGCTGGCGACCGCTGCTTCAACCGCTTCGATGCTCGCGCGGGAAATATGTGCCGTGCCTAGCAAGGTAAAACGCACCCCGTCGCGTTCAACAATTTCGTGAGGCTGGCCGGCGAGGGCGGCGGAAAGCTCGGTCATGGGCTGGGTTTCAGGTAAGGGAAAGAGCGGCCGCAGGCGGTCGCGCGGAATTCATGGCGGGGCTGTTTATCAATCGCGATAGCGCTTGAGCAAATCCTGGTAGGCATCAATGCGACGATCGCGCAGGAAGGGCCAGATACGGCGCACGTGTTCGCTGCGGCCGAGGTCGACTTCGGCAATCAGCAGCTGCGGTGACTCGGTATTGGCTTCGGCGATGAACTCACCCTGCGGACCCAGCACGTGGCTGCTGCCCCAGAATTTAATCCCGCTGGCGCCGACGGCCTTGTCCGCCGCCAAGGGCGAGGCTTCGTGGCCAATTCGATTGCAGCTGAGTACGGGCAAGCCATTAGCGACTGCATGGCCGCGATGACTGAGCATCCAGGCGCTGCGCTGGCGATCTTTCTCCGCTTGCTCGTCGCTGGGATCCCAGCCAATGGCGGTGGGATACAGCAGCAAATCGGCACCGGCGAGCGCCATCAGACGCGCCGCCTCCGGATACCACTGGTCCCAGCACACCAGCACACCGAGGCGACCGACGCTGGTATTGATGGGCTCAAAGCCGAGGTCACCCGGAGTGAAATAGAATTTCTCGTAAAACCCCGGGTCGTCCGGGATATGCATCTTGCGGTATTTGCCCACCAAGCGACCGTCGCTTTCGAGCACCACCGCAGTGTTGTGATAGAGGCCAGCGGCGCGACGCTCGAATAATGAGCCCACGATCACGACGCCGTGTTTTTTCGCCAGCGCGCCTAGTCGTTCCGTGCTCGGGCCGGGAATCGTTTCGGCGAGGTCGAATTCATCGACACTTTCGTGCTGGCAGAAATAGGCGCCGTTGTGTAGTTCTTGCAGCAGCACCAATTTCGCGCCGGCAGCGGCCGCTTCGGCCACCCTTAGCTCGATCACAGACAGGTTGGCGTCCGCGTTGCCGTGGTTGGCTTCCTGCACGAGGGCGACGACGAGGGTGTTCTTGCTCATGCCAGCAGGCCTTCGGGTAACTGCATCGTGAGGCAGTGCAAGCTGCCGTTTTGCCAAATCAGTGGGCGGCAGTTGATCGGGACGATGTCGCGGCCGGGAAAGGCGGACGCCATCATGGACACGGCAGCCGCGTCGGCGTCATCGTCGTAGACCGGCATCAGCACGGCGCCATTGACGATGAGGAAGTTGGCATACGAGGCCGCAAGGCGCCGTCCATCGTCGAGGATGGGCTTCGCCCAGGGCAGTTCGAAAAGTCGGTACGGTTGGCCGTCCATCGTACGGAAAGCGCGCAGCTCTTCCGCCATTGCCTGCAGCTCGGGATAGTGCGAGTCATCCGGGTCACTGCAGCCCTGGTAAACGATGGCATCGCTCGCGGCGAAGCGGGCGAGGGTGTCGATGTGGGCGTCGGTGTCATCGCCCTCCAAATAGCCATGATCGAGCCACAGCGTGCGCTGCTGCTGCAGCCAGCCTTCGAGTTTGGCGGTCAGTTCGGCGCGCGGCAGTTCCGGATGACGCTCGTGCAGGCAGGTCCAGGTCGACAGCAAGGTGCCGCGGCCATCGGTTTCGATTCCGCCGCCTTCCAGAGCAAACTCGATTCGCTCGCGGCCTGCGGCGCCGAACACGCCCTGATCGGCGAGGGTGGCAACGATCCGATCGTCCTGACTTGCCTCGAACTTGCCGCCCCATGCGGTGAAATGAAAATCGAGCAGACGGAAACCGCTGCCCTCACGCAGCGTGATCGGACCCGAATCGCGCAGCCAAGTGTCGTCGTAGGGAAGTCGTTCGAAGCGAACTCGCTCCAGGTCGACGCCAGTTTCGCCAAGCAGTGACCGGACGCGGTTTTCCAAGCCGGCATCGGCGACACAGACCACGACGCGCTCGCGGCGTGCGATTTCGGTCACTAGGGCGATATAGGTGAGTTCAACTTCGGCCAGGCGGTCGGCCCAGTCGGTGCCACGGTGCGGCCACGCGACGAGAACGGCGGATTGGGGCTCCCATTCCGCCGGAAAACGCAGGTTAGCTTCCATCAACGGACGGCGGGCGCCGGGCCGATTTCTTCCGGCTTGGACTTGATCAGCACCGCGTCCACGACGTGGTTGTATTCGAAGAACACGTTGAAATTCGGATACATCCAGCGAGTAATGGGCGGGTTGCGCTTGCGCGTGCCGGGGCCCGCGATCGGAGCAAGCTTCTGCTGCGGTGCGCCGAACCGAGCTTCGACTTGGGCCATGGTGGCCCCTCGGCTGGGGAGGCTGGCGCGTTGCTCGGCTTGGGCCCGCTGGACCAGCAGAGTGTCGGCCTGGGCGGTGGCGCCCAGCATCAGGCCGGTGATCAGTGCCAGGGAAAGGACGTTGCGATTCATGGGACTAGCTCCGCTGAGTGGGGGGATGGCCCGCCGTACAGGGGGGATTCTGTCAAATTGGCACCAGAATGACCATGCGCAGCGCACAAACGGAAACGCCGGCTTTCGCCGGCGTCTCGCAGATCGAAACCAAACCCTGCGCTCAGCGCTGGCGGGCCTTGAAACGCGGGTTCGACTTGCAGATCACAAAGACCTTGCCACGGCGGCGGACGACCTTGCAGTCGCGATGGCGGGTCTTCGCCGACTTGAGGGACGAAAGGACTTTCATGATGGATTCCTAGGAACGGGTTGCAAAAGAAGCGGAATTATACAAGGACCAAAGAGCGCTTGCAATACAAGCACTTGGGTATTTTCACCCGATGGCCCCCGGAATGCGGTGGCGGGAGTCCTCAGGCCGCGCAGGGGCGGCTCAGCGGGTGTAGGCCTTGGTGAGGGTGTTCAGGTGCAAGCGCTCCTCGTCACGCATGTAGGGCGCGACCAGCATCATGACTTGGACGATGCCCATGCGGATCGCTTCCTGCTCATCCTTGTCGCCACGGATACTGGCGTAATTAAGCCAAAACGTCGCCAGAACCAGGATATTGGTGGCCGTACCTTCGATTTCTCCCGCCGACGCGCGCATGACACCGGCCTGGACCAGCCCGCGCATGACGCCGGTGGCATTGCCGGCCGCGCGCTTGAGGATGCGGGCAAAGCGCATCCGCAGGTGGCGGTTGCGGCTGAGGATGTCCACCAAGTCCCGGTACAGGAAGCGGTACTCCCAGATGCATTCGAACACCAAATGCAGCTGCAGCCAGATGTCCTCGAGGTCCGGCAGCCGGCCTTCCGGGGCGACCAAGGCCGAATCCATGCGCTCTTCGTAGCGCTGGAACAGCTGCTCGATAATGTCGTCCTTGTTGCGGAAGTGGTAGTACAGGTTGCCCGGGCTGATTTCCAGCTCGTCGGCGATGTGGTTCGTGGTGACGTTGGGCTCGCCTTGTTCGTTGAACATGGCAAGCGAGGTGTCCATGATCCGTTGGCGGGTCTGTCGCGCCATCGGCTCAGGCCACCAGCTTCTTGACCAGATCGACGTATTTCTTCATCGCTTGGTCGGAATCGGTGCCGGCGAGCTTTTCCCAAGCCTCGTACTTGGCGGTGCCCACAAAGTCGAAGAAACCCGGCTTGGGACCCTTCACATCGCCCTCGGACCCCTGTTTGTAGAGACCGTACAGGCGCAGCATGGTGTCGTTATCCGGGCGGTCGGCCAAGTTCATCACGGCCTTGGCAGCGTTTTCGAATTCGTTTTTCAGGTCGGCCATGGCGGCGCGTCTCAAGGTGTGAGGCAATCAATGTTGATATCACGGCCCCCGGGAGTGGTCAACGCGGCCTTGGCCGGAGCACCCTCCTGGAACGCTCCATGCACGTCGATGAATTGAGCGTTTGCCGCGGCGTGTCTGGTCTGGCAAGTTAGCCACTCTAGGCGGGCGAAGCCGGCTATCGATACAGGGCGGGGGAAATCATGAGTTATTTCGTCACGGGTGCGACCGGTTTCGTGGGGCGGTTCCTGGTCAGCCGCTTGCTCAAGCAGCGCAAAGGCGTAATCCACGTACTGGTTCGCAAGGGCTTGGAGAAAAAGCTCGACGCCATCGGCGAGAAAATGGGCTGGGACCGCAAGCGTGTCATTGCGGTTACCGGGGACTTGTCGAAGGCGAAACTCGGCCTCACGCCGACGCAGATCAAAGCGCTCTCGGGCAAGGTGCTGCATTTCTTCCACCTTGCTGCCATCTACGACCTGGCGGCGGATGCCGAGTCG
>JBBSAA010000162.1:0-6622 GCA_038252715.1 Lysobacterales bacterium | reverse complement strand
CAACAAGCTGCGCTCGCTGGTGCCGCAGTGTTCAGCCACGGCGCCCACGCTGATGTCGCCGTGCAGGGACTGCATCAGGAAGTGCTCGGCTTTTTCGGTCAAGGAGTGGCGTGGGCGCTGCATCAGTGCCTCGGTGACGTACGGGGCCTGGCTTTGCCGCTCCGGATCGATCAACAGCATGCGCGCGGTCTGTTGCGCGAGTTCGTCGCCGCCCACGCGCGCGATCAGCATCAGCATGAATTGATGCAAGGCGCTGCAGCCGCCGGCGGTCATCATGGCGTTGTCTTCGACGACCATAGCGTCGGCTTCAAGCAGCACGTTCGGATAGCGCTGCCGAAAGTCGGTGGCCAGCCACCAGCTGCAAGTGGCGCGATGGCCGTCCAACAGGCCAGTTTCGGCCAAGAGCAAACTGCCGCTGCAGGTGCCGGCGAGGGTAATGCCGCGCAGGTGCATCGCGCGGATTAAGAGCAGCTCTGGCTGCAGGGTTCCAATGCGTTCGATCAGCTCTTGGGGGCTGCGGTGCATTAGCCCCGGCAGCAGCAACACGTCCAGTGACTCGGGCGGATCAACTAGCCCAGTCAAAGCCAAGCCAGTCGATGTTTCAACCTGTGATTGTCCGCGGGCGCCAAAAACCACGGATTCAAACGCAAGCGCTCCGGGTTGGCGGATGTCTGCCAAGGCCTGCGCAATTCGTAGCGAATCGCAACAGCTGGCAATGGACGACAGCATGCAGCCGTCCATGGCGAGGATGCCGATGCGAAGACGTCGCGTGGTTAACGGGGATGCGCCCATGGGTCTACTCGGTGATGTACACGGCACTGGTGCGGTCAGACAGCAGGTCAAGCACGGTCTGCGGCACCGCCAAGGCCGCGCCCGTGGCTTCGTCGCAGTCGCGCAGCGCAACGCGGCTGGCGTAACCGGCGCGGATCGGCGTGGTGGACGGCGCGACCAAGTCGAGATGACCACGGCCATCGGGCACGACTAGCCACAGACCGGGCTCGGCCATTGCGCCAGTCTGGCAACTGCTGGCCGTGATACGGATGTCTTGCCCGTTGCCCGGATGCAGGCGCCAGATCGCGCCGGTCTGGGCGAAGCTCGCGGTGTACTGACTGCCAGCGGTGTAGCGCGCGCTGTCGTCTTGCGTGCTTTGGGCGGTGGCCGGATTGGCCATCAATACAGTTGCGCTAACGGCGAAAAAGGCCAAGGAGACTAGGGAATGGCGCATGACACGAACTCCAGCAAGGGTCGGTTGACCCGGGGTAGGGCTAGCTTCTGCTGGTTTGACACCGGCCACTGTTGGCGGAAACGACATCATAAGGGCGAAAAGAGCCAAATCAGTCCTTACTGTCGATTCCCTGGCGGTCGTCCGGCATTCTTGGCCCTTGCGGCCCCGGCGCCGAGTCCTCGGCCACAGCCCGCCATGAGATCGTCTCGATGTGCCTGATTTCGCTGGCTTGGCGCTGCCATCCGAAGTACGACGCGGTGCTGGTCACCAACCGCGACGAATTCCATGCGCGCCCGACGGCACCGGCGCAGGCGTGGGCTGAGCCGCCGCGTCGAGTGGGCGGGCGCGATCTTGAAAAAGGCGGCAGCTGGTTGCTCGCTGCCGAGACGGCGCGCTTTGTCGCCGTCACCAATGTCCGCCTCGGCCAAGCGCCTGAGACAGCGCGGCTTTCACGTGGCGAACTGGTCGACAATTTCGCGCGTTCGTCGCTGTCAGCGCCGGAGTATCTCGAGCGCTTAGCGACGACTGCCGCCGACTACGGCCGCTTCAACCTGCTGCTCTGTGCCGGTGGCGAGCTTTTCTACGCCAGCAACTATCCGCGGTTTCGACAGCAACGGCTGGCGCCGGGATTGCATGCGCTGTCGAACGCCGATCTCGATGCACCCTGGCCGAAGACCCAGCGAGTTCAGCAGGCGCTGGTGCGCTGGCTCGAGTCGCCCGCATCGCTGGGCGAAGAACCGGAGCTGTCGCCGCTGTGGGTGGCGCTCGCCGACACCCGCAAGGCCAATGATGCAGACCTGCCCGATACCGGCGTCGGCACTGAATTGGAGCGGCATCTTTCTTCGCCGTTCATCGTCGGCGAAGCCTACGGCACCCGCGCCAGTAGCGTGCTGCTAGTGCGGGCTGGAGAGGCGCGACTGCTTGAGCGCCGGTTCGGCCCGCAGGGCGCGCCCCAGGGCACTAGCGACCTTCGTTTCCAGTGGTCGTGACCACAGCCACGGCCACCAAGCGTCGCGACAACCTGCGCGGCATTGGCGCAATGGTTTTTGCCGTGGCGATGTTCTCGCTGATGGATACCGGGTTGAAACTCTTGGCTGCGCACTACCCGTCGATGCAGGTCGCCGCCTTGCGCGCGATGACCTCGCTGCCCTTGGTCGTGGCGTACGTCGCGTGGCGCGGTGCGTTCAAGAGCGTGTGGCGCGTGCGCTGGTCCTTACATCTGCTGCGCGGCGCGCTGGGCATCGTAATGCTGGCGGCATTCGCGTTTGGCTTGCGCGATCTGCCGTTAGCGGAAGCGTATTCCATCTTCTTCGTCGCCCCGATGTTGATCACGGGCTTGTCGGTGCCGCTGCTGGGGGATCGAATCGAGCCTGCACGCTGGCTTGCGATCGCCATCGGCATGCTCGGTGTCGTTGTGGTCTTGCGCCCAAGCGGCGCGGGATTTTTCTCGTGGGGTGGTCTCGCGGTGCTGGCATCTGCGGCCTGCTACGCGCTGTCCTCGGTGCTGGTGCGCCTTCTCGGTCGTACCGACTCGAAGGAAAGCATGGTGCTGTGGCTGATGGTGATGGTCGCCCTCGGCGCCGGGGTCCTTGCCGCACCACACTGGGTGCCGGTGCGGCTTGAACACAGCTGGATCTTGGTCGGAATTGCCGTTAGCGGTTTCTTGGGGCAGCTTGCCATAACCGATGCGTTCAGCCGCGGCGAGCCGTCGGTGATTGCGCCGTTCGAATACAGCGCGTTGGCCTGGGGGCTCGGCTTGGACTGGCTGTTGTGGCAGGTCCTGCCCGATCGCTACACCCTGCTCGGCGCGGCCATCATCATCGGCACGGGTATTTACTTGGTGCGGCGTGAGCGCGTGCACGCCGAAGCTGAACACCCGTAACTGTCGCGTCAACCGGGAGTGCGCCGCCGCGTTCTTGCCTGCAAACGGCGATGACCGCCGCGGAGATCCCCATGAACTACCCGAACCGAATCGTCGCCATTTTCGCCACGGCGCTATTGGCCGCTAGCCCGCTCTTGGCCGCCACCACCACGCCGGCGCCGATGCCGACGGAGAAGGCGAACGCGCGATTTGCGGCTGCCGATGCCAACGCCGATGGCAAACTCAGTGCAAAAGAATTGGCGACGATGAATCCGAAATTAGATGCCGCACGTTTTGCCAAGCTCGATGCCAATGCTGACGGCGGTATCAGCCGCGATGAGCTGCGCCAGGCACAGGCAGCGCATGGCGCGCGCGCCGCCGACGGCAAAGCGCCCATAGCGGGCGAGGGTAAGGCAGCCGCTGGACTGCGCAATCGTTTCGCGGCGATGGACAGCAATGGTGATGGCGGGCTGACGCGCGAAGAAATCGGTGACAAGGCACCGCGCTTGATCGAACGCTTCACTGCACTCGATAGCAATGGCGATGGTCGCATCACCGGGCCCGAAATGCAGGCCGCGCGAGCGCTAAAAAATTCGGCAGAAACGCCGGCCAAACCCTGACCGCAAGGGCACTACTTGCCGGGGAATTCTCCGGCAAGTGTGTACACAACACGGTCGCGCTCGCTGTCGCCGTGCAGGTGCGGCAGCGCGCCCAGCCGTACGGGTACGACGTGGGACGCGGCGGCTTGGGCTAGGAAAAAACCCTCCACCTCGGACTTCATGACGAAGACCCGTCCTTGGCCCGAGTGCCCGAACTCGTCGGCCACCGTGTGGTCATAATCGGAATCGGAAATCTGGTACGGCGTGGGCTTGAACGACAGGCGCTGAACGTCAGCGCCGAAGTACAGGTTCAGGCCATTGCGATTGGTGTCCTCCACGAACAGAAACTCGCTGGGCTGGCCAGGCAGCAGCGGTTGCAGACGCTCAGCGAATAAGCGCGCGTCCTTGTCCGTGACCCAGTAAAAGCCGATGGCGCCTTTCAGGGCGATTAGCAGCAGCAACCACAGTCCGAGCCACACCACGCCAACGCGCGTGAAGCGGATTTCGCGCAGGGTGCCGGCCAACAGCAAGGACAGCGGCACGAACAGAGGCAGCACGTACAGCGGCAGGCGTGACCGTGAGAGGCAGAAAATGAACAGCGGTATCGCAAACCAGAGCCAAAGAAACCGTCGCTCCTCCGGCATGTCGCGCCAGCGCGTCCAGCCGATTCGGCGCAGCGGACCGATAGCCAAGGCCAGCCACGGCAGCACCCCGAAGGTGAGGGTCGGCAGGTAGGTCACCAGCGGTCCCCACCACTCGGGGAAGCGACGCAGCTTGTCAGTCGCGACCCGCGCGTACACCTCGTGGCCCAGAAAGTAACCCATGAGCCCGGGGTGCTGCGCCGTGACAACGGCAAACCAACCAAAGCCGATCAAGACGTAGGCCAGTAGACCCACCGGCCGCAGCAAGGGCAGGCCCGGGCGACGGTGGCTGAAGTGGAACACGACGATTGCGAGCAGGGGCAGCAGGCTGGGCGGGCCCTTGGTCAAAAAAGCCAGCCCAAACGCCGCCCACATGCCGTCTATCCACCAGCGTGAGCCCGTACCAAACCGCGCTTGCACGTAACAGCAGACGGCGAGCGCCTCGGTCGCGGCCAGCATGAAATCGGTATTGATGGTGTTGGCGGCAAAAAACGGAATGGGGCTGCTGATGAAGATCAGCGCCGGCAGCCACGGTTTTTCTGCCACCAGGCGCCGCCCCATCGCAAACAGCAAGCCAGCGCAGAGAGTAAACGCCAGCGCCATTGGCAGCCGTACCGCCCATTCGTTGTACCCGAAGCTGGCAACGCTGCCGGCGATTGCCCAATAGGTCACCGGTGGCTTGGTGAAATGCAGGGACTCGGCGTTTCGACGCAAGGTGATGAAGTCCCCGGAATGCAGCATCTGCAGCGCCACATTCGTGTAGCGGCCTTCGTCGGGCTCAAGCAGGCCGCGTGTGCCCTGGAATGCCAGGCCCAGCAGCAACGCCAGCGCAAGGATGGCAGCGAGCGGATGGCGTCGGATCAGGGCAATGGGGGACAAGGGCGGGTTCCGGGTCTGGCTTGGCCGACAGGATAGCCGACAATAAAAACGGGGAGCGCATCGCTGCGCTCCCCGTGGTTTGCCATTGACGTCTTGGTGCAGCCCGCGCCTTAGAACTTAAGGCCGGCGCTGATGCCGTACACCCACGGGTCTACATTGGCGGTGCCGACACCGGCACCATTGACGGTGACGTCGGTGTCGAAGTTCAGCTTGCGGGCGCTGCCGCGCAAGAAGAAGTTGTCGGTCAATGCCACGTCAGCGCCGACGGTGAAGGAAAGACCGTTGGAATTGCTGGCGCGCACGTCGGTTCCGGAAAGAGCACCGATGCCGCGTTCACCGGACACATCAACGTAGCCATAGCCGACGCCAACGAACGGGTTGAACTTGGCTTCCGGCAGGAAGTGGTAGTTCACTGACAGCGTGGTCGGACGATGTTCGACGTTGGCCACGTCACCGAGTCCGTTCAGGGCGACCTGATGCTTGTATTTGGTCAGGCCAGTCCACAGTTCCGCCGACCAATTGTCGGTGAAACCATAGGCGAGGCTGCCGGTGGTGCCCCACTCGCTGCTGACATTGGCGTCAGCGCCGGCCAGCTGGCCGTTGTTGGATTTGGGGTTGACGTTCTCGTAGCCCAGCGTGGCTTTGAAGCCGTCGGCTTGGGCCGAAGAGGCCGCGAAAGCGCTGGCGAGCGCAAGGGCGATGATCGTATTACGGCGCATGGGGGGACTCCGCAGCAATTGATTGAACCGGAACATTCCGGCTGGGCGAGATTGCCAATATTCCGATGAATCGCCTGTGAGGCGCGCGTCCAGAGTTTGTGAACTTTTGTCACGCGTTCATTAACCATGACCATAGTCATGCCGTCGTTCGGCACGTTCATCTTTGCCGGCACCAATAGACAATCCGTTCACACAAGGTCAGCTTCCCGGAGCACGAAAATGAAACGTACGATGTTGGCACTAGCACTGGTCCTCGCATGCGGCACCGCCGCGGCCAAAGACGGATCGAAGATAAGCACCAACTCTTGCGACGTCGAATCCGACTATGCGCTGACGACCCAAGGCAACGCCTTCGTGTTTACTCGCGACGACGGCAAGGCGCCCAAGCGCATGAGCCTGGGCGGCGGCAAACTGTTCATCGATGGCAAGCCCGCTGAGCTCACCGCCGCGGACCAGGTTCGCGTCGACAAGTTCGAGGGCGAACTCCGCCAGCTTTTGCCTGAAGTGCAGCAGGTGACGGTTGAAGCGATCGATATCGCGTTCACTGCGCTGACGGAAGTGGCGCGCGGCCTGTCGAGCACGCCCGACCAGACAATTGCCAAGCTTGAGAAATCGCACGCCCTGGCCCGCAAGGAGCTGCAATCGCGGCCGGCCTTCATGTTCAACCGCAACGGCGGCGACGCCTTGGCCGGCATCAT
>JBBSAA010000161.1:0-6698 GCA_038252715.1 Lysobacterales bacterium | reverse complement strand
TTGACACGCAAGGACGCGGCAAAAGCAGCGAAGGCAAACCACCAAGCAAACGATTGGAAGATGAAATAGCCGCCGGGCCCCGGCCACAGCGACTCGGTAACGCGCCAGATTCCAACCATCAGCGGCGGAAAAATTGGATCAACGATCCCGTGCCGCACCTGCCACCACTGGTAGGCCGAGTCCCAACTCATGTAGCCGGGATAGAACACCCAAAGCGTGAACACGAACCCAGCCGCGCCCGCGAGCCAAGGCGCCGCACGCGCGACCGGGGTGGAGGCCGGGATCGTCATGGCCGGTGCTCCAAAGCCAAGTAATCGGCGCTCTGCATTTCGATCAAGCGCGAGCTGGTGCGCTCGAATTCGCGCTCCAGACGATCGCCTTGGTACAGCGACAGCGGATCAACCGCGGCACTAAGCAGCAAGTTCACGTGGCGGTCGTAGATCTCGTCAATCAAATAGACAAAGCGCCGCGCGGCGTCTTCGTTGTTACGATCAAAGCGCGGCACGTTCGATACCAGCACGGTGTGGAACGCGCGCGCCACCTCGATGTAGTCGGCCGCCGCGCGCGGACCCTCGCACAGGGCCGCGAAGTCAAACCAAGCGACGCCGTCCGCAAGTGCTTTGACCGGAATATCCCGGTCGTGGATATGCAGCGGCGCGCCAGAATGCAAGCTATGCGCAGTCAGCCGCGCGAATTGTTCAGCGAGCGCCGCTTCCGCCGCCGCGCCCGCAGGCGCGTGATAGGTCGCGGCGTGCCGCAGGGTGCGCAGGCGGTAGTCTTGCTGGCTCTCAAGCTTGAGCACGGTGCAGTGCGCTTGGATCAAGGCAATCGCCGGCAAGAAACTGGCGCGCTGCAGGCCGTTACGATACAGGTCCGACGGCTCGGTGTTGGACGTCGTGACAATCGTGACGCCGCGCGCGATCAGCTGGTCTAGCAGTCGGCCAAGGATCATCGCGTCGCCGATATCGCCGACGAAAAATTCATCCAACACCAGCAGGCGCAGGTCGGCAGCGAGGTCCTTGGCGACCACCGCAAGCGTGTCGGCGGTATCGGGCAGCGCGCGCAAGCGGCTGTGGACATCCCCCATGAAGCGATGGAAATGCCAGCGATTCTTGGGCACAGACACTGCTTCGAACAGCAGGTCAGTCAGGAAGGTCTTGCCACGGCCGACGCTGCCCCACAGGTACAGGCCGTTCACCGCGACCGGATCGGAAAAACGCGCGGTTATTTTTTCGAACACGCCAGAAGGTTGCGCTTCGCGCAGTTCACGCTCGATGCGATCGAGTTCCGCCAGCGCCGATTCCTGCGCGGGGTCGGCGGTCCAGTGACCGGCGGTGACGCCGGCGGCGTACAGCTCGGAAGGTAAGCTCATGGCGTGAGAGCGGGCATGGTGCCCGTGGGCGTTGCGGGATCGAGATTCGCGGGAGAAGGCCTGACCGCGATATCGGGTGCCCAAGCGAACGACTTCGCGGTCATGACCGCTCCCACAAGGCGCGCTGGCACACGCCTCAACCTCGCGGCGGCGGCAAATTCTTGCGCACGCCATTCTTGATCGCGCCGCGCAGGTCGAGCAGGCGGCGATGGAAGAAATGCCCGGTATCGGGCATGCGAATCACGGTCGGTGCCGGCTGCTGTTTTTCCAGCCACGCGAAAACTTTTTCCGACGGCACGATTTCGTCGGCCTCACCCATCACCACCAGCCATGGGCACGGCGGTGGCAAGACGCCGGAAAAATCGCGCAGGCCCACCGGCGGCGCAACGGACACCATTTGCTGCACGGGCAACTGGCGTGCGCCGAGCAGGGCAACCCAGGCGCCAAACGAAAAACCAGCCAGCCACAGCGCGTCATCGGGCCGCGCCTTGCGCGCCCAGTCCGCCACCGACATCAAGTCCAGTACTTCGCCACGACCGTTGTCGAAGGCGCCTTCCGAGGCGCCGGTGCCGCGAAAATTAAAGCGCACCACAGTCAGCCCGTGCTCGGTGAGCGCGCGCGAAAGCATGGTCACGACCTTATTGTTCATCGTGCCACCGTCGGGCGGATTCGGATGGCAGACCACGGCAATGCCGCGGCGTGCATCGGCGACCTCCGGGAAATCGACGGCGACTTCCAGCGCGCCAGCCGGACCGGGAATCGTCAGGGTGGCGTGGCTTTCGGGAAAGGGCGGGGCGGGCGGTGGGATCAGGGTCATAGCCGGATGATGCCAGTTTCCGGCATCAGTCGAGCTCGAATCCGAGCAACAGCGGGTCATGGTCGGAGGCGCGGTAGGGGCCGGCATCACCGGCCCGTTCGTACCCAAAACGATCCGATTCATCGGCGTTGTTGTGCCACTCAACCGCGCCGCGCAGGGCAGCGGCTAGCGCCGGGCTGATCAGGGCGTGGTCCAAGCGGCCGGCCTGGCCTTCGAACACGAACGAATAGGGCTGCTCGACCTTGGCCAATTTCAGCGCATCCTGCCAACCGGCCGCGTGCAGGGTGGTGATCGGGTCTTCCATCGCGTAGGCATTGAAGTCGCCAACGAGCAGGGTGCGCTCGGCCTGAGTGCCGGTGGGATCGGTCTTGATCCAGGCATCTATGCGCTTGGCTGACTCCACGCGCGTCGCATTCCAGCAGCCCTGCCCATCTTTGTTGTCAGCATCGGCGCCGGACGCTGCGTCCTCGCCCTTGCCGCAGCCTTTGGACTTGAAGTGGTTAGCGACGATCACGAACGGCTTGCCGGTCGCCTTGCCGTCAAGCAGGCGTTGAAACGCTTGCGCCAAGGGCACCCGCGAATGTTCGAGGAACGGCCCGCCTTCCAAGGTCGCGAACGCACCCAGCGTGGTCACGCGCGAGCTGCGATAGATGATCGCGACGCGAATGGGGTTGGTGCCGGGGCCGTTGCCGCTGTCGACGAATCGGTAGTCGGTGATCGGACCAGCGGCGTTGAGCGCGACGACGAATTGCGCCAGCGACGAGTCGGGGCCGGTGCCGTCGTTTTCAATTTCCATCAGCGCCGCCACATCGGGCTTGAGTGCCTGCACCGACGCGACGATTTTTTTCAGTTGCAGTTGGTATTGCGCCAACGTTTCGGCGCCGCGCGAGGTCGGGAACCCGCCCTGGCGACCGTCGCCGTTGAACAAGTTCAACACGTTGAGGCTGGCGATCCGAGTATTGCCTTTCACGTCAGGCACCAGCGGCCGGACCGCCTGGGTGACTTGGCGCAGCGGCTCGGTCAACTGCAGCCGGTAGCTGCCGCGACGTTGGTCGACCACGCCCATCGCGCCTTTGATCACACTGCCCGCGCGCATGGCGTGGGTGGCGTCCAAGGGCCGCGCCAGAAACCACAGGTTGCGCGGATCCTTGCTGGTGCGATTGTCGTCAAGGATCAGCGCGCGGCGCGCATTGTCTTGACGGCGCAGCGCCTGCGCCGCGCCCGGTGCTGCGACTTCGGTCGGCGCAAACAGGCGACCGCCAAAGCTCACGGCAATCTCGCCGTACGCGGCCAAGCCGTCATTGCCGGTGACGGTCAATGGCGCGGCAACGTGCACCAGCATGCCTTCGACGGACTCCCAAAACGCCGGCGAATCCGGCGCCACGACCGGCACCGGCGTCGGCAGCACGGCCGGCCCAAGCACGGTGATTGCCGCGTCTTGCAGCGCCGTCAAGGTGCTTACGCCCTCGCCCAGTTCGACCACGCGACCCACCACCCGCACCCGTTGCCCGCGCGTGGGCGGCATCGCGGCCTGAATCTGAACAAACAAGCCATCGGAGGTGCGCGGGTCACCGTCACCACGCGCGTCCTGTATGAAGACGCCACCCAAGCCTTCGGCAAAATTGCCGACCACCACCCCCTCGACGCTGACGCGCTGGCCGAGCAGTGGGCTTTGCGCGCCCGTGCCCTGGATCTTGCCAATCGAGGTCGCGGTTGGCACGTCGGCAGACGCGCCCGGCGCGATGGAGATAAGCAGCGGCAGCGCGAACAAGAACGGCATTCTCATGACAACTCCGGAAACGAGCACGCCGCCCGAAGGCGGCGTGCAAAGACGGTCGGAAAGCGCAGCTTACTTCAGCTGGGCCAGCATCCAATCGACGGTGGCGATGACCTGCTCGTCAGACAGCGACGGATTGCCACCCCGGGCCGGCATCATGCCGCCATCGGGGCCTTTGTAACCTTCGATCGCGTGCTTGTGCAGGGTGTCGCTGCCTTGCGCGATGCGGGCGGTCCAAGCGGACTTTTCCAGCTTCGGAGCCATCGCCACGCCGTTGGTATGGCAGCCGGTGCACAGCTGGCCGTAGATCACCGCGCCGTCCAAGGTGCCATCGTAAGCAACCTGGCCCTTGGCGGCGTCCAACGCGGCCTGCGCGGCGGCGGCTTGGGCAGCGGCGCCCGTGCTGCCGGCAAACACCGCGCCCACGGGCTGGATTCGAGCCACGGTGGCGGCTTCGGCAGCGCGGTTGGGCTCCACCGGCTTGAGGCCGTTGAGGTACACGCCGGCCAAGATGAGCGCAATGGTGATGGCTACCAGCACGGCCATCACAAGCGAGAAATTCTTGAGGAAAACGAGATCGTGGTTGCGCACGTGGGATCCGGTGCGGGCCGTAGCCCGGTGATTGCCAATGACAAGAGTATACCGGGCGATTATATCGGCCGACCCCCGGGCTTGAAAGCATGATGACTTGCTATTGACCCGCACCGCCGGTTGCGGGCTAATCGCCAGATGCCCTTGCCTTCCTACCTTGCCGCAGCCAGATGAGTCCCGGACGCCCCCTGCCCGTGGTCGATCAATGGCGGTCCGTGCTGCGCTGGACGGTCTTGGCGCTGTGCTACGGCCTGGCCTGGCAGGTGCTGCTACAGGCTTCGCACGTGCTGTGGTTCCTGCCCGCTGGCCTGCGTCTAGCCGCCCTGTGGATTACCCCTACCCGGCGCTGGGGCTGGATTGCGGCCGGTGAATGGACCGGCTTGGCGCTCATGACGCTGCTGCACGGCGACGCGATCCTCGACCCGGTCTTCTTTGCGCTCAACATCCTTCCCTTCGCGATTTATGCGGTCTTGGTGTTCGCGTTGCGCGGGGCCAGCGCCCACGCCAGCAAGATCAACGTCGACTCGCCGGCAAGAATGCTGGTGCTCATTGGCACCGGTCTAGCCTGTGCGGCAGCGGTGTCGCCGCTGCTGTCTTATTTCCTGCCCGCCGGCACCGGCCTGCAGCGCGGCTCGCTGGCCGGCACCTTTGCTTTCTTATATGGCGATTTCACCGGGCAGTTGGTGCTGGCGCCGATTTTGCTGCTGTTGCTGTGCCCGGACATGCGCAAGGGAATCCAGCGTTCGCTGTGGCGCGACATCGGCCTGCAGGTGCTATTCACCCTCTTGGTGTTTGCCCTGCTTCAGCAGCGCACCGACTTGGCGCCGTACCTGTTGATGCTCGGGTTTGCGCCGATCTTCTTCGTCGCGTTCCGGCAGGGCTGGGAGGGCGCCGCCATCGCGGTGAGCCTGACCGGCATGGCGATCGAAGGACTTGCACGCGCGAACTGGCTGACGATTGACCTAACTGCGCTGCAGCTGGCGCTGGCCGTCATCGGCGCCAGCGGCCTGATCCTCGGCGCGGCCAGCAGCGAGCTGCGCCTGAGCCACGAGCGCCTGGCCGAACGCCATCGCGAGCTGGGTCGGGTCAATGGCAACCTCTCCCACGTCGCCAGCGAACTGCGCCACGTCAGTCAGCGGCTAGTGCGCGTGGAGGAGCAGGGCCAGCGCGAGTTGGCCGGCGAGCTCGACTACGAGCTGGGCCAGGCCATCAGCGCGCTGGGCACCCGCATCAGCCTGGGGTTTCGCGATGTGCGCGACGACCAAACCCTGCGCCTGCTCGAATCCATGCGCGAACAAGTGCGCGAGATGCAGGACAGCCTGCGCCGCGCCGTTCGCCAGCTGCGGCCGCAGGTGCTGGACACCCACGGCCTGCGCGAGGCCATTGGCTTCGGCCCGCTGCGGGAAATGCTCGAGGACGCCGGCATCGTTTTTGAAACCGGCTTCCAAGGCCGGCTGGAAGCGCTCAACGACGACGCACAAACCGCGGTTTACCGTATTTGCCAAGCCGCGGTGCGCGAGGCCACGCGCATGGAATCGGTGCCGCGCGTCGCGATCCGCATCGACGTCGCCCCCGGCGAAGGTCACCGGCTGCTGGTCGAGGTGCTGATTGAAATCCAGGCCTCGCCCTTCAGCGAATTCCCAGTCGAGCCCAATCCCCTGCCGGGCATTTCCGACCGCGTGCTGGCGCAAGGTGGCTCCTACGTCGTCGAGCCGCTGGCGCCCGGTGTTCGCCATCACATTCATTTCGAAGAGACGGTGGCGGCGGGGGCGTGAACTAGGCGTGCCGTTTCCTTGCGCGGCTTCACGACAACGCTGAAGCCCGCGGTTCAACCCGGACACTATTTCGTCCTGACATTTAACTCGACGTTTGAGAACCTCACGACGACCAAAAAGGTCGTGATCAACCTCGAGCAGGGGCAATGGCGAGTTGCTGACCACTTCGCCAACAAGTCGGTGACCCTCGGCCGCTGAGGCGCCCGATGCTTCTCGTCGCGTGAGACCGCCATCCGGCATCATGGCGACATGTCCGCGACCCCTGACTTCCGCCTCTACCACGGCAACGACCTCGACCTGCTCGCTGGCCTGCTGGCGGCCGAGCTCAAGACGCCGGCTGGCGGTCACCTGCTGGATCCCGACACC
>JBBSAA010000160.1:0-6724 GCA_038252715.1 Lysobacterales bacterium | reverse complement strand
CGCTGACGCATCAGACCGATAGATTCCTGCGTCGCGCCGATTGGCTGGCGGCCCGAAACGATCGCGCGATCGCCGAAGATCAGCGCGCTTTGTCGGCGGAATTCATTGCCCGGCGGGCGGCGTCGGTATCGGTCTGGTGTTCTCTGTGCGCTGATCAAGTAGTGATGCCCTTGCCTTGGGCCGTTGACAAGTCCGAGCCAAACCTGCGCGAAGCGTTGGTTTGTCCGCAGTGCCACTTAAGTGCGCGAGCGCGAGCGGCCTTGGGTTTACTGCATGAGTCGCAGCCGAATGCGCAGGCCCGCGTGTATTTGAGCGAACAGGCGTCGCCGGGCTACGTTTGGCTGCGCCGAAACTATTTGGCGGCGCGGGGCAGCGAATACGCGATGTCGCCGGAGCGTCAGTCCGCCGTAGAGAATTGGTTGGGCAGCCACGGTGCGCCGGGTCCCATCGTGTTTGAAGACGTCACCGCGCTGAGTTTTTCCGACGCTAGTTTGGACGCAGTTGCCAGTTTCGATGTGCTCGAGCATGTCCCTGATTACCCGCGGGCGCTCGCTGAATTCGCGCGGGTGCTGCGCCCGGGTGGTCAACTCTGGCTCACGGTGCCGTTTCTCGACGATTGCCAAGACACGCGGGTGCGGGCGCGTATCGACGCGCGCGGTGACATAGAACACCTGTTGCCGGCAGAAATCCACGGTGATCCGGTGTCTGATGGCGTGCTTTGTTACTACCACTTCGGCTGGGATCTACTGGACGCGGTGCGCGCTGCCGGGTTTAGCGAGGCCGCGTGGTGCCGCACCTGGGCGCCAGGTGAGGCGCTGTTCGGGCTGTGGACGTTGCGGGCGGTGCGCTAGTTGAGACTGGTTCGCCAGCAAGCTGTCTCCTACAGCAACGGAGGAGCCAGCTTGCTGGCGACAAAGTTCCTAACGGTTAACGGCGCTAGCACGGCATCGACACCAGCAGCGATTTGAACTCGCGCGGCTGCGAACGCAAATACTGCGGCGGGGCCGGCACGGTGGCGCCCAATTGGGCGGCGGCATGCCAAGGCCAGCGCGGGTTGTAAAGCATGGCGCGGGCGAGGGCGACGGCGTCGGCTTGGCCGTCGGCAACAATGGCCTCGGCCTGCTGCGGTTCGGTAATCAAACCCACCGCGATCACCGGCATGGCGACCACCTGCTTGATCGCTGCGGCAAACGGCACCTGATAACCGGCGCCCAAGGGAATTTGCTGGTGCGGACTGAGGCCGCCACTGGACACATCAATGAAGTCACAGCCGCGTGCGTCCAGCGCCTTCGCCAGCTCAATGCTTTGCGGCAGATCCCAGCCGCCATCGACCCAGTCGGTCGCAGAGATTCGCACGCCCAGCGCGATTGTCTTTGGCAGCGCCGCGCGCACGGCATCAAATACGCGCAAAGTCAGCCGCAGCCGATTTTCAAGCGTGCCGCCGTACTCATCGTGGCGATTATTCGACAGCGGCGACAGGAACTGGTGCAACAAGTAGCCGTGTGCGGCATGGATCTCGACGCAGTCGAAGCCCAGCCGCGCCGCACGCGTTGCCGCCGTGGCGAACGCGGTGACGACGGCCTCAATGTCGGCAAGGCTGGCAGCCTGTGGTGCCGGCGCGCCTTCGTTGAAGGCCTGCTCCGATACGCCGAGCGTGGACCATCCGTTGGTCGCGTCCGCTGCAAGCGCGGCGCCGCCGTCCCAGGGTCGTTGCGTGGAGGCTTTGCGGCCGGCGTGCGCAAGCTGGATGGCCAGTGGCATCGAAGAAACACGACGCACGGCGGCGAGCGTCGTGGCCAACGCCGCTTCGGTGGCATCGTCGTAAAGCCCCAAGTCGGCATAAGTGATGCGACCTTGAGCGGTCACCGCGCTTGCTTCAAGGATCAACAGTCCCGCGCCTGACAGCGCCAGACTGCCCAAATGCATCAAATGCCAGTCGGTGGCGCAGCCCTCGACGGCCGAGTATTGGCACATCGGCGCAATCACGATGCGGTTGCGCAGCGTGATTGGACCGAGTGCCATCGGGCTGAACAAGTGGCTCATTGTGCGGACTCCAACGGCGTACACCGCTGCGTTTTTCGACTGAAGCAGCGCACGGTGCGCGGCGCCTTAGTCACTACCGGCCGATTCCGAGCGTCCGAAATCGACGGCTGAATCAGCCGCCAAGTAGGCCATCACCGCATAGGCCGCTGCCTGCTGGTCGAGTGCCTTGGCGTCGACCTTGTCGAGCGTGTCGTTGGCTGTGTGGTGATAGTCGAAGTAGTCGGTGCCATCTTGTGCGAGTTGCCCCCAGGGCGCGCCGAGGCCGGCAATGGGACCGACATCGGGGCCGGCGCCACCACCGGTGGTTTCGTAAGCGATGCCGAGCGGTGCCAATTGTTCACCGATCTGCGCAATCACCGGTTGCGCGTCGGGCGAGGTCCCGGCGCGGAACGCATAAATGCGTCCGGCCCCGAAATCGCTTTCGGCCACCAGCTGCTGCATATCCACCTTGTCTTTATTGGCATCAGCATAAGCGCGACCGCCGTACAGGCCTTGTTCTTCGTTGCAGAAAGCGATGACACGAACGGTGCGGCGCGGTGCACGCTTGAGCTGGCCGATCAATTCGCCTGCCGCCATCGTAATGCCCACGCCGGAGGCGTCGTCAATCGCGCCAGTGCCCGGATCCCAGGAGTCGAGATGGCCACCGATTACGACCACCTCGTCGGGCTTTTCGCGGCCACGGATTTCACCGATGACGTTGTAGCTGGTCTTGGTGCCGGTTAGGCCCACGTCGATATCAAGGTTCAAGCTGACCGGCTTGCCGCGACGAAGCATATTGCTTAGCAAATCCGCGTCTGGGTTGGACAGCGCGACGGCCGGGATTTTTTCCACACCCTCGGCGTAACGCATCATGCCGGTATGCGGCAGGCGGTCCGAATCGGTGCCGATCGAACGCAGCACAAACGCGACCGCACCTTTTTTGGACGCTTCGGTCGCGCCCGCGCCGCGGGCAGCAACCGCTGGGCCGTAACCACGGCCATCCTTGAAGCGCTCCATGCGGTTGGAAATGTAGGCGATTTTTCCTTTCAGCGAGCCGTCTGGTGCGGCTTTGAGCGCATCGAGGTTCTTGAACTCGACGACCTCGGCCTGCAGCGGCTTGCCGCCGGTGCCGACGCTGCCGCCGAGGCTGATGATGGCCAAGGGCTGCGGAAACGGCGAGACCACGGATGCCGACTCATGGCGACGCTCCCAAACGGGGAAGGTCACCGGCTGCAAATACACCTTGTCGTAGCCGCGCGCCTTGAACTGCGCCTGCGCCCATTCGACGGCGCGATCATAGGCCGGTGAGCCAGCCATGCGTGGACCGATTTCGGTCGTCAGCGATTCGACGATCGTATAGGCCGATGTCCCTTTATCGTTTGCTGCGCGCAAGGTCTGTGCATCAGCCAGTGCGCGCGCATCGAGAGCGGGGGTGGCCGCCTGCACCGCGACGCTGGCGAGGAGCAGTGAAACGGCAATAGTTAATGGGCGCAGTACGGGCATAGTCAATCTCCGGAAAAGAGAACGCCGGCGACTGCCGGCGTTCTGGGTTGGATGCGAAGCCTATCGAGTCTTGAGCGCGTCGCGAATTTCGGTCAGCAGCTTGACCTCATCGCTCGGTCCGGCCGGCGGCGGCACTTCTTGCTTGCGGCGCATTGAGTTGATGCCCTTGACCACCATGAAAATTGCGAAGGCGACGATGGCGAACTGGATAACCGAGTTGAGGAACTCACCAATGCCGATGACCACGGCCGGGACTTCCTTGCCGGCGGCGTCCAGTGTCGCTGCTTTCAGCGGGATCACCCACTTCACGAAGTCCACGCCACCCACAAACACGCCAATCGGCGGCATGATGATTTTGTCGACCAGGGACGTGACGATTTTTCCGAACGCGCCGCCGATGACCACGCCGACCGCGAGGTCGACGACGCTGCCGCGCATCGCGAATTCCTTAAACTCAGCGATCATTCCCATGGCTTGCTCCCCGAAGATGCGGCGTCACGGACTACCCGGGACGCCAGTGACAAATTTACACCCTCAGGCGGCCTCAGGCGATGGTGCCGGAGAACTCCACCACGCCATCAATGCCGGCGCGGAACTGATCGCCGCGCTGCAGGGCGGCGACACCGGATGGCGTGCCCATGAAAATCACGTCGCCGGCCTTGAGCGCGAACAGTTTCGAGAGCTCGTGGATGATTTCGTCAATGCCGAACACCATGTCCGACAGCGGTGCCTGTTGCCGCAGTTCGCCGTTAACTTCCAGCCAAAGGCGCGGCGAGTCGATGTCGCCGGAAATTTCAATCGGCACCAGTTTGCTGCAGGGCGCGGATTGGTCGAAGCCCTTGGAGATGTCCCAAGGCAAACGTTTTTCCTTCGCCTGTGCCTGCAGATCGCGGCGGGTTAAATCCAGGCCCACGCCGACGGCGTAAACCAAAGCGCGGGCATCGGGAATCTCTACGACGCCCTTGGCGTCATGGCCCAAAGCGACGACCAGTTCGACCTCGTGATGCAGGTCCTGCGTGGCGGTGGGATAGGCGATGCGACCGCCGTCAGCGACGATGGCGTCGCCGGGTTTCATGAAAAACACCGGCGTGCCACGCGACGGCACCTCGGCGCCCATTTCCTTGGCGTGCTCGGCGAAGTTTCGTCCGACGCAATAGATGCGGCGCACCGGGAAGCGCGCGGCACTTCCTTGCACGGAAAGGCTGGTGACGTCGGCGGGCGGGATCAAATAGTCAGTCATGGCGAGCTTCGCGGCGGTGGACGGTGCCGACGTGCCGCCCATTGGAAGCCGTCATCCGCGCGAGCGCGAGGATCCAGGGGCTTTGCACACGATGGCAAAGACACTGGGTTCCCACATATGCGGGAACAACGAAGTCCGAAGGGTGTGCGGAGTCGCCGGGTCAGGGCAAGTTTAACGACTAAGACGCAGTCGCGGCTCAGCGCAGGCTGAGCGTCGGCTGGGACGCCTTGGAGACCACGGTGTATTCGCCGTCTAGCGCGTTGGGATCGGCGGCAGCGATGACCGGGCGCGGCCGGCTCAGGCGACGCGCAGCGGCAAACAGCAGCATGCCCAGGCCGATGAACAGGCCAAACACGACCAACAACATCAACACGACCAAGCCCATCAGGCCACAGGCCAGCTTCAAGAGCGGGCTGCGCGGCTTGCAGGGGCGGAACGAGAACAGGCGATGCACAAAAAACTGCATGGAAGCTCATGTCAAACTACCGGGAAAGGAAGTATGGCCATGCCCCGAAATGAAAGTGTAAGCAGTTCGTTAATTCACCGGTCTGAGCTGGTAAATGACGAGATCGTCGGCGTCGATGCGCTTATTGACGGCGAAATTGAGTCGATCATGGTCCATGTCAACGAAGGGGTCGTGCGCGCCTGGCTCAATGTTTGCCCCCATGCCGGGCGCCGAATGGACTATGCGCCAGGTCGCTTCCTCCGCGACCAAGGCCGCCTAGTGTGTGCGGCACACGGCGCGAGTTTCGAGCTGCAAGGTGGCGAGTGCGTCGCCGGACCCTGCCGCGGCGCGCACCTACGCGAAGTAGTGGTCGCCGAGGAAGCCGACGGCGTCTTGGCCTTCGGCCCGCTTAAAACATCAAGTTGACGCCAACCAAGGACACCACCAACACAATCGCAGTCAAAGGCGCGCCAACCCGCCACCAATCGCGAACGCGGTAGCCAACGGGGCCGCTGACCATTGAGACCACCGGGTTGGACTGGCTCAGGAAGTTGTTGCCAGCCGCCAGCGCCACCAGCAGCGCAAACGCCGACGGGTTGCCGTCCGCGGCCAGGGCCACGTTGATCGCCATGGGCACCATCACTACCGTGGCCCCGACGTTGCCGATCACCAAGCCAAAGGCCATGGTCAGCAGGCATAGCGCCAGCTGGAATACCCAGATCGGCATGTTGCTGCCAACGTGATCCAGCACCTGCTGCGCAATCCAGTTGGCCGTGCCGGTGGAATCCATCGCCCAGCCCAGCGGCAGCAGGCAGGCCAGCAGGAACACCGACTTCCAATTGATCGAGGCATACGCCTCATCCATGTTCAGCACGCCGGTGACGATCATGGCCGCGGCGCCGCCCATCAAGGCGACCGAAATGGGTGCCAAGGTGGTCAGCGCCAGGCCCATCGCCACTACGAACACGCCAATCGCCCACCAGATCTTGTGCGGACGTTGCTCGGTCTTTGGAAAGTCAGTGATCGCGACGAAATCGCGGTGATCGCCGCCCTGCGCCAGGTCGGTCCAAATGCTGTGGAAGACCAGCATGTCGCCAGCGCGGATCGGCATCTTGCGAATGTCTTGGCGATGGATCTTGCGATCGCGGTTGATCGCCAGCAGGCTGATGCCGAAACGCTTGCGCAGCTGCAGTTCGGCCTGCGTGCGGCCAATAAAGCGTGAAGTCGGCGGCACCACGGCTTCGGAAATGCCGGCCCGGCTGGGATCAAACAGGTCGGCGAAGTTGCGTAGGCGCGTTGATAGCTTGAGCTGCCGCGCGCTGGCGTATTCGTGCACGGCATCGCGTTGGCCCATGACGCCAATCACGCTGCCCACCCAGATCATCTGGTCAGCGGACGGCGACAGGCGCGCATCGCTGCCGGTGCTCAAGGCCAAGAACAGCGGCGCACCGATTTCAGCTTCCGCGTCTCCGACCGACAGGCCCACCAGTGGGCTATCGGCGCCGACGGTCAGT
>JBBSAA010000159.1:0-6765 GCA_038252715.1 Lysobacterales bacterium | reverse complement strand
TCGTCGTGCGTACCGCTTTCGACGATGCGGCCGGCATCTAGTACGTGGATCGCGTCAGCCTGGCGCACGGTTGACAGGCGATGCGCGACGATCACCGTGGTGCGCTCGTGCGCGATGCGTTCGAGCGATCGTTGAATGGCAGCTTCGGTTTCGTTGTCGACCGCTGATGTGGCCTCATCAAGCACCAGAATCGCCGGGTTGCGATACAGCGCGCGCGCCAGCGCAATTCGCTGCCGCTGTCCGCCAGATAGCTGCGCGCCGCGTTCGCCCACCGGGCTGTCGTAGCCGGCTGGCAGTGCCGCGATGAAGTCATGCGCCTCGGCGTCGCGCGCGGCCGCTGCCACGCGTGCGCGGTCAGGTGTGCGTTCGCCGTACGCGATGTTGTCGGCGACGGTGCCGTCGGTCAGGAACGAGTCCTGCGAGACATACCCAATTAGTTTGCGCAGCCCGGACGGATCCAGCGCGGCAATGTCCTCGCCGTCGACGCGAATCACGCCGCTGTCGGGATCAATAAAACGCAGCAACAGTTTGAGCAAGGTGCTTTTTCCGCCGCCAGTGCCGCCGACCAGGGCCACCGTCTGGCCGGCCGGGATCGCAAAGGACACATTCGCCACGGCGACGCGGCCGTCATAGGCGAAACCAACATTTTCGAACGCCACCGCACCTTTCGCCGGCAGCGTCGGCTGCGACACACCGCGCACCGGTAATTTCGTGTCCAGCAAATCCATCACGCGGCTCACTGACGCCATCGCCCGCTGGTACAAATCGGTCATGTCGGCCAGTCGCGTCATCGGCCACAGCAGGCGTTGGGTCAGGTATACCAGCGCCGAATAACTACCAACGCCCAGCTGGCCGTTCAAGGCCAGCCAGCCGCCGTACAGCAAGGTGGCAATGAAACCGGCGAGCACGGCCATGCGAATCACCGGCGTAATCGCCGCCGACACGCGAATCGCGGCGGCATTGCGCTGGCGGAATTCGTCCGAGGCTGCGCTGACGTGGTCGGCTTCAAACGCCTCCGCAGTGTAGGCCTGGATCGTCGCCATGCCGGCGAGGTTATTGTTCAAGCGCGACGACACCGTGGCCGCGGCATCGCGTGCCGAGGCGTAGCGCGGGTACAGGCGCTTCTGGAACCAGAACGCGCCGAGCAAGATCAGCGGGATCGGCAGCAAGGCCAGCACCGCCAGCGTGCTGGTCAGGAAAAAGAACACCGCACCAACCAGGATCGACGAGCAAAATACTTGGATCAGGTCGTTGGCGCCGGTGTTGAGGAAACGCTCGATCTGGTTGACGTCTTCATTCATCAGCGCCATCAGGCGGCCGCTGCGCTCGCGCGCGATCGTGTCCGGCGGCAACGCCTGCAGATGCTGGTACGCGGCGTTGCGCAGCGTGTGCTGCAGGTCTTGGGCCAGGCCGCGCCACTTGAGCGCGTACAAGTATTCAAACAGCGATTCAAACACCCATACCGCCACCGTCAGTGCGACCAAGGCGTACAGCTGGTGCATGGGCTCGATCAAGCCCATCCGTGCCAGGAAGGACGCCTTCTTGTTGACGACCACGTCTACCGCCACGCCAATCAGCAGCTCGGGCAGCACGTCGAAGAACTTGTTCAGCACCGAGTACACCGTGCCGAGCACGGCGTCGCGTCGGTAGGGTCGGGCGAAGACAAATAGGCGGCGGAGCGGGTGCATGGGATTCCAAGGCGGGAAAGGCGCGGCCAGCGGGCCGGCGCGGGGCAAATTTGTGCGCGGCGTCACGCGTCCGGGTCGGGGCGGGGCACCGCAGGATAGGCAATGGCCCACGCCGTATTCTGTCATGGGCTAGACTGGGGTCATGCTGATAGCACTCAACAAACCGTACGGTGTGCTGTGCCAGTTCACCGACACCACCGTCCCGCCGCGTCCGACCTTGGCTGGTTTTGGCCTGCCACCGGACATCTATGCTGCCGGCCGGCTTGATTTTGATTCCGAAGGCCTGCTGCTGCTGTCCGATGACGGCGCCCGTATTGCCCAGATCAGTTCGCCGAAGTTCAAATGGCCCAAGACCTACCTCGTGCAGGTGGAAGGCCAGGCAACCGACGAAAATATCGATGAGCTGCGCAAGGGCATCGAACTCGCCGATGGCCTCACCGCCCCGGCGCAGGCGTCCCTGCTGCAATCCCAGCCCGATTGGCTGTGGCCGCGCGATCCGCCCATTCGCGTGCGCAAGACGGTGCCGGAAAGTTTCATCGAGCTCACCATCCGTGAGGGTCGCAACCGCCAAGTGCGGCGCATGACCGCCGCTATCGGCCTGCCCTGCCTGCGCCTGGTTCGTATCTCGATCGGCCCGCACCGCCTCGAAGGCCTGGCCCCCGGCACCTGGCGCGAAGAAAAAATCTGAGGTTTCACTAGCGCCATGTAGGAGCGGCGTAAGCCGCGATCTTTTCCCCCACGTCGCGCGCACCACCATTTGAACGTCATCCCCCCGGACCGCCCATGACCTTCAAAGACCACTTCTCCAACCACGCCGCCAGCTACGCCGATGCGCGCCCGCGCTATCCCGCCGCCTTGTTCGACTGGCTCGCGGCCCAATGCCCCGAACACATGCAGGCGTGGGATGCCGGTTGCGGCAACGGCCAAGCCAGCACCGCGCTCGCCAAACACTTCGACGCCGTTCTCGCCACCGACCCCAGCGCCGCACAAATCGGCGCCGCGATGGCCGATCCGCGCGTGCGTTACGCGGTCGAGCCCGGCGAAAAATGCAGCCTGAAAGACGTCAGCGCCGACCTGATCACGGTCGCCCAGGCCTACCACTGGTTCGACGCGCCGCGTTTTTGCGTCGAGGTCGCGCGCGTGGGCAAACCCGGCGCAGTCGTAGCGGTGTGGACGTACGCCGAATCGCGCGTCAGCCCCGCGGTGGACGTTGTCTTCGACGCCCTGCACAACGACCGCCTCGACACCTATTGGCCGCCCGAACGCGAACACGTCATCAGCCGCTACCGCGAACTGCCGTTCCCGTTCACGCCGATCGCCGCGCCCGAGTTTGAAATGCGCTGCGACTGGACCCTGCCGCAATACCTCGCCTACTTGCGCAGTTGGTCGGCGAGCCAGCGTTACGCCAAAGAAACCGGCCGCGACGCCGTCGCACAAATCACCCGTGCGATGGCGCAGGCCTGGGGTGAGCCGGATACCGTGCGAGCGGTGAGCTGGCCGTTGACGTTGTTGGTGGGGCGGGTGTGAATGCCGTCGGGGAGCCGCAGAGAACTCGGCGTTGTTTTCGCGACCCAATTCCTGAGATTTTTGAAGTTGCCCACCGCTTGAATGCCGCTGTATCGGCGCACCTGGCGCAGAGGCCACGCGAGGCAGCGCAACTGTTCTTTGAAGCGAACAGTTCCATCGCCCGTGAGTGGCTGGAGTCGATTTGGGGAAAGTCCAATAAAGACTATGTAAAGGTGACTAAGTTGCCTGCCCCTGTGGACGTCGCGCGGGTGAAGGCGCGGATGCCAACGAAAAACAGGTTGCCCAACTGCACGTTCGGGATGGCTTTCACTGTCGATTCTGCGGTATTCCGGTGATCCGGCCCGCTGTGAGAAAACACGCAGTGCGCTTGTATCCCGACGCCGTACCTTGGGGTCGGACAAACCCGTCACAGCATGCCGGTTTCCAAGTGCTGTGGGCGCAATACGACCACGTAGTTCCCCATGCCTTTGGCGGAACAAACGAACTCGACAATCTCGTGGTGACCTGCGCTGGATGCAACTTCGGCAAAATGTCTTATCGATTGGAAGAGCTTGGCTTGCTTGATCCGCGCGACTTTTCGCCGTTAACCTCCGCTTGGGATGGCATCGAAAGATTCATAGATTGAACATCGAGGAAGCACGCTATATTTGTTTGCATCCGATGGCTTCTTCAGAACAGTTTCGTGGCCAAGCGAACCACAAGTCACGTCCCCCGCGGCTTCGCCCGATGCGTCTTGTCATGACCATTGCCACATGGCGCGGGCGGCACTTGCCACTAACCTTGCTCCACACGAGAACGTACAAACCATTTTGCGAAGCATGACAAACGTGCGGCCGGCCGTCGATTTCCCATAGGCGCAATTCTATGAATGCGAATCCTGCACCTAAGTTGCCGCTAGGCGACCCGCCGGTTCACATCAAGCTCAAGCTGTCGGCATTTTGGTCTTCGCTGATGTTTTGTTACATCTATGGCGACTATTTTGGGCTGTACGCGCCTGGCAAGATGGCGGAAATGATTGACGGAAAAATGGGCCCGCTTGGACCAGCATCGGCGGGCGTGTTGATTGGTGTCTCGGTGATGATGGCAATTCCAAGCCTGATGGTCGTGCTCTCGCTCATCCTTCCCGCGACCGCCAACCGTTGGCTCAACCTCACCCTCGGCCTTGCGTACGCGGCGATCATGGCAGTCTCGATGCCCGGTGCCTGGCCGTTCTATGTTTTCCTCGGCGTCATTGAAATAATTGTGTGTCTGGCAATCGTCGGCTTGGCTTGGACTTGGCCGCGTGCTGACGGCGCGCCAAAGACATTTGGCACGGTCTGACCGAACTCCAAAAGGAAACTGCTGGTGAACCCGACTAACGCCTCCGCGACCAATGCCCAGCGCGCACGCTTGGCAGGACTTATTTATTTAATCGTCGTCATCACTGGCATCTTGAGTCTGGCGTATGTGCCTAGCCAGACGAGCGTGCCCGGAAATGCAGCGGCCACGGTCGACGCAATCATTGCCAATAAGTCGCTGTTCCGATGGGGCATCGGCGCCGGCTTCGTGTGCTACTTGGCCTTCCTAATCTTGCCCTTGGCCCTGTATCGCCTGCTTGCGCCGGCGGGGCGCAACGCGGCACTGCTTATGGTGCTATTGGCCGTTGTCAGCGTGCCGATATCGCTGCTCAACTTCACGCACAAGCTCGACATCCTGTCCTTGCTCGACAGCGCCGATGCCGCTCACGTCATGGGCCAAGGGCAACGCGATGTGCAAGTCATGCTGCTCTTGGAAAGCTATCGCAATGGCATGTTGGTGGCGAAGCTTTTCTGGGGGCTGTGGTTGCTTCCCTTTGGCTGGCTGGTATTTACCTCGCGCATCTTGCCTAGGACGCTTGGCATCTTGCTGATGTTGGGCTGCGCGGGCTACCTGATCGATGTTGCGGGCCGCCTGCTGATGCCGGGGTTTGCCGAGAGTGCGCTTTCCGGCTATATCGTGTTGCCCGCGAGCCTCGGCGAAATTGGCATCTGCCTGTGGCTGCTGGTGCTGGGTGCTCGTGAATGGCCCGACGCGAGGAAAGCCTAACCTTCCGTCACGTCCCCCGCGGCTTCGCCCGATGCGTTGCGGTGGCGGTCCATGGATCATCCGGCCAGGGATGGCGCGGATAGCGGCCCTTCATTTCTTTTTTCACTTCCGGATACGTGCGTTCCCAAAAACCCTTGAGGTCCTGCGTCACCTGCAGCGGTTTTCCGCCGGGTGAGAGAAGGTGCAAAGTGACCGGGATGCGGCCGTCGGCGATGCGCGGGGTGTCGGCGAGGCCGAACAGTTCCTGCAGTTTCACCGCCAGCACCGGTGGGGCGCCGTGTTGATAGGTGATCGCGCGCTCCATGCCCGAGGGCACGGTGAGGCGGGTGGGCGCGAATTTGTCGAGCGCTTGGCGCTGCGACCACTCGAGGCGGGAGCGCAGGGCATCGCCGAGTTCGGATTCACTGAGCGAATCGAGTCGCGTCTTGCCGCGCAACGCGGGCAGTAGCCATTCATCGCGGGACGCTAACAAACTCTCGTCGCTGAAATCGGGCAACTCAAGATCCGGCGCCCAGTCGCGCACGCAGCGCACGCGTTCTCGAAACTGCTGCAAGCCTTCCGTCCAAGGTAGCGAATCGAGGCCGAGTTCACCCACGGCATCGCTCAGCGCCTGCGCGGCAAGCGCGGGATCAGGGCGGCCAGCCGGTTTGCTTTCAAGGATGATCTTGTCGAAGCGCTTTTCCCGGCGGGCGACGAGGGCGCGCAGTTCGGTATCCCAGCGCACGAGGTCGCGTTCGACGAAACGCGCGGGGAACTCGCGTTCCAGTCGCGCTTCATCCAGTGGCGCGCCGCGCAACACCAGCGAGTCTTTCGCCTCGAAACGCAATTCGCTGGCGACGATCCAGGGTTCGCCGTACAGCGCGCTGTCATCGAGCAGTCGCGCCATGCGGCCGTTCGCAAGTTGATAGCGGCGCGGGTCGGTGGGATGTTGGCGGGCGATGCGCTCGGGGAAGGCGTGCAGCAGCACGTCGCCGAGTAGGTGCGCGGGGATGGACGTTGGCGGCAGCGTGTCGCAGCGGATGCGGCGGCGCCATTGTTTGGCGGCTTGGTCTAGGGTGGCTAAGGCATTTCTGTTGGCTGCGGGTCTGGAGGCATCGCGGTCATGCCCGCTCCCACGAAGCGCAGAGGCATCGCGGTCATGCCCGCTCCCACGATGCCCGCTGCCACGATCCCCGCTGCCACGATCCTCCCTGTCACGATCCGCGCTGCCGCGATGTCCGCTGCCGCGTGGATCACGAAACGCAGCGAGGGCGTTCCATCGCGATTGCCAGTCGTCGCGACGCGGGCCCTGCAGCGGGTCGCGGGCTTCGACGAGGGCGGCGAGGTCGCAGGCCAGGGCGCGTTCGGTATCGGTGCGGGCAGCCTGCAGCATCGCGGCGAGACGCGGGTGTGTACCGAGCGCCAACAGTTTTTTCCCAAACGGGGTGATGCGTTTATCGGCATCAATCGCATCGAGCCGTTGCAACAAATCGTCGGCGGCCGCGAG
>JBBSAA010000158.1:0-6771 GCA_038252715.1 Lysobacterales bacterium | reverse complement strand
GGAAAGCAGGGTGTGCACGACGTTGTAGCCGGTCATCAGCGTGCCGAACGACGCCATCGAACTACCATCGTTCGCAGAGCGCTGGATCCAGAGGTTGAACGCCACGCTCGCCACGACCATTAAAAGCCCGATCGCAAAACCAATCGCAGCGAACAAGGACACGCGCGGGTGCTTGCCATGGCGAGTGACCGCCAGCGCCAATCCGACGATCATGGCAATAGCGAGCGGGAAAACGCCTAGAAACGATCCGATCATTTGGAGAAATCCGCCGCTGGCCATGCCCAATCCTTGTGGTGATGGTTGATTGCTTGCCGATCAGGCTGTTGCCGTTTCGCCAATGGTTTCCGCAGTCACTAGGCGTCCGCGCAAGGAATTGGCCATCACCTCGGTGATGATGACATCGGCGAAACCGCCGATCAGGCGCAGCGGCCCCGGGAAGTTCACGTAGCGCATGTTCTCGGTACGGCCGGTCAGTTCATTGGCATCGCGGGTGCTGGTCTTTTCCACCAGCACGCGCTGAACGCTGCCCACCATCGACTGCGCAATCGCCCGCGCATTGTCGTTGAGCAGGGCCTGTAGGCGGCCTAGGCGCAGGTGCTTTTCCGCATCCGTGGTGTCGTCGGGCAGGTTGGACGCCGGGGTGCCGGGACGCTTGGAGTAAACAAAGGAAAAGCTCTGGTCAAAGCCCACGTCGGCCACCAATTTGAGCGTTGCCTCGAAATCGCGTTCGGTTTCGCCAGGGAAGCCAACGATGAAGTCCGAGCTGAGCGTGATGCCGGGTTTCGCTTCGCGCAGTTTGCGCAGCTTCGCCTTGTACTCGAGCACGGTGTGATTGCGTTTCATCGCGGTCAGGATTCGATCTGAACCCGACTGCACGGGCAGGTGCAGGTAGCTCGCCAACTGCGGCACGTCACGATGCGCTTCAATCAACGCGTCGGAGAATTCCAGCGGATGTGAGGTGGTGTAGCGAATACGACCGATGCCTTCGATTTGCGCAATGGCGCGGATCAGCAGCGCCAAGTCGGCGACCTCGGTGCTGTCGTGCATCGGACCGCGATAAGCGTTGACGTTCTGGCCCAGCAAGTTCACTTCGCGCACGCCCTGGCTTGCAAGCTGGGCGACTTCGGCCAGCACGTCGTCGAAGGGGCGCGAGACTTCTTCGCCTCGGGTGTAGGGCACCACGCAGAAGCTGCAGTACTTCGAGCAGCCCTCAATGATGGAAACGAAGGCGGTCGGGCCCTCGGCGCGGGGTTCGGGCATCCGGTCGAACTTCTCGACCTCGGGGAAGCTGATATCGACCTGCGGGCGGCCGGTCTCGCGGCGGGCGTCGATCAAGTCGGGAAGGCGGTGCAGGGTTTGTGGGCCGAACACCAGGTCGACATAGGGCGCCCGCTTGAGCAGGGCTTGGCCTTCTTGCGAGGCTACGCAGCCGCCCACGCCGATCACTAGGTGCGGCTTGTCCTTCTTCAGGGCTTTCCATTTGCCGAGCTGGGAGAAGACTTTCTCCTGGGCCTTCTCACGAATTGAGCAAGTATTGATCAAGATAACGTCAGCTTCGGCCTCATCTTGGGTCAGCGTAAGACCATGCTCCGCGGCGAGAACGTCGGCCATCTTCGCCGAATCGTACTCGTTCATCTGGCAACCCTGCGTCTTTATGTACAGCTTGCCACCGGCCGCAGGGGGCAGGGTGGACAGATCGGGTGTCCCGGTCATGGCGTTTATTCCGGTCGGGAAAGGTGAGGGCGCATTGTAGGGTGCCTATGATCACTCGGCCAGCAGGAGCGTTGGCTAAGTACTTGGAATTTCTGAAGGAAGGGGCGACACTCCCGGACCATGGGGAACTACCGACTGCTGCCGCTGCTTTGCCTGGTGCTCGCCGCCCCTGTGTCGGCTGGGACGCTGTATCGCTGCGTCGGTGCTGACGGGGTCTCGAACTACACCAGCAAGCGTATGAGCGGTGCCGTGTGTTCAACGGTGTCCCAAGAACGCGGGCGGGTGTCGACGATGGCGGTGGTGCCGACTTCGCTCAGCCAGCCGGCCTCGGTGTCGCGCCCAAGCTCGGTTAGCCAGCCCGCGACGGTAGGTTCCACACCTGTAGCCACGGCAGCGGTCTCGGCCGCAGCGACGGCGCCATCGAGCAAGCAGGTCGTGTTCCGCACCGCACCGGCCGGTGGCGCACTGTCAGCGAGCAATGCCAGCGCCGGCGCCCGAGTGACGCGCGGCGCGGTCTATAAATACGACGTCAATGGCGTGACCCACTACACGAACCTGCGCCCGAAAGGCGCGCCACAGGCGACGATGCTCTTCAGCTACATCGAAACCTGCTACGCCTGCTCGGCGCTGCCGAATGTGAATTTCGGTACGGTGCGACTTAATACCGACGCTTACCAAAATGAAATTCGCGCGGCCGCGCTGCATTTTGGTGTCGAAGAAGCGATCGTCAGAGCCATTATTCACGCCGAATCAGCCTATCGGGCCAACGCTCGCTCCAACAAGGGAGCGCAGGGGCTGATGCAGCTGATACCCGCCACGGCGGCCCGCTTCGGTGTCACCAACGCTTACGACCCTGCGCAAAACATCAGTGGCGGCGTTCAATACTTGGCTTGGCTGATGAAGCGCTATAGCTCTAACCTGACCTTGGTCGCTGCGGCGTACAACGCCGGTGAAGGCGCCGTGGACCGCAACGGTGGCGTACCGCCGTATGCCGAAACCCAGCGTTATGTCGTGCGCGTAGGGCAGCTCGCCGAGCGCTACCGCAGCGCCCTTGCGACCCGCTAACTCGCGAACCCGTAGGAGCCAGCTTGCTGGCGACAAGAATCGCAGCGAGACCGAGCTCCATGTCTAGGGCTTACGCCCAGCCAAGCGAAAGCCTCCTGGCGCCCGCTTCGGGATGGGTAAGCTCCCCCCGCCGATGAGCCTCACACAATCTCCGTTGTCGCCCGCGCGGAGCATCCGCTACAATTGCACGTCTTTGGACCGGGTTTCCCGGCCCGCCCGTCTTTACAGCTAAATCTCGGAGAGCCGAATGGCCAACGAAGAAGCCAACTTGGGTCGTCGACGCTTCCTGACCGCGACGACTGCCGTCGTCGGTGCAGTGGGTGTCGGTTTTGCCGCGGTCCCGTTCCTGACCTCCTGGAAACCCAGCGCTCGCGCGCAGGTTGCCGGTGCGCCGATCGAAGTAAACATCAGCAAGATCGATAACGAACCGAACATGCGCCTGATTGAGCAATGGCGCGGCAAGCCGGTATGGATCTTCAAGCGTACGCCCGAGCAATTGGCCGCGCTCAAGACACTGGACAGTCGCCTGAAGGACCCCCAGTCCGACAATGTTGACCAGACCCCGGCCTTCGCCAAAAACGAAGGTCGCGCGATCAAGCAAGAAATCGCGGTCATCGTCGGCATTTGCACCCATTTGGGTTGCTCGCCGAGCTTCGTGCCCGAGATGCTGCCGCAGGCCTACGACGCCGACTGGAAAGGCGGCTTCTACTGCCCCTGCCACCAATCGCGCTTTGACCTCGCCGGTCGCGTGTTCCAGGGCGTCCCGGCCCCGTCGAACCTCGAAGTGCCGCCCTACCACTACACCGATCCGACTACGATCGTGGTCGGCATCGCGCCGAAGGGAGCCGTCTGATGAACCTCGTCGAACGCACCGTCACCGGCGTCGCCGGCTGGGTCAATGATCGCGCACCGTCGCTGGTGCCGGCTTACAAAAAGCACATGTCGGAGTACTACGCTCCGAAAAACTTCAACGTGTTTTATTACTTCGGCGCGCTGTCGATGCTGGTGTTGGTCAACCAGATCCTCACCGGCATTTTCCTGACGATGCACTTCAAGCCTGATGCCTCGCTCAATGCCGACGGTATTCCGCGCGCGTTCGCCAGCGTCGAGTACATCATGCGCGACGTGATGGGCGGCAACATCATCCGCCTGATGCATTCCACCGGCGCGTCCTTGTTCTTCGTCGTCATCTACTTGCACATGTTCCGTGCCCTGATTTACGGGTCGTACCAGAAACCGCGTGAGCTGGTCTGGGTGCTCGGCATGCTGATCTTCCTAACCCTGATGGCTGAAGCCTTCATGGGTTACGTGCTGCCGTGGGGCCAAATGAGCTACTGGGGCGCGCAGGTGATCATCAACCTGTTCGGTGCCATCCCGTTTGTCGGCCCTGACTTGACCGAGTGGATCCGCGGCGACTATTTGGTTTCTGACGCCACGCTCAACCGCTTCTTCGCCTTGCACGTGATCGCGCTGCCGCTGGTGATCTTGCTGCTGGTGGTCCTGCACTTGGGCGCCTTGCACGAAGTCGGGTCCAACAACCCCGAAGGCGTGGATATCAAGAAGGTCAAGGACAAGGAAACGGGTATTCCGAAGGACGGCATCCCGTTCCATCCTTACTACACCGTCAAGGACGTGTTCGGCGCTGGTTTCTTCATGACCATCGCGGCTTTCATCCTGTTCTTCATTCCGACCTTGGGCGGCTTGTTCTTGGAAGCCGATAACTTCATTCCTGCCAATCCGCTGGTCACGCCGCTGCACATCAAACCGGTGTGGTACTTCACGCCGTTCTACGCGATGTTGCGCGCCGTACCGGACAAACTGCTGGGCGTGATGGTCATGGGTGGCGCGACGATGATCCTGTTCGGCCTGCCGTGGTTCGACAAGAGCCCGGTCAAGTCGCTGCGTTACCGTCCGATGCTGCACAAGGTGCTGGTGGCTATCTTCGCGATTGCGTTCGTGACCCTGGCTTATCTGGGTATGCAGTCGGGCAGCGTGGTGCAGACCTGGTTGGCGCGCGGCCTTACGCTTTTCTACTTTGGCTTCTTCATCTTCATGCCGTTCTGGAGCCGAATGGGCTCATTCAAGACGGTGCCTGAGCGGGTGACCATGCATGACTAAGCTTCGTTTGTTCGTCGCCAGCCTGCTGCTGGCCACCCCGCTGCTGGGTTTCGCGTCGGAAGGCGCGGAAATGAAGTCCGCCCAGGTCGATTTGGGCGACAAGGCCTCGCTGCAGCGCGGCGCTGGCCTGTACATGAGCTATTGCTCGGGCTGCCATTCGCTCAGCTTCCAGCGCTACTCGCGCTTGGCCGAGGACTTGGACCTAACCCAGGCCCAAGTTGAGCAAAACCTGATGTATTCCGATGCCAAGTTCGGCGAGACGATTCGCTCGTCGCTGAACCCGGCTGACGCCGTTGCCTGGTTGGGCAAAGCGCCGCCGGACCTGAGCTTGGAAGCGCGTACCAAGGAGCAGGGTCCGGATTGGATCTATAACTACCTCAAGTCGTTCTATGTCGATGAGGCCCGCCCGATGGGCTGGAACAACACCGTCTTCCCCGGTGCCTCAATGCCGCATGTGTTGTGGGAGCTGCAGGGTGTGCAGCACGCCATTACCGAGCCCAAGCACAAGAATGCCAAGGGTGAGGCGGAGCAGTGCACGGCCGGCGAATACCAGGGTGCCTGCATCACTGGCTTCGAGATTCCGGAAGCGCAGAAGGGCACGCAGGACGCTGAGCAGTACGACCGCACCGCCCGCGACATCACCGCGTTCCTGGCCTATGTTGGTGAGCCCGGTGCGATTGGGCGCGAGTCGAATGGCGCGTGGGTGGTCTTGTTCTTGGCCTTCTTCACCTTCTTGGCCTACCTGCTCAAGACCGAATACTGGCGCGACGTGCACTGATATCCGCACGCTTCCTGCTGGATGAAAAGGCCGCCGAAAGGCGGTCTTTTTTTTGCAGATTAGCCATTGAACGCGTTGCTTAAAACTGGAACTGCAGTCTTACTGCGGTTTGAGCAAGCGATTTTTGTATTAAGAAACGTGCACCACAGCAATCGTTGCGCCGCCCTGCCAAACAGGCGTTCGACGAAGTGGAGGCAGGATGCCGCAACGGCCGCCCTGCGATGGGCAGGACGCCGTTTCGAAGGGCGGGCGGCGAACGCCTGTTTGGCAGGGCGGTGCTGCAATGGAAGGTGCTGCAATGAAACAGCCGTTTGATCGCGCCCAGGCAGGATGCCGCAACGGCCGGCCTGCGGTGGCTAGGGCGCCGTCTCGAACAGCGGACGGCTAACCGTCGACGAATTGAACTCACAATGCCGCAGCGCCGCGATCCTCGCGCCTTCAGGCCCTGATGCCGAGCGACGAGCCCATTCCCGTCGCCCCCGGGGCTTGCCATAAAGCCGGCATTTCGGGCAGGGTGTGTGTTCGAACGACCGTCGGCAGGGGGCCGCAGGCGTTCCCGGGAGTGATTGTCGATGGCTGCAAGCCCGCGTATCCGCAATGCCCTGACCCTGTTCTCCTCGCCCGACTGCGTGGTCTGCCACCGCGTTCGGCTGGTGCTCGCGGCCAAAGGGGTGAGCTATGAACTGGTGACCGTGGATCCCAACAATCCCCCCGAGGACCTGTTGGACCTCAATCCCTACCACTCGGTACCGACCCTCGTAGACCGCGACCTCGTGCTTTATGCCGCGTCGGTCGTCAGCGAATACCTCGACGAGCGCTACCCGCATCCGCCGCTGATGCCGGTCGATCCGCTGTCGCGCGCCCGCTTGCGGCTGGCGATGCTGCGCGTGGAACTGGAGTGGGTGCCGCACGTGCAGGCAATCCAGAACGGCACAAAGGTGCAGGCCGAAGCTGCGCGCAAGCGGCTCAAGGAACTGCTGCTGGGTGCGCTGCCGCTTTTCAAGGCCTCGAAGTTCTTCCTCAATTCGGAAATGAGCTTGGCCGATTGCGCCGTGGCGCCGATTATCTGGCGCTTGCAGGCGCTGGGCGTCATCCTG
>JBBSAA010000157.1:0-6853 GCA_038252715.1 Lysobacterales bacterium | reverse complement strand
GTGGACCGCACCGTGGACACCCACATCAAGACCCTGCGCGCGAAACTGCGCGCCGTGGATGCGAGCCGTGACCCAATACAGACCCATCGCAATCTCGGTTACAGCATCAAGGTCTAACAGGACTCACGCCCATGCGGATCGGACTGCGCATCTTCCTCGGGTATTTCCTGATTGTCGGCCTAGCCGGATTCTTCGTGATGCGTGTGTTCGTCAACGAGGTCAAGCCCGGCGTCCGCCAAGCGATGGAGGCGTCCTTGGTCGATACGGCGGCGGCATTGGCGGCGCTAGCCGCGCCGGATCTGCAGGAAGGCAAGATCGCCAACGGTCGGTTTGCCGCGGCGGTCGACGCATTGCACGACGCTTCGCTGGAGGCAAATATTTCTGGTGTGCGAAAGCAGCAGTTCGACTACCGAATTTATATCGCCGATGCCAATGGCAAGATTGTTTACGATTCGGCGCATCGTGACCTCGGCAAGAATTTCTCGCGCTGGAACGATGTCTATCTGACCTTGCAGGGAAAATACGGTGCACGCTCCACCCGCGACAATCCGGACGACGAAGCAAGCAGCGTGATGTACGTCGCCGCGCCGATCCGCGATGGCGACCGGATCATTGGCGCCTTGACCGTTGCCAAGGCTAACGAACGAATGGAGCCCTTTATTGCCGCCAGTCAAGCCTCGGTGCTCAGGCAGGGCTGGATCCTGCTGGGCTCGTCCTTTCTTATTGGCATCGGCGTCACATGGTGGCTGTCGCGCAGCATCGCGCGCTTGAATCGTTATGCCACGGCGGTGGCGGCCGGCGAGCGCGCTACCTTGCCCGCCGTCGGCGGCGGCGAGCTGGGCGAGTTGGGCCAGTCGCTGGAAACCATGCGGGAAAAGCTTGACGGCAAGCAATACGTCGAAGGTTACGTACACACCTTGGCGCATGAAATGAAAAGCCCGCTGGCGGCCATCCGCGGCGCCGCCGAAATACTTGAGGGCGATGTGGCGCCGGCAGACCGTATGCGCTTTATCCGCAATATCGATGCCCAATCCACCCGCATGGCGCAAATGATCGACAAGATGCTCGCGTTGGCGTCGGTCGAATACCGACAGGCATTGGAAAACCCAGAGCCACTCGCGCTGCGCGAGTTGCTCGCTGATGCCGCCGATGCGATAACGCCGCGCATGGCCAGTAAACAGGTGGAGCTTGCGATCGACGCCGAGCCGGCGCGGCCGATGGTGCGTGGCGACCGTTTCCTGCTGCGCCAAGCCATCGCCAACCTGCTCGACAATGCGCTCGATTTTGCGCCGTCGGGTTCGCAGGTGCGAGTTTCTATCGTGCGCGAAGGCTCAAAGTGGGCACTGCAAGTGTTGGACCAAGGCCCTGGCATTCCCGACTATGCCCATGACCGCGTCTTCGAGCGCTTCTATTCGCTGCCCAGGCCCGATGGCGCCCGCAGCAGCGGGCTAGGTTTGAGCTTCGTGCGCGAGGTCGCCCACCTGCATGGCGGCTCGATAGCCTTGGCAAACCGTCCCGAAAGCGGTGCATTGGCGGTGTTGCGCTTGCCGGTGGAATGAGTTGGTGCTTGCTGGCGTCCTAGTTGACTCGGGGCGGCAAGTACCGCTGTTTTCCTTGTGTAAGGCGATCTCCTCCCGATTTCGTACTAGTTGAAACGTCATCCCAGCGAACGCTGGGATCCATGAATAGTTTGCGAAGAAGCGCTGGATCCCAGCCTCCGCTGGGATGACGGCCTTCGTTGCAAGAAAAAAATTTCGCCCGAAGTGAAGCTCGCTCAATTATTTGCCCCGCCCAAGTAGTCGCATGACGCACAAATAGTTGACTCGTCATCCTAGCGAACGCTGGGATCCATGAGTCAATTGCGAAGAAGCACTGGATCTCAGCATCCGCTGGGATGACGGACTGCCGTACACGGCAATGGCGCCGCCCAAACGTCTGCCCACCCATTAAAAATTGAATCGTCAGCCCAGCGAACGCTGGGATCCATGGTTCAAGTTGCCAGAACCGCTCGCGGCCGCGGTGCGGTGCGATAGGGACCGTAACAGCGGCGCGGTAACCACTTCACCCCCACCACACAATCACTCCCTTTGCCCTTCACGACGCCCGCCTAGGCTGCTCCCACAAGCCGGGCCTTCGTCCGGCGGGGGAGTAAGACATGAGTCGGTATCGGTGGCAGCAAGTGGTCCGCAATCCTGAGCCTGCATCGTCCATGGGAGCAGGCGAATGAACCGCTTCTCCTTCGTTTTGAAAGCAATCATCGTTGCGGTCATCAGCGTATTGCTGTTGGTCCCGCTGATGATGATCAATGGCACCATCAGTGAGCGACAGTCCTATCGCGAGCAAGCGGTCGAAAGCGTTGGCCGTAGTTACGCCGGTGCACAGGCGCTAGTAGGTCCGGTGCTCGTGGTGCCGTACAGCGAGATTGAGCAAGTCACGCGCAAGGATCGCAACGACAATGACGTCATAACGCGCGAGCGCGTGCAGCACTACTACTATTTTTTCCCGAAGACGATGGCAATAACTGGGAAATTGGTGCCGTCTGAGCGTCAATTGGGTCTCTACAAAGTGCGCGTCTATGAACTGCAGTCGCGAATCTTGGCTGACTTCGATGCCAGCATTCCTGCCGATATCGCTGGCGTACGTACCTTCAGCGCGCCATTCGTCAGTATCGGCTTGGCCGATGTCCGCGGCGTCGCTGGCAATCCCGTCCTAAGAATTAGCGGCAAGTCTGCGCCACTTCTGCAGGGCAACGGCGGGCACCGCAAAGAGCCGGGATTGCACGCAGTCTTGGCCCCGGTCGTGGCCGGGCAAGCGCTGGCGATGGGCTTGGATTTGAGCCTGTCGCTGGGCGGTACCGAGACCTTGGCGATCGCGCCGATCGCCGATAGCAACCGCATCGACCTCACGTCTACCTGGCAGCACCCGCACTTCGACGGCAGCTTCCTGCCGCGCACGCGGCAAATTGACGCCAAGGGCTTCAGCGCCCATTGGGATATTTCATCCCTCGCTGCCTCCACACAGGCGCAGTACACCGAGGGCGAAGGGGCGAATTCACTCGAAACCATTTCACTGGGTTTGGTAGATCCAATCAACGTCTACTCGCAGGTCGATCGCGCCAGCAAGTACGGGTTTCTGTTCGTCATGCTGACGTTTGTCGGTTTCTTTATGTTCGAGCTGATCAAACGCCTAGCGATTCACCCCATCCAGTACGGGCTGGTCGGCCTTGCGCTGGCTATTTTCTTCCTCTTGCTGCTCAGCCTGTCTGAGCACTATGAATTCTGGATCGCCTACCTCGTGTCCAGCGTCGCCTGCATCGGCTTGCTAGCCGTTTACCTTTCATCGGTCCTGCACAGCCGCATCCGCGGCATCGGATTCGCTGCCATGCTCACGATGCTTTATGCCGCGCTTTATGGACTATTGGTCTCGGAAGACAACGCGCTCGTCCTGGGCTCGCTAATGTTGTTTGCGATCCTTACCGCGATCATGGTCATTACTCGCAAGGTTGATTGGTACGACTTGGGAGGCAGCGGCATCGCGCCGCCGCCGATTCCGGGCAAGCCTGCTGCGGGTGTCGCTAGCGCCAGCCAAGCATGAGCCACCTTCCGGCTCGCATTCGCGTGCTGTCCCACCGCCAGGCCTGGCCTTGGCGGTGGGAGATGGCCTTACTAGAGATTGGTTGCCGCGACGGTTGGCTGCTGCCAGCCGTTGAGGTGCTCGCAACTCAGGCTCACGCGTTAGGCGAAAAGTTGCGTCTCAGTGAGCAGCCAGCGGCGTTGGCGTTCGAGGGCTATACCTTGGTGGGCGCGTGCTGTTTCGCGTATCAATCAGCGCTCGTCTCGTCGCCACAAGCCTACGTCATGCCGGCGCAATTGAGCGTGGGGCTCGACGGGAAACTGCGGGACCTAGTGCGTGAGAATCACATCACGCAGATTCGTACGGCATGACCAGGACGTTCTTTCACGATGCTTGATCCGTCGCGGCTCACGCCGCTCCTGCGGGGCTGTATGGGGCACTCCTGCCTCCCCCAGTAGTGCCTTAGCGGTCACGCAGGGGCGGCGTGAGCCGCGATGGATCATTAAAAAGGAAGGGCCGCCGGCAATCCGGCGGCCTCTTGTTTGCGGCAGCTTACTCGGCTTTTATCCGCACGATTTCACCGTAATTCAGCTCACGAATACCGGCCTCGACTTTCTTCAAGTCGCCAATCACGACCCAGACCAAGTCCTCTGGCTTGATGATTTTTGCAGCGGCGCCGTTGAGAGCCGCCGGTTGCAGCCCCTGCAGGTTCGCCGTGTAGTTGTAGTAATACTCCGGCGCACGGCCGGTGTTGACCACATCGGTCGCCGCCGCGATCAGGGAATCCAGCGTTTCAAAACGACCGGGCAGTCGTGCCACTTGGCTACGCATGATCGAGTCGTATTCTTCCCCCGCCAATGGCCGCGCGCCGGCGAGACCGCGGATTTCCAGCATCGTTTCAACCATTGATTCCTTGGTCTTGTCGGTCTGTACCGGCGCAATGACTTGGAAGGTGCGTGGACCGCGCACGGCGCTCAGGCCGCCCTGGGTTCCGTACGACCAGTGCTTGTCCAGTCGAAGGTTGCGGTTCATGCGTGAGGTGGCCATGCCGCCGAAATTGCGCATCACCGTTTCCAGCGCGAGGTCGTCGTCCGCCCCCGACGCAGGCGCCAGTTCCGCCGCCACGATCACCGACTGCGGTGCGCCGGGTTTATCAATTAGGTACACCTTGCCGCGACCGGGCGAGCTTGCGGCCGAGAGTGTCTTGGTCGGCGCGCTGCCGGCTTTCCAATCACCGAAGGTTTTTTCAAGCTCCGGCAGCAACTGCGCCATGGTGACGTCGCCGGCCACGATCAAGGTCGCGCTGCCGGGCTGGAACCAGGTGGAATGCCAGGTCGAGAGTGCTTGCCTGGACAGTGCAGCTACGGTCGCCTCGCGACCCAAACCGCCACCCGGCGCGCCGTACGCATGCTCTGGTCCGTAGACCAACGCAGGCAGCACGCGTTGTGCGGCGCCAGTCGGACTGGCCTGTTGCTGCGCGATGGCCGCGAGCTGTTGCTTGCGCTGTATTTCCACCATGTCGGCCGGAAACGCCGGGTTGCGTACGACGTCGGCCAGCAAGGCCAGCGAGCCGCCGAGATTGGGTCGCAGCGCCGATAGCCGCACGGTGGACAAGTCTGACGAGTTGCCAACGCTGAGCTCCGCGCCGAGCGCGTCACGCTGGTCGGCTAGCTGGAAGGTGTCCCGTGTGGTCGTACCCTTGAGCAGCAGGTCCAACGCGAAACGGGATGTGCCCGGTGCCTCGGCAGTATCCGACGCCGCGCCTGCGTCAACGGCAAGCACAGCATTCACCAGCGGCACGCTGTGGCGCTCCAACAGCACCACTTTCATGCCGTTGGCGAGGCTTGCGCGCTGGATTTCGGGAAAGGTAATTTTTGGCGAGGCACCCAGTGCCGGCAGCTGTTTGCGATCAAAGTTGTCCTTGGTCGCAACATAGTCGGGGTAGGGCAGCACGGTCAGGGTGAGATGGTGCTTGCCCAGCCACGTGCGCGCGTCGGCTTGGATCTCGGGGCTGGCGAGAGTCTTGAGGTCGTCCAAGCGCTTGAGATACGCCTGCGAATCGCCGAGGTAGGTGGCGCTTTCGGCCAGCACGTCCGAGCGCCCGCCCATGCCGCCGAGGCGTTCGATGTTGCGGGCGAAATCGGCAAATTGGCGCGTGCGTGCGCGATCCAGGTCCGCGGGAGGCATCGGCTTGGACATTACCGAGGCGAGCACTGCGTCCAATTCGCGCTCGGCAGCCGCGACATCGGCGCCTGGCTTGACGTTGACGGTGACTATGAACAGCCCGGCAATTTCCGAGGCATCCACGCCGGCGCTGACGCTGGTAGCGAGCTGCGTATCGAACACCAGGCGGCGGTCGAGCGGCGCGCTTTCGCTGCCCGACAGCACGCTGGCGAACAGCTCCATCGCATGCGAGGCGCGTTCACCGGCTTGCGGCAGATGCCAGACGCGGTAAATGCGCGCCTGCGGAACGCGGTCTTGCAGCGTGTCTCGGATATCGCCGGTCAGCTCCGGAACCCAGGCCTTGAGCCGCGGCGTGGGTGGGCCGGCGGGAATCGCGCCGTAATATTTCGTCGCCAGCGCGCGCGCTTGTTCAACGGTGATATCGCCGGCCAGCGCTAGCACGGCATTGTTCGGTCCGTAGTAGGTCGCGTACCACTGCTTGATATCCTCGAGCTTGGCCGCGTTCAAGTCGTCCATGCTGCCGATGGTTGACCAGCTGTAGGGGTGGGTGGACGGATACATCAGTTCGGAGACGCGATCAAACACGCGACCATAGGGCTGGTTTTCGCCCTGTCGCTTTTCGTTCTGCACCACGCCGCGTTCGCGCTCCAGCATTGCTTGGTTGATGTTGCCGGCCAAGTAGCCCATGCGGTCTGCTTCGAGATACAGCGTGCGGTCTAATGCCGAGGTGGGCACGTCCTCGAAGAAATTGGTGCGATCGCCATTGGTGGTGCCGTTGCGATTGTTGGCGCCTAGGTCATCCATTGCCTCGCGGAAGCCGTGCGGGTAGTTTTCGCTGCCGTTGAAGAAAAAATGTTCGAACAAATGGGCGAAGCCAGTGCGGCCACGTTTTTCGTCGCGCGAGCCAACGTGGTACCAGGTATTGACCGCCACCAGCGGCACGCTGTGGTCTTCATGCACGATCACGGTCAGGCCGTTGGGCAGCACGATGGTCTCGTGTTTGATCGTCAGCTGGGCAAGGGTAGGGCCGGTGCCGGCCGCGGCAGGCGCCTTGGCGGCGTGGGCGGTCGGCGCAAGCGCCAACGCGAGGGCAAGC
>JBBSAA010000156.1:0-6854 GCA_038252715.1 Lysobacterales bacterium | reverse complement strand
GCTGCCCCTGCGCGACGTGGTGGTCTATCCGCACATGGTCATTCCATTGTTCGTTGGCCGCGATCGCTCGATCAAGGCGCTTGAGCAGGCGATGGAAGCTGACAAGCAGATCCTGCTGGTCGCGCAAAAAAGCCCCGATATTGACGACCCCGGCAAGGACGACCTGTACGAAGTCGGCACCTTGGCGACCGTACTGCAGATGCTCAAGCTGCCCGATGGCACGATTAAGGTGCTGGTCGAGGGCGTCTCGCGTGCATCGGTCGAGGGCTATGGCGACAAGGACGGCGCGCTGACCGGTTTCGGTGCGACGCTCGATTCCAACTACGAGCGCGATGAGCGCGAGATGGGCGTGACGCTCAGCTCGCTGATGAGTTTGTTCGAGCAGTACGTCAAGACTAATCGCAAGCTGCCGCCGGAATTGCTGACGACGTTGTCGGGTATCGAGGATCCTAGCCGCGTCGCCGACACCATCGCCGCGCACCTCGGCGCGCGCTTGGCTGACAAGCAGCGCTTGCTCGAAACGCTAGACGTTGGCGCGCGCCTGGAAGTGCTGATCGGCCTGGTGGACGGCGAAATCGACGTCCAGCAAATCGAGAAGCGCATCCGTGGCCGCGTGAAGTCGCAGATGGAGCGCAGCCAGCGCGAGTACTACCTCAACGAACAAATGAAGGCGATCCAGAAGGAGTTGGGCGACTTAGACGAAGCGCCCAATGAACTCGATGAACTGGCCAAGAAAATTGCCAGCGCCGGCATGCCCAAGCCGGTCGAAACCAAGGCCAAGTCCGAATTTGCCAAGCTCAAGCAGATGTCGCCGATGTCGGCCGAGGCGACGGTGGTGCGCAACTATCTCGACTGGCTGCTCGGCGTGCCGTGGAAAAAGCGCAACAAGGTTCGCAAGGACCTCAAGGCCGCTGAGCAAGTGCTGGACGACGATCACTACGGCTTGGAGAAGGTCAAGGAACGCATCCTTGAATACCTCGCGGTGCAGGCGCGGGTGAAGCAGATGAAGAGCCCGATCCTGTGCTTGGTTGGTCCGCCTGGCGTGGGCAAGACGTCGTTGGGCCAAAGTATCGCCAAGGCAACGAACCGCAAGTTCGTGCGTATGTCGTTGGGCGGTGTGCGCGATGAAGCCGAGATCCGCGGCCACCGCCGCACCTATATCGGTTCGATGCCTGGGCGCATCGTGCAAAACCTCAACAAGGTTGGCAGCAAGAATCCGCTGTTCTTGCTCGATGAAATCGACAAGATGAGCACGGATTTCCGCGGCGACCCATCTTCGGCTTTGCTCGAAGTGCTTGATCCTGAGCAGAACCACAGCTTCAACGACCACTACCTGGAGGTTGATTTGGACCTGTCGGAAGTGATGTTCGTCGCGACTGCCAATTCGCTCAACATCCCCGGCCCCTTGCTTGATCGCATGGAAGTCATTCGCATTCCTGGCTATACCGAGGAAGAAAAGCTCGGCATCGCGCGCCGCTACTTGCTGCCCAAGCAGCTCAAGGCGCACGGCCTCAAGGAAAGTGAGCTCGACATCCAAGAGTCGGCGCTGCGCGACATCGTGCGTTACTACACGCGCGAATCGGGTGTGCGCAACCTCGAGCGCGAGATTGCCAAGATCTCGCGCAAGGTCGTCAAGGAAATTGCGTTGGCCGGACCGGCGCCAGTAAAGAAAGAAGGCAAGGCGGCCCGCGGCGTCGTGGTGTCGTCTAAGAATCTCGACAAATACCTTGGCGTGCAGCGGTTTGATTTTGGACGCGCTGAGGCGGAACACGAAGTTGGCCTGGTCACGGGCCTGGCGTGGACGGAAGTCGGCGGCGACCTTCTGCAGATTGAAGCCTCACTGCTGCCAGGCAAGGGCCAGCTCATCCTGACCGGCCAGCTCGGCGACGTGATGCAGGAGTCGGTCAAGGCCGCCTACAGCGTGGTGCGCGCGCGCAGCGAGCGCTTGGGCTTGGACGCGGAGTTCCACCAGAAGTTCGACACACATGTGCACGTGCCGGAAGGCGCGACGCCCAAGGACGGTCCAAGCGCCGGTGTCGCGATGGTGGTGGCCTTGGTGTCGGTGTTGTCCGGCGTCGCTGTGCGCTCTGACGTGGCGATGACCGGCGAGATAACCCTGCGTGGACGCGTGCTGCCGATTGGCGGCCTCAAGGAGAAATTGCTGGCAGCCCTTCGCGGCGGCATCAAGACGGTGATCATCCCCGAAGAGAACCGCAAGGATCTTGCCGATATTCCCAAGAACGTCACGCAAGGCATTGAGATCATTCCAGTCAAGTACATCGATCAGGTGCTAGACATCGCATTGGTCAAACCGCTGACGCCACAATCGAGCGACGCTTCAGGCGGCGATGCGGCCGATGGCGGTGGTGACCATTCGTCGGAAGGCGCACGTGCGCATTGACAAAAGTGCTCTACATGCCCGCAAACCCGCTGTAAATATGGCTTTCGCGTATTGCACGCACAAATTTGCGCTGGTATAAAAGCTACCAACCGCGACGGGTGCCAAACCCGGGCAGCGGCACTCATGATCGGGCGATGACACGCAATGCGAACATCGCTCCGGTTTCAAGCATTCGCGGGATCATCCCGCCAAGGGAGTCACTAATGAACAAAGGCGAATTTGTAACTGCCGTTTCCGACGCAGCCGAGCTGACCAAGGCCGATGCGGCACGTGCGGTTGACGCAATGATCGAAGTCATCAAGACGGCCCTCAAGGCCGGCGACGACATCACCCTGGTCGGTTTCGGTACCTTCTCGGTGCGCGAACGCGCTGCCCGCGACGGTCGCAATCCCCAGACCGGCGACACCATCAAGATCAAGGCATCCAAAAACCCGGCCTTCAAGGCTGGTAAAGCCCTTAAGGATGCAGTAAACTGATCGTCTCGCTGGGGTGCTTAGCTCAGCGGTAGAGCGTCTCCCTTACACGGAGAGGGTCGGGGGTTCGAAACCCTCAGCACCCACCACAGCACCCTGGTAAAGAAACGCGGAGTGGTAGTTCAGTTGGTTAGAATGCTGGCCTGTCACGCCGGAGGTCGCGGGTTCGAGTCCCGTCCACTCCGCCATACCCTCGAGGGCGCCTGCAAGGGCGCCCTCGTTTTTTTTGGCCCTGTCGAAAGGGTCTCCCAAACGGCGAAAACCACATGCTTCAGAGCATTCGCGAAAAAACTTCCGGCTGGATTGCCACGGTCATTCTTGGCCTGATCATCCTCACCTTTGCCTTCTTCGGCATTGAGGGTTATCTGCAGTCCGACGTCGTCAGCTATGCCGCACGCATCGAGGGCCCGGCGAAGTTCTGGATCTTCGGCAAGCAAAAGCACGACATTTCCCAGAACGAATTCCAGGAAAGCCTACGGGTTGCCCGCGAGCAGCGCCGCGCCCAATTGGGCGATGCCTTCGACGCGGCGGAATTCGAGAAGGTTGAGAACAAACGCGCGGTCCTCGACGGCCTGATTGATTTGACCATTGCCAAGATGGCCGCTGAACGCGACGGCTTGGTTGTCGCGAACGCGAGCGTACAAAAGGTGATTGCCGAAGATCCCGAGTTCCAGAAAGACGGCAAATTCGACCCGACCACCTATCAGTTCGGCTTGGCCGCTCGCCAAATGAGCTCGGCGGATTTCGAAGCCATGGTCCGCAACAGCCTGAGCCAGCGCTTCTTGCCTACGCAGATCGCCACCTCGGGTTTCGTCAGCGATAAAGAACTCGACAGCTACCTGCGCCTCGGCGAGCAGACGCGCGACCTGCTGATCCTTGAAATTCCGCCATCGACGGCGGCGCAAACCCCGCCGACCGAGGCCGAGATCAAGGCTTGGTATGACGCCCACACGTCGATGTACCGCAGTCCAGAAACCGCGACCATCGAATACGTCGAAATCGACGCCAGCAACCTGTCGGTCGGGAACGTCCCGAGCGAAGCCGAGCTGCGCAAGCGTTACGAGACCGAGAAAGCGCGTTTCGGCACGGAAGAGCAGAAACTTGCCTCGCACATCTTGGTGGCGGTCGAGGAAAAAGCGCCAGCCGCAGCGGTCGCTGCCGCGCTGGCAAAGGCCAAGGACATTGCCGCGAAAGCGAAGCTGCCTGGCGCTGACTTCGCCGCCCTCGCGCGCCAGTATTCGGACGACGTCGGTTCGAAGGACGCCGGCGGCGACTTGGGACCGGTCGGAAAAGGTGTGTTCGGTCCGGAATTCGACGCGGCCTTCGCTGCGCTGGAAAAGGGTGGCGTCAGTGATCCAGTTCGTTTGCCCGATGGTTGGCACATCATCGAGTTCCGCGACGTTGTCCCGGGCTCGCTCAAGTCCTTCGAGGAAGTGCGCGCTCAGCTCGTGACCGAAGCCCAGGAGGGTGATCGTGAGCGTGCGTTTAGCCAGCTCTCGGACAAACTTGGCGACTCGGTGGGCAATGACCCGTCCCAGCTCGCGGCCACGGCGAAGAAGCTCAACCTCGCTCTGAACCGCACCGCTCCGTTCACCCGCAGCAGCGGCGAGGGCATTGCGGCGCTTCCGGCCGTACGCAAAGCGGCGTTCTCGCCCACGCAGTTGACCGAGCGCGTGGCGAGCGAGCCGATGGAAGTCGCGCCGAACCACGTCGTCGTAATCCGCGTGGTCGATCACAAGGCCGAAGCCACGCTGCCGCTAGCGCAAGTGCGCGATCGCGTGATCGCCGATTTCAGCGCCGATCGTCTCGACAAGCAGGGCAAGATCCGCGCCGATGCGTTTTTGGCGCGCGCGCAGAAAGGCGAGAGCCTCGACAAACTTGCACTTGAGGTAGGTCGTCCGGTCACGCCAGTGCCCGCGGCAACCCGCGTTGCGCCGAACCCGGCTCTGACGCCGGTGGTCGACGCGGCGTTCCGCCTGCTGCCGCCGAAGAACGGCAAAGGTGAGTACGGTTTGGCGAAACTGGGGCCGGACCATTACGCCTTGGTCACCGTGACCGCGATCAAGGACGGCGACATCAGCAAATACGATGCCGCGACTCGCAAGAATCTGCGCGAAAGCATTGCCCGCATGCGCGCTGAGATTGAAACCAAGGCGTTCATCAAATCGCTGCGCAAGGGCTACACGATCGATATCGCGGAAGATCGCCTCTGAGGTTCGCCATCTAGGCCCTGACGAAAAAAGCCCGGATTTCTCCGGGCTTTTTTTTAGCGCGTCTGTCGCGTGTACATTGAAAGTTTAGACACCTTCAATGCCAGTCATGCCAAGAACGTTGTAACCGGCGTCGACATAGGTGATTTCACCGGTGATGCCCGCGGCAAGATCCGAACATAGGAAGGCGGCGACGTTGCCAACGTCCTCGATGGAAACCGTGCGTCGCAGCGGGGCGTATTCCTCGACGTGGTGCAGCATCTTGCGGAAGTTTGCGATGCCAGCCGCTGCCAGCGTTTTGATTGGGCCGGCGGAGATCGCGTTGACGCGCGTTCCTTCCGGTCCAAGGTTCAAGGCGAGGTAGCGCACGTTTGCTTCCAGGCTGGCCTTGGCCAAGCCCATCACGTTGTAGTTAGCCAGCGCGCGCTCGGCGCCCAAATAGCTAAGCGTCAGGATGCTGCCGTTGCGGCCCTTCATCATCGGGCGGGCGGCTTTGGCCAAGGCCGCAAGGCTGTAGCTCGAGATGTCGTGGGCAATGCGGAAGTTCTCACGGGTCAGGCCCTGGAGGAATTCCCCGTCGATTGATTCGCGCGGCGCGAAGCCCACCGAATGCACGAGGATATCGAAGCCGTCGGTCCACACCTTGCCCAACTCGGAGAACACCGAATCAATTTGCGCGTCGTCAGCCACGTCCAGCGGCAGCACAATCGACGAGTTGCAGTCTTTGGCGGCTTCTTCGACCCGCGATTTGAGTTTTTCGGTCTGGAAGGTGAAGGCCAATTCCGCGCCCTCGCGAAACATCGCTTCGGCAATGCCGGTGGCGATCGAGCGTTGGCTGGCAATGCCGACGATCAGCGCGCGTTTGCCGCTAAGAAATCCCATCGTGTCTCTCCCGGTGTCTGTATTCCAAGACCGTTAGTGTGAACGCCGCGCGGCCATACCGCCAAGCATGGCCGCGTCGCGGAGTCAGGGTGATAGCTTGAGCTGCTGTCCAGGCCGCAGCACGGCCTTCTTGCCGAGATGGTTGAAGGTCAATAATTGCGCAATCGACAGGCTGTAGCGCTTGGCGATCGACCACAGGCTATCGCCGCTGCCGACTCGGTGCGTGCGCGGCAGGTCAGCGGCCGCCGCAGGCAATTGGGAGGTGTCCGCACCCCTGATCTCGGCGTCTGCCGCGGCGAGGGCCGTCATTGGGCCCGCCGGCATCAGCACCAAACGCGGTACGCCGGCGACGAGCCGCCCGCCCTTGAAGCCCGGGTTGAGTTTGCGCAGCTCGCTGGTGGATTGCCGATGTTGGCGCGCTACTTCTTCCAGCGAGCGCAGATTGGTGTCGACCAGGATCGGCGCTAAGGGTACGAAGCGAGTCTCATTAGGCAGGCTCAGGTTATTGCGTTCGGGCTCGGTCAGCAGGCAGGACAGGGCATTCAATTTGTCGATGTAGGCATAGGTAATGTGCGACAGGCCCTTGGGCAGGCGCTTTTCCGCCGAGGCCTCGCGACTACCGGCGCGCTTGAAGGCGTTGAGAATGCGGCCTTCGCCGGCGTTGTAAGCCATGACCGTGGGCTGCCAGCCACCGAACATGCCCTGAAGGGTCTTGAGGTAGGACAGCGCCGCACGCGTGGACTCGACCGGGGACAAGCGCCCGTCGTATCCGGCTTGCATGCGCACACCGTGGTTGCGCGCCGTGCTGCCGATCATCTGCCACATGCCGGCCGGTCCGCCCGAACCCATGGCGTCGGGTTGGTACCAACTTTCGACGATTGGGATCAG
>JBBSAA010000155.1:0-6863 GCA_038252715.1 Lysobacterales bacterium | reverse complement strand
TTGATCGCGATGCGGTTGAAATCGCAGCCTCAGTCGCATCGAGCGCGCCACCCAGGTCAGACGGCGAATCGACTGCCTATGTGATCTACACGTCGGGATCCACTGGAAAGCCCAAAGGTGTTGTGATTCCGCATCGCGCGGTGGTCAATTTCCTTGCCAGCATGCAGCGCGTGCCGGGTTTGTTGGCCACCGATCGTTTACTCGCGGTCACCACGATTTGCTTCGATATCGCTGTTCTGGAAATATTCGGCCCGCTTTGCGTGGGTGCGGAGGTCGTGCTCGCCGACCGCGATACCGCCATGGATGGCTCACAGCTAGCCGCACTGATCGAAGACACGGGCGCGAACCTTATGCAGGCGACGCCGTCCACGTGGCGCCTGCTGGTCGAGGCGGGCTGGCAAGGACGACCCGGCTTCAAGGCGCTGTGCGGTGGCGAACCCCTGCCACCAGACTTGGCGGTGTCACTGATCAGCCGCTGCGGTGAATTGTGGAACATGTACGGCCCGACCGAAACGACCGTGTGGTCGACCTGCACTCGCGTAGTCGACCCAGGGCAGGGCATCTCGATCGGCGCTCCGATCGCGAACACGACGGTTTGGATCCTTGATGCCCGAAACCAGCCATGCCCGGCCGGTGTTGCGGGAGAGATTTGCATCGGCGGGCGCGGAGTGAGCCTCGGCTACCTCAATCGACCAGAGTTGACCGCTGAAAAGTTCATTGACGATGTGCTGTCGTCGCCCTTCGGGGCCAACGAGGGTATTGCTGCGCCCAAACTCTATCGAACCGGGGATCGTGGTCGTTGGTTGGGCGATGGCAACCTCGAGCATTTGGGTCGCTTGGATTTCCAGGTCAAGGTGCGTGGCCATCGCATTGAACTTGGCGAGATTGATATTGCGCTGGTGCTCGATACCGCCGTCGCCCAGGCGGTGACGGTAACGACTGAAGTCCGCCCTGGAGACGTCCGCCTGGTGGCTTACGTCGTGCCCGAGCGCGGTAAAACCTTGGAAGTGGCGGCCCTGGTCGCGGCCCTGAAGAAATCCCTGCCCGCCTACATGGTTCCCCAACACGTTATTTCCTTGCCGGCGCTGCCCTTGCTGCTCAACGGAAAGATTGATCGGAAATCCTTGCCGTCGCCTTTGTCCTCGCCCGCGTCGGAGGTGGCTTCGTCAGCGAGCGCCGACACGCATGCTGATTCGCGGGTCGGCTATCTTGTGCAGGTCTGGTCGCAGTTACTTTCGGTGCCGGTCACGGCGACGGACAATTTCTTTGATCTTGGTGGGCATTCAATGTTGGCAGTGCAGATGGCCAATCGCGTTGCCAAAGACACGGGCGTGCGGATCAAGTTAATGAACCTAGTGACGCAGAATCTCGCGCAAATCGCCCTGGAATTACCCTTGCCTGCAGGCAAGGATCCCGAGCCGGGGCAGGGCTGGTCGGCGCACTTGCGGGACCGACTGCTGCGACTGTTTGGCCGGAAGGGAGCGCCGGGTCAATGACCGACGCGTTTTTCTTCGGGGCCCCACAGCGGGCCCTGTATGGCAATGTGCATGCGACGAGCGGTGCCTCACGAGGCGCCGTCTTGATCTGTCAGCCGCTGCTGCAAGAGGGCATTCGCTGCCACCGTGGACTGTGGGCACTCGCAAATGCGTTGGCTGACGCCGGTGTGGACGCATTGCGCTTTGACTGGTTCGGCAGCGGCGACTCCGATGGCGAATCGGCGCAGCTATCGCTCGAAAGTTTGGTCGAGGACGTGCAAACCGCGGGCGAACTGCTCGAGCCGACGGCCACCGACGGAATGCGCCTACTGGCGATGCGGAGTTCAGCGTTGCCGCTATTGGCCTTTGCCGCGCGGCGGCGCCAGCCCGTCGACCTCGTACTTTTGGATCCCTGGTTGTCGGGCGCGAAAATGCTCTCATGCTGGCAACGTCACCATGAAATGCAATTTGACAGCGTTGGCCGCTACGTCAACCGAGTCCCGGCGGCTGATCCCAATGCACTGCAAGGCTTCGATATATCCGCCGGCACCCTTCAGGAGCTAGGAGGGCTGGCAGGCAGTTCGTTGATACCTCCCGCCGGCAGCCACGTACTGGTTGCCGTTTGGGAAGCGACGCCGGACTTGCAGGCCCTGTTGTCCGCTTGGAAAATGGCGGGAGTTAGCTCGGAAATCTTGCTCTTCGAAGACGACGACCGACCCGATTGGGAAAATGCAAATGCGATTGAAAGCCAAGCCTTTCCCCGACGCAGCGTCTTGCAGTTGGCGAAGAAGCTCGCGGTAAGCGCACCATGAGCCCGTTGCTGGATCACATCGCAGGCAACTCCCGGGCCGCGAACAGCCTTGGCGAAACTGCGCACGTATTTGGCGCTCAGCTGACCGGGATCATCCATCATCCACCGGTCAGCCAAACCGCCGGCGTTGGAGTGATTTTGCTAAACGCAGGGCTAGTGCACCGAATTGGACCCTACCGCGCGTATGTCACTTTGGCGCGGGCCTTGGCAGCGGCGGGGTTTCCCGTGTTGCGCTATGACCAGTCAGGGGTTGGCGACAGCCCGACGCTGCCAGCCGCGGCGCCGAGGCGCCGCAAGATTGAGACCGACGCGGCCATGGATTTGATGCGCCAGCAAGCCGGCGTCACTCGTTTCGTCCTTGCCGGCATCTGTTCCGGGGCTGATGACGCCTTTCATTTGGCCAAGGATGATCCCCGCGTCGCGGGGTTCGCGCTGTTTGATGGCTTGGCCTATAAAATCAAGACGTTCTGGCTTAAGTACGCGTTGCCGCGGCTCGCGAGTCCGACCAAAGTAGTGCGGTTCCTGAATCGCCGCAACGAAAATGAAGCCAGCGTGGAAGATTATCGCGACTTCCCGCCGCAGGCCGATGCCCGGCAGCAAATGGACGCGTTGGTGGCGCGAGACGCAAGGATGCTGTTTCTTTTCACCAGCGGTGCGTATCCCTATTTCAACTACGAGCATCAGCTCGGTGATTGCTTTGGAGCGGCTGGACGAGCACCGCAGGTAACCGTGGAATTTTGGCCACAATGCGATCATACGTTCTATCTGCGTCGTGATCGCGAGCGCATGGTGGCGACGTTTGTGGCGTGGATGCAGAGCCAGTTCTCTGCCGTGGCGAAGGCATGAACCCACCACGCGCAAGCATCGGCACCCATTACCGCCGTTATGTCACCGGCAGCGTGCTCGCTACGCTAGCGGGTTTGGTGTCGTTTCCGGTCATGACGCGTCTGCTCGACAATACGCAGTACGGCATTTTTGGCTATTACGATACTTGGGTGCTGATGGGCGTGGCGATTGGCAAGCTCGGTGCGCAACACGCTATTCAGCGCTTTTATCCGCACGGAGGTGATCGAGCGAGCCTGACCTCGTTCTCGACCAACTTGTTTTATCTGCCGCTAGCCATTTCTTTCTTGATTTGGTCGTTAGTGGCGATGGCCCTGATTGTCTTCGACTGGGGCAGTGGCCAGCGGCAGTCGCCGGTGTTTTGGATGGTGCTGATTGCTTCGCCGATGATGGTATTCAGCAGCCTGGTCGAGACGGTGATGCGCGTCACCGAAAACTCGCGATTGGTGATGCTGTCACGCGTGAGCTGGCGCTGGTTGGAACTTGTGCTGATGTTGGGCGCGGTCATCTTTCTTTCGCATACCGCCGTGGCCGCCTACGGCGGGCGCTTGCTTGCAGCGGCGCTTGTGATTGTTTTCTACATCCGCTGGGTGCGTCGCCAGCTGCAGTTTTCGCGCGGGTCCATCCATCCGCCGGCGCTGCGCGAAGGCCTGATTTACGGCATGCCCTTGGTGCTAAACGAAATGATCGCGGTGGCCCTGGTTACGCTAGATCGTTTGATGATCAAGGGCATCTCAGGCGACTTCGCCGATGTCGGTATCTATAGCATTGGCGCGGCGCTGGCGATGCAGGTCAGTACGTTCACCAATCTCACCGTATTCGAGGCGTTTACGCCGATGGCGAACCGCCTATTCATCACCGAAGGGCCCGCCGCGGTGCGTGCGCTGAAAAAACGGCTGTTGATGCCCATGACTTATGCCGCGCTGGGTTGCGCCAGCTTGGTCTGGTGTTTCGGCGCCGACGTCATCATCGCGCTCAGTGGCCACTCCAAGTCGGCATCGGGCCCGGTATTCGCGCTCGCCGGCGTGGTGAACTGCCTGCAGCCACTGCTCTTAATCTCGGGCTATGGCTTGCTACTTGAGAAGCGCTCGCACAAGGTGCTGGCGTTGATGTGCGCCACCTTGCTCATCAACGGCGTCTTGAACTGGCTGTGGATTCCGATGTTCGGCGTGATGGGCGCGGTGTATGCGACGGCCGTCAGTTCGGCTGTGTTGGCAATCGCGCACTGCGCCTGGGTTCCCAAGGCCTTACTGCAATTGCCCGATGGTCGAACCGCGCTGACTGCAATCGGCGTGGCCACTGCGTGTGTGGCGACCGTGATGTTGACCGGCGCGTTTGGCTTGGCGCCGGGCTGGCCGCGCTTGCTGATCGGCAGCGCTAGCTTGGTGGTGGCCTACGGCGCCTTGGTGTTGGCGCTTGATCCGCGGCTACGCCAGCTTGTGCTGGACTGGCGTAAGCACCGAACTGGCGCCGCGTAGCCACCGCCCCTAGTGATACTTCGCCGGTGTTAAAACGGCACGGCTTGCTTGGCTCAGTTTAGAAAGCGCTCGCGTAATACGGGATGCTTTCTCTTTTCTCCCGCGCGCGAGCCGCCGGTAGCGCCGGATTTTCCCGGTGGCGCGGCTACCGGCACGGCGATCGCGATTTTTGCACGACCACCAATCAGGAAGCTGGCTTTTTCAGTAACAAAACCCATGGATTTCGACGTGCCCATATTGCCTGCAGCATCGTAGGCGCGCACGACGAGCGTGTGTTGTCCGTAACCGACGACACTCGTATTGATGTCGGCCGAAAAGGGTGCGCTCGAGCTGCCGGCACTAATCTTGCCGTCGATGAGGTAAACCATTGAGGTCACTCCGATGTTGTCCGCAGCGGTAGCCGTCAGCGTGATGATGCCGCTAGTGCCGAGCACGCGCGTGGAAGTAAACACCGGCGCACTGGTGTCGCCGGTGCCCGTCAGCGGTTTTTCAACCGCGCCAATATCGGCGTTGCCGCCAACCGGCCGCGGCTGGAGATAGAAATCCACGCCTGCAGCTGCGATCACCGGCGCGGCGTTGAGTAGCGGGCTGCCGACCAGCGGATCGGGATTGAAGTTGATCATCGACACATTGGTCAGCTTGGGATTGACGCTACAAATGCTGCCGGTCGGGCACTGATTGGCCTTGACGTTCCAGAGCAGGTTGCCGCTGAATGAAACTACGGCAGCGCTATTGTCGGCGTAATGGCCGCAGGTCAGTTCACCAATATTGCCCTGGAAGTTCGAGCGCCAATCGAGCTGGCCGAGCAGGGCATTGTTCTGGATGTTGACGCGCGAGGCTGACGTGCCGCCTCCGGAAATGATCAGGCAGTCGCCCTCGCCAATGATGGTGTTGTGGCGGATCGTCACCGTGGTTGCCGCGGTCGGGAGCCCCACCGAAATTGTATTGCCCAAGGCGCGACAGGCGTCGTCGGTGGTCATGTAGTCCTTGCCGAGGAAATAGGTGCAATTACCGACCACGACCGAGTTTTCAATGATGGCCGTGCCATTGGTCTTGACCTGGTTGCCAGCGTTGCCGGCCGCATACACGCGACGCACCGTGACTGAGCTGTTCGCCGAGCCGTCCATGTAAAGCAGGTCGATGCCGTCGGACGTGTTGTGATGGACGAACGAGTCTTCGATCAACCAGTTGCCGCCCGTCCTGCCGGTGCCAATGCCGTCGCCGTAGCCGGAAGCAGTTTGTGCCCAGCAGCCATACACCACGCCGGTTTGCCAGCGCTCGCCACAGCCGTTCCAAGCAATCTCAACTTGGCGCAGGATGATGGCGCCGCTGTTGGAGCTGGACACCGCCGTATTGCCGTTGCTGATGTCGCCATCCCATCCGGCCCAGCCGTTGCCGTTGATCTTGACGCGCTCAACCGTCCAGTCGGTCAGACGGCCACCGATCAGGCCGCGGTTGGCCAGACCGTGGATATTCATGTCGTGCAGCCAGACATTGCTCGAGTCGCTGGCCGATATGCCGACGCCTGCCCAGTCACCGTAAGGCGGCGTGTCGCGAACGCAGCGGACGCTGGCGGTGCTGTGGAACTCAATGCAGTCGCTGTGATCGGTGACTTCCAGGCAGCCGATTTCAACGTTTGAGCTGCCCTGCAGGTTGATCATCAGGCTAACGCGCTGCGTGCCCCAAAGCTGGGGTGGCGCGGCGCAGCCGGTGTCATAACCGCGACCGAGGATACGCGTGCGACCGCCAGCGGTGCCCGATGGCACCTTGGGCAGGTAGCAGTCGTAGGGGCCGCCGGCATAGCAGCGGCCGGCCTTATCGGAGGCGCCGGGCGCTCCGAAACCGATCATGTATTTGCCAGGGCCGATGATCAGGGTGTCACCACCGGCGATGCGGGCGGTGTCATTGGGCGGCAGGGCGTAATAGGGATGTTTCCAAGCACACGCTTTCGCAGCGCCCGCGCCAGGGTAGGCCGCATCGGCCTTGCCGGTGCACTGGCTGGCATCACCGCCGTCGGTTCGGACGTAATAAGTAGTTGCCGCGAGGGCGTGTCCTCCGAAGGTGCCGGCAAGCAGCAAGCAAGCCGCGGCGCGGGCGATTCGGCGGGAAATGGCGGCAAAAATCATACGTGAGACGTTCCTTCGGCAGGTCAGGGCGGGGGTCCCTAGGCGCCTTGATCAAGCTAAGGCAGCGACGCAGCAATATATGTGAATCGCGTCACATAAACCGCAATTTGCATGAACTGCGGTGAAATGC
>JBBSAA010000154.1:0-6884 GCA_038252715.1 Lysobacterales bacterium | reverse complement strand
CCGGTGCAAGCCAGGGTCGCGGTGTAGTTGGCCGCCGAACCGGTGGTGAAGGTCTCGGCTGTGATCGTGCCGACGTCGCCGGCCAGCACGTTCACCGTGGTGCCGGTGTCGGTTTCGTTCGCCGTGTTGGCTACCGAGGCAAACGCGGTCGTGTTGGTGCTGAAGCCCGTCGTCGCCGGCAAGCTGACGGCGTTGTTGACGATGGCATTCACCCACGTCTTCGCCAAAGTCAGCGTGACCGTCTTGCGGGTATTGGTATAGGTACAGACGATCGTCGCGCCATTGTCAGCGGTGGCGATGGTCAGGCCGTCGGCCGGATTAGCGTCGGTCGCGCCGGTGCAAGTAAGTGCCGACGTGTAGTTCGCGGCCAGCCCGGTGGTGAAATTCTCAGCAAGCGACAGGGTCTCACCGGCGAACACAGTGACGTTGGCGCCGGTGTCGGTTTCGTTGGCGGTGCCAGCGACGGCTGCGAGCGTCGCGTTGTTGGTCGCGCCGGTCGTGGACAGAGTTGCAGCATCGTTGATCTTGGCGTTGACCCACACCTTGACCAGACGGAAGGTGGCGCTAGCCCGCGTCACATTGTCGGTATCGGTAGCGCTGTTATTGCCCGGCACCGGGTCGGTGACGCCAGTTGGCGGGGCAATGGTCGCGGTGTTGCTGACGGTGGTCTGAGCGACGGCGAATCCACTCGCCAGCAGCAAAGACAAACACAGGGTCGCTAAAGGGCCGCGTTTGGTCACTGAAGTGGCCAAACTATCGACTGCGAAGTTGCCACGAAAAAAGCGCGAGACCGCGCTCAACGCGTGACCGACATTGATGCCCTGCATTTACTTCCCCTTGACGACAGGTAAGTTCCGGATCTAGTTCGACCGGAAGCCCGTCGCTAACCGAAAAACAGCAATCTATTGCGTGCTTTTTGCATCTATATATAAGCAGTGACTGACCGCGGGAGCCGTAAGGCCCAAAGTCCACAATCCCGTCCCAGCCCAGAACGGGCATCAGGACTGTCCCGAAATGCCCGAGCTACTCTCAATTGAAACAACCGTCAGCGCTTCCCTAAGAGAACGCTCGTCCCCTTACCGGCTTGCCTACACGCACACACGGAACGTCACCCCAGTGATGCAAGTTCCGTGCCGCTTCAATTCCTCGCCAAATGACGAGTTCCCAGCCCAATAACGCTGAAAGTGTGAGCTGCGGCAAACTAATTGTCCAATCACGGCACTTTTTGACGTTCTTCATGGACTCGAAGTGCGTCGGGACCACGCCAGCGGATCAAGCAAATGCAACCCGACCTGACCTTTCCTGCCGATCTGGTTACGCTGGCTGGCGTTGGGCAGACGCAGCTAACTCAAAATTAGTGTGCGCTCGGTCACAGAATTGAGCTGCCGCCGAGCGCATGGCGCGCTTTGGTCGTTGCCCAGCACCGTCCTGAACACCAGGGGTCGGGCTTGATGCCGTCCACCCACAAGGCCCTACTCGCCTCGGGCCCAATAGAAAAGTGCGCGAATTCGCGCGCCAGCGCCGCGCCTCTACTCCGAAATTCTCCGCAGACGCTTGTTCGGCGGTCCGTCTTGCAAGCCAGATGGAACCGACACCGATCTCGTTGTGGTGCGAGCTGCACCTAGGTTGTCCACAACGGTCAAAACCACTTGATAGGTTCCCCGCGCTGCGAAAACCTTCATCGGATCGAGCTCATCGCTACTGCTGCCGTCGCCAAAGTCCCAACGCCGGGAAACTAAGAATCCGTCGGCATCCGTCGATTGGTCGTTGAACAAGACGACGAGGCCTTTAGGTCGATAAGTAAAATCCGCCGACGGCAATACGTTGCCGGCGTTCGAACTGGTCTTGGCCATCTCTCCAAGAAACGCCAGCCCGAGCTTTCCGAAGGCCACTGAGCTGTCCACGGTGTTGCCCATCGTCGGTAATGTGTCATTGGTACGGTGGATATATGGAAAATCTCCGGCCTCGAACATCATCGCCGAGGCAAACCCGGCGCTCGTCCAAGAGGCATGGTCTGAACAACCGTAGCCGCAGGTATAGGTGCCGCGTGAGTGCCCCAAGGGTGCGAGATAGGCATCGAAAATCGCCGCCATGAAATTGCTGAGCGGGACGTTACCAAAGTCGGTGATCACCTTCATGTCCACCGCCTCAGCACCGCGGTAGTTGGTCATGTCCAACTGCAGCACGCCAACGACGTTTTTGTTCTGGGCGCGATATGACTTTGCTATCGCATTCGATCCGCGCAAACCCACTTCTTCAGCGGCATAGCCCATGAACTTCACGGTGCGCTTGGGCTTCCAGCCATTGGCGAGCGCGATGCGGATTACTTCAGTCAAGGTCGCGATACCGGATGCGTCGTCATCGGCGCCAGGCGCTACCATATTGTCACCGGCGCCGGTGTTCGAAATTGAATCGAGGTGAGCCCCGAGCACGACGATCTCGTTTGGCCGCTCCGCGCCCTGCACTGTCAGGATAACCGACGGCTGGGTCGAGCAATTGCTGCAGGCAGTAAATAGCTCAGCGCTTACGTCACTGCGACCATTGCCGAGTGAAAGCCAGGCATCGCGAATCCAAATCGCTGAGCTCTTGCCATGCGTACTGGCGTAGTAGCGGTTGGGATAGGCCGTGGAAAGGTGCTCGATGGTTGCTCGAATGTTATTGCCTTGCACCTGCGGCAACCACGCGGCAATTGTTGCACCGCTATCTATCCGGTATTCGATGACCGGCAATCTTTTCCGCGCATCCAGTGATTGATCTGATTGCAGAAATGCCACGGCTTCAGCGCGTGTCGAAAAAGCAAAGTAGCCTCCGCAACGCTGCTCGTTGGCGTGCACGTGCTTGCCGATGTCAGCCAGCTGATGCGCCCGCAGCTCGGAAACAACGCGCATTGCACCGGTGCGATCACGCTGCACAGCCGCATTGCGAGCAAACGACTGGATGCTGTCGCGATACGTCTGCTCGGATGACACGAGGAACACCGACGCAAATGGGTCCGCATCCACTCGTTCGATCAGCGGAGTCTTGTGCTCGACCAACAATCCGCGCTTGCCAGGCATCGCCGCCGCAGCCGCCATTGCCGATAGGCCACAGAGGAGCAACGACACTTGGAAACGTAGAATGATCGACATGGCAGTTGTCCCTTGGCGCTGGAATCGTCGGCAAGACTTGATGTTAGCTGTGCTTGCTTGAAATTAATATGGCCGGGCGATTGCTCGCCCGGCCCGATGTCGTCTTCACGCTGGAAACTCATTGTGTAGGCGACGGGACACGATCAGAAGACGATGGACCAGCTGTCGATCTTGCCAATGTCGCCGGCACCATTGTCGTTGACCTGCAGCTTCCACGTACCGTTCAGCGCCTCACTCGAAAGGTTGAAGGTAAACGTGCCGGCAAGGTTATCGGCACTGCCGCCAGCTCGGTTGCTGATGTTGTAGAGCGACCCATCCGGCGCTACCAAGTCAACCTTGAGGTCACCTCGGTAGGTGTGCAAGATCGACACCGTCACCGAGGCGTTGACTGGTGCGTTGCCAGAGCGGCCAGTGACCGTTATCGGACTACTAACCGTCGCATTGTCCGTGATCGCCACGTCAGCAGTATTGCTGTAAGTCTGCGTTGAACCGCCGCCACCGCTGTTGGCCGTGAAGCTACCGGTCAGCGTGACATTAGCGAATGCCGCATAGGCTTTCAGACGCACGTGATAGGTGCCCGCCTTGGCGGTAGCGATCGTGCAGGTTTCGGCATTCCCCGATTTATACGGGCGGCAGTCGTAAACCGTGTCGGTCGGCACGCTGCCATATTTGACGTACATGTCGGCGTCGCCGGTGCCACCAGACATCACGAACTTCAGTCCGGTCGCATCGGCGGGCACCGACAGCGTATAGACGATCGACGCGCCGGTAGCTGCGGCGATACCCGACTTGGGAACGCCATTGCTCAAAATCGTGTTCGGCGGCGGCGGCGTAACAGTGCCAGCGGTCTTGCCGAGTTCGCCAAGGAAGGCTAGGCCGAGCTTGGAAAACTTGACGCTGTTTTGGGCCGAATTACCCATATTGGCCAGCGTGTCGTTGGCCGAGTGGATGTATGGGAAGTACCCACTGCTGTCGCCGGCTTCGAACATCATAGCGGCCGGATAGCCGGCACTGGTCCACGACGCATGATCCGAGCAGCCGTAGCCGCAGGTATAGGTCCCACGCACTAGCCCTAACGGCGCCAGGTAGGTGTCAAACAAACTGGTCAAAAACGCCTTCATTTCTGCGCTAGAGTAATCGGTAACCAGCTGCATATCGACACTGGTTCCGGACTTGTAATTGGTCATGTCGAACTGGATCATGCCGACGACGTTGGTACCTGCAGCTTTGAACGACTGCGCGATTGACTTGGAGCCACGCAGCCCGACTTCCTCACCCGCATAGCCCATGAACTTGATTGTCCGCTTCGGCTTCCAACCGCTGGCAAGCGCCACTCGGATCACCTCAGTTAGCGTCGCGATACCGGATGCGTCGTCGTCAGCACCCGGCGCAACTTGCGTCGAACTTCCGTTGGCACTGACATTGATTGAATCCAGGTGCGCGCCAAGCACGACCACTTCATTGGGCAGATCGGTGCCCTGAATCGTAAGAATCACCGACGGCTGCGTCGAGCAATCGGTGCAGGCCGTGTATAGCGCAGCAGTGGCATCGGTGCGACTGCCGGCAAGCGCCTGCCAACTATCGCGGATGGCTTCGGCCGATGTCTTGCCAGTTGGGCTCGAGTAGTAGCGGTTCTGATAGGCAGAAAGAGTCCTGATGGTGTTCAAAAGATTGGTTTCGGACACCTGCGGCAGCCACGGCGACACCGTCGCCTGATTGTCTATCGTATAGGCGACCAATGACGCGGCTTTCAGTGCTTTCGCCGTGCCGTCGGAGTTGAGGAAGGTTTCAGCGTCAGTGCGCGAAGCGAAGGCAAAGAAGCCGCCGCAACGCTGCTCCTTTTCGTGGACAAATTCGGCCAAAGCGTTGATCTCGTGTTCTTTCATCGCCACGAGGATCAGCTTGCTGCCGATGCTGTCGCGGCGGGCAATGCCGCTGCGCGGAATGATCAACCCGGCTTTGTCATAGAGCTCCTGTGACATCACTAGATAGACCGTCGCGAACGGATCGGGCAAGTGGGCGGGAATTTCACGCGCGATCTTCCCTTTTGTTGGCAGCGGGACGGCTCCGGCCGATGCGGGGCCAGCGACCAGGCCTGCGACAGCTAGAACGATGAAGGCAATGACATTGGTTTTCATGGGAACGCTCCTCCGTTACCCGGGCGAAGTGTCGCCCGAATGGGTGCTAAGTCGGTGTTTCGGAAACAGGACTTCCGCCGGTGAACGACGGGTTCTGCGATGGACGATCGACTGCAGAGAGTGCGCACGCGGAACGTCCCGCGTGGTTTATATCCATGCCAGCGGCCGGCGCGCTTCGCAGAAGGTCGTCGAAGCACACGCGGTAGGCGCGGGCGGTTGCCACTGCCCCGCGACAATGGTGCGCTGCGGGAAAATGCAACCCTAGAAGCAAAGAACCCCGGCCGAAGCCGGGGTTCTTTGCCGTTAAGCAATGTTGCTTAGAAGGTAATGGACCAGCTGTCGATCCTGCCGACGTCGCCGCCTGCATTGTCGTTCACCTGCAGCTTCCAGGTACCGTTCAAAGCCTCGCTGGAGAGGTTGAAGGTAAAGGTGCCGTTGATGTTGTCGGCGCTGCCGCCGGCACGGTTGCTGATGTTGTACAGCGAGCCGTCCGGCGCGACCAGGTCAACCTTGAGGTCGCCGCGGTACGTGTGGACGATGGCGACGGTGACCGAGGCATTGGTTGGTCCGTTGCCAGTGCGACCGCTGACCGTGATCGGGCTGTTCACCGTCGTGTTGTCCCCGATGGCGACATCGGTGCCGTTGCTGTAGGTCTGCGTACCGCCACCGCCACCACCACCTGCGGTGTAGCTTCCGGTCAGGCTGGCACCCGAGAACGTCGAGTAGGCCTTCAGGCGCACGTAATACGTTCCGGCCTGGGCCGTCGCGATCGTGCAGGTCTCGGCGTTACCGCCGACGTACGGACGGCAGTCATACACCGTGTCGGTCGGCGCGCTGCCGAACTTCACGTACATATCCGCATCACCGGTTCCACCAGCCATTACGAACTTCAGGCCCGTCGCGCCGGCCGGCACGACCAGCGTGTAGTTCACCGAAGCGCCCGTGGAAGCACCGATGCCCGTGACAGCGACACCGTTGGTCAAGGCACCTCCGCCGGGCGGCGGCGGCGGCGGGGTTGTCGCGCAAGACACGCCCACCGAGGCGAACGCTGCTGTGACGTCAGCCGCGGCGTAGCCCAGGTCCGTGGCAGCGGTTTGTACGCCGCAAGCGCCTTGATTGAAGGTGCTGCTGGCCGTCCAGTACAGGGCATTGGCGCGTGCCATCACCTTGAACGCTTTCGGCGTATCCCAACCCGGCTTGGTCGCCAACAGGTAGAACGCCTTGTTGTAGACGCCCGAGGAGTAATGCACGTCCAGGCCGCTGGTGTACTGCGACGCGTTGGCGATCGAGCGACCGTCCTGCGGCGGGTTCGCCATATAACGCAGCGCGCCGCTGCCCTTGAAGATCTCCGGGCCCACCAGGAAGTCATTCGTGCCCTTCCAGTAGAACTCGGTCGCTTCACCGCCCATGTCCGAGAACGCCTCGTTCATGCCGCCCGACTGACCCGAATAGGTCAGGTTTGCGTGCTGCTCGGTGTAACCGTGCGAGACCTCGTGGCCGGCCACGTCAACGCTGACTAGCGGATAGAACGTGGTGGCGCCGTCACCGAACGACATCGTGGTGCCGTTCCAGAACGCGTTCTCGTAGTTCGAGCTGTAGTGCGTGCGCATCACGAGCT
>JBBSAA010000153.1:0-6912 GCA_038252715.1 Lysobacterales bacterium | reverse complement strand
CGTCGACCGGCTGCAGGCTGACGACCAAGGCGCCCGGGCCGGCATGGGCACCAATCGCCGGGCCGGTGTCGACCAACCACGCGTCCTGGCACTGCAGTCGAGTCATCAGCGCCGCGCGCAAGGCCTCGCCGTCGGCACGGGCGTCGCAATGGCCCACAATCAAGCGCCAGCGTTTGTTGCGGTCAACGCGACGGGCCACGTAAGCGGCAAACCGTTCCGGCAGGCGACGTTTACCGAACAGCCCACCGACCACTTTCAAGCGGCCTTCCGGGATGACTTTCGCCATCGGCGTAAAGCCAAGTCCCTGCACGATCGGCTTGGCCCACGCCGGCACCCGTCCTCCGCGCACTGCGTGGCTGATATCGCGCGCTATGGCCCAGGTCAGGGTCAGTGGCCGCAGCCGTTCGAGTCGAGTCACGATCGCCTGTGGACTGTCACCGCGCTGCGCCGCTTCGGCGGCAGCGATCACTAGCAAAGCTTGACCACCGGCAGCATTGGCACTGTCAAAAACAAAACTGCGGTCTGGGTGGCCGCGCTGCACGGCGGTTTCCGCCGACTGGATGGTTCCAGACACCGCACGCGCAACGCCCAGGTACACCAAGGACGGATGGTGCGAGAGCAGAAATTCAAACTGCCGGCGGAAATCTCCCGGCGACGGTTGGCTGGTCCGCGGCAGGACGATTTCCTCGCGCAGCTTGCGATAGAACTCGGACGGGGTCAGGCCGATCTTGTCGAGATAATCTTGGTCGCCAAAATTCAGGCGCAGCGGCACGACGTGAATATTCAGGGCCTCGGCGACGCCCTCTGGCAAGTCGGCCGAGCTGTCGGTGATGACCGCAACGGTACCGCCGCCAGCGGCTGTGCGCGCCTGCGCGTGCATATCATCAGCCTTGGTGGCCTCGACTCGGCCGAAACGCGCGGCGATATCAAACAGCGCCTGCGGATTGGCGACGTGTGCGTGCAGGCGAATACGCGAGTGCGACCCGGCGACGACCACGCACGACGCGCCAAGATCCGTCACCGCCGCGCGCAGGCCAGGCCGATCTAGGCCTTCGCCCAACAGCAGGCATTCGCTGCACCAGCGATGCTCGGAGTCGGCGTCGAGCAACTCGCCGTGGACTTGCGCGGCCTCCAAGTCGCCCTGCGCCTGATCGTCCAAGGCGGCTACGTCGAGCAGGCCGGTCGCCATGAAGTCACCGATGCCCTCAAGCAGGTCGACAAAGCCCTGCGCGCCGGCGTCTACCACCCCAGCCCGCATCAGCACCGGCAGCTGGTTAGGCGTGTTGGCCAATGCGCGCTTAGCCTGCTCAAGCGCCCGCGCGAACCACGCGCGAACATCAGTGATCTCGACGCGATGCTCGAGTGAGTCAGCGAACGCGCTGATCACGCTGAGAATGGTGCCTTCCTTGGGATCCGCCAAGGCGCCACGCGCCGAGCTTGCGCCAGCCCGAACTGCCTGCGCCAAGGATTGCGGGGCGATGGCAATTTCCGAACCGGTAGCTTCGGCCACGCCGGTAAAGAACTGGGCGAGGATCGCGCCGGAATTGCCGCGGGCGCCGTCGATGGCATCTTCACCCACCTTGCGCAGCAGCTCCCCAGCACCGGCAGTGCGCCGACTCAGAGCACCAGTCAGGACGCTGCCTAGGGTGAACGCCAGATTGCTGCCGGTGTCGCCGTCGGGCACCGGGAATACATTGATTTTATTCAGGACCTCGCGATGGGCGATTACGCGACGCGCGCCTGCAATCAGGGCACGACGCAACGCGGGACCACGAATCCGGAGGCGAGAGGGATCAAAAGGGACGGCACTCATTCCAGCGCAGTCTGCCGCATCCCGCTGCCAGCGCCATGCTGCGGTGCAGCATCGCCCTGCAGGCTGACACGCTTCCCGCTACACTGCCGCAACCTTTTCGGACGGCGGCGCATCCCATGCACCGACCCGACAGCGAGTTCCCACCATGCCCCGTGCTCTGCTAGCCCTGCTGCTTTGCCTGTTCGCCGCCAGCGCCGCGGCCAATCCGGTTGCCGCGAGCAATGACGACGCCTGTCCCGCGCCCAAGCAGACGAAGGCAGTGGTGCCGGTTGGCAGTCCAGGCGATCCGGAATCGGAGTCGCCGCACAGCTCGACCGCTACCACCACGCACGTGCCGATCCGTATTGGCACGCCGCGCGCGGTTGCGCCGCGTTGGCACAGCCTGCTGCCGGGAATGTTCCGCTAAGTAAGCGCTCAGGGCTGAGTGCACGCCAAGGTCGGGCGCCGCTTAGAAGACCGGCGGCACCCGAACGATAAATTTCGCACCGCCCAAGTCCGCGGAGCGATCCACGCGCAGTTCGCCGCGATAGGCCCGTACGATGTCCTGCACGATCGCCAAGCCAATACCGTGACCCTGCACCCGCTCATCACCGCGAACACCGCGCTGCAATAGACGTTCGACGCTATCAGCATGGATGCCTGGGCCGTCGTCCTCGACTTCGATCAGCAGGCCGGGCCGCCGATTGCCGGGCATTGGCTCTAATTTGACGGTAAACAAGACACGATGCGCCGCCCATTTGAAGGCGTTCTCAAGCAGGTTACCCAGCAATTCCTGCAAGTCGCCGAGCTCGCCATGGAAGCGCGCGCTTGAATCGACGTCAAACTCGCACAGCACACGCTTGCCGACATAGACCTTTTCAAGGCTGGCGACGATTTCCTCGGCGCGCGGCTCAATTTCGATCGGCGCCGAGAACAAGGCATGGCCACTTCGGGCCGCGCGCGAAAGTTGATAGGACACGATTTCGTTCATGCGCTGCACCTGCGCCGACACTTCGCCGCGCAACTCGTCGACGCTGGCGTCCGATTCGAGCCGTGACCGCAGCACCGCCAACGGCGTCTTGAGGCTGTGGGCTAGATCGGACAGCGTGTTGCGACTTTGCTCCAGATGCGTGCGTTCGCTTTCGATCAGGGCATTGATGCTTTCAGTGATCGGCTCAAGTTCCTGTGGGTGGCGTCCGGACAGGTTCGAGCTTGAACCCCGCTGCACGCGGTCGAGCTCACGCTCCATCTGGCGCAGCGGCTGCAGGCTCCAGCGCAGCACCAACATCTGCACCAACAGCAGTAACACCGCCGCCAGCCCCAAGTAGCCCCAAAGAGCGCGCCGGAATACACCGAGCTGGGAATCGAGCTGCGCGGTGTCTTCATACACGGCAAACGTCAGCGGCACGTCACCGCGCTCGGTTTCCCAGACGGTGGTATGCGACAGGCGGTAAACGCGATCGGTTTCGGAGCGACCCGCGCTGTAGGACAGCGGGCCATCGAGGCGCATTTCGTTGAGTTTGAGCGGCGGCGGTGGCGGCAATACGCGACCGAGCGACGACGCGGACTCCCAGCGCAGCCCTGGACTGACCAGGCCGGCATACAGGCCGCTGCCGGGTCGATCGAAGCGCGGGTCTGGCGCGCGTTCGGGCATCAGCAATGAGCCGTTGCGCGCGAATTCCATGCCCTGGTAGTAGGCCATCACGTAATTTTCGAGACGGTCTTTGAGCGCCTCGTGCGCGGTTTCCTGGAATGCGTGGTCGAGCGCGAAGCCGGTCAAGCCTAGGAATGCGACCAAGCCCATGCTGGCCGCCATCAACTGACGGGCGTGCAGGGAGAGTGCGCGCCTCGCCATCAGCAATGCTTACTCGTTGCGCGGAATGGCGAAACGGTAGCCGCGACCGCGGACAGTCTCGATCGGCTTGAGCTCCCCCTCGGGATCGAGCTTCTTGCGCAGGCGACCGATGAACACTTCCAGCACGTTCGAATCGCGATCAAAGTCCTGCTGGTAGATATGCTCGGTGAGGTCGGCCTTCGACACCAGTTCGCCGGCGTGCAGCATCAGGTACTCGAGGACCTTGTATTCGTAGCTGGTCAGATCGACACCGGCGCCATTGACGGACACGGTTTGTGAGGACAGATCCAAACGGATTGGACCGCAGTCGAGCGTGGGTTTGCTCCAACCAGCGGCGCGGCGCAGCAGAGCGTTGATGCGTGCCAGCAGCTCTTCGACATGGAAGGGCTTGACCAAATAGTCATCAGCGCCCGATTTGAGGCCTTCCACCTTGTCCTGCCAGCTCGAGCGCGCCGTCAGGATCAAGATTGGGAATTTCTTTCCTTCCGACCGCAGCGCCTTGACCAGCTCCATGCCCGACATTTTCGGCAGGCCCAGATCAATCACGGCAACATCGAATGGCAGTTCGCGGCCGTGGTACAGGCCTTCTTCACCATCGGCGGCGGCGTCGACCGCAAAACCTTCGCGCTTGAGGCGCGCCGACAGGGTTTCGCGCAATGGCGCTTCATCTTCGACCAGCAAGATACGCATGTCGCCTCCTGAAAACGAAACCCGGCCGCGAAAGGCGACCGGGTCAAACATTACTGCTGTGGCTCAGCCGGGGTTACCGTCGTCGCCAGCATCGCTATCCGCGCGCCGTTTGCGTTTATCACCGCCACGCTGCGCGCCGTCGGCGCGCTCACGGCTATCGGAACGCTCGTCGCTTTGCGGATCATCTTGAATAACGCGAACCCGGCCGTCGGAGGTCAATACCTTCACCCGGTACACCTCACGGCCGTCACGCTGCATCGGTTCGGCGCGCAACACTTCACCGCCGGTTTGGCGTTCGACGCGGCGCACCGACTCGGGCAAGTTCGACTGGCCGCGGGCGCGATTTTCGTCGTCGGTGGCTTTCTGCGGGTCTCGCGGCTTCGGATCCTTCGCCCACACGCTGCCGGTGGCGATTATGCCGACGACGATCAAGGACAGCAGGTGGCGGGGAAAGAAGCTCATGTCGGGATGGTAACTGGCGCGGGCCTTGGGAACCAGAACACTGGCGGAATTGCAGCGAAGTCTGGCGATAAGGCAGTGAATCCGGTCTGAACTCACGCCGTCGTGACAGTCAGAAAATCTCTGCCACGCAGCAACGCAAGGAGCCGCCAGCCTTCTCGATTTCATCAAGGGCTACCGGACGCAGTTCAAAGCCAGCATCAGCGAAGACGGCACGCTGGGCCGGTGTCAGGCTTCCGACGCCGGCAGCACTCATCCAACAGGCGTCGTCGACCAGCGCAATGCAATTGCCGGCAAATGCCGCTTTCTGCGCCGGTGTGAGGATAACCGCCGACGGGTAAAGTGTGGTGAGCGCAGTGACAACGTTCGGATCGGCGAAGCCGTCCGGCGCGATCACCACCGCGCGGCCCGCAAGCACGCTGAGCACGACATTGGTGTGGTATTCGCCGTCGGCAAGGTCGAATAGCAAGGTCGCGCGCAGTCCCAGCGCAGCGTGCATCGCGGCGGCACCGGCCGCATCGCAGCGCTCGGTGAGACCGGCAAAGGCCAGGCCACGCGCGCGGTCGATGATGACTGCGCCGGTCAGCTCGCAGATGCCGGGCTGCTCGCGCAGATCGAATTCGGTGTAGCCGAGCACCTCAGTGAAGAAGCGTCGGATATCGGGGCGCGCGACTTCTCGCTGCCGCACCGCGTGGCGCATGTGCCCGAGCAGCAAGCGCCCGGGCGCCGTAGCGAACACGTTATTTGGAAACAGCGCGTCGGGCGTGGCGGGATCGCCGGGGAAACAAATCGTTGGCAACGCCGCCGCGAGCGACGACTGCAGCTGACGATGCTGCGCCAGCGCACGTTCCGGTCCGACCGCAACGTCCAGGTCCATATAACGATTGTCGCTGGCCGACTGCTCGGCGAGACGAAAGTCCTCCGGCGCGATCAAGAAGGCCGCTTTCGCGCAGGCCGGACCGGCATCGGCGGCAACGGACTGGGCAAAACGCAGGAAGGCGTCGATATCGCGAGTAATCATTCGGCGTGCTCGTGGGCTTGGGTGGCGGTGATGGCGCGTTCAATCAGCTCGAGGCCGACGCCGGGCTTGGGCGCACCTTCGCTGAGGACCTGGCGGAATTGGCGCCCGCCGGGCTGGGAATGGAACAGGCCAAGGATGTGGCGGCTCATGTGTTTTAGCGCCACGCCGCGCGACAGCTGCGCCTGCATGTAGGGAAAGTAGGCGCGCAACAGCGGTTCGCGGGCTTGCGTGCTGACGCCACGCAATTGTGCGTCGAGCTGATGCAGGCGGTAGGGCTCGTGGTACGCGGCGCGCCCAATCATCACTCCGTCTACTTGGCCCAACTGCATGAGGCTGTCTTCGACCGTCGCCAGCCCGCCGTTGATAATTACCGTCAGCGCAGGGCGCTCGCGCTTGAGCCGGTGCACCCAGTCGTAGCGCAGCGGCGGAATCTCCCGGTTTTCTTTCGGCGATAAACCCTGCAACCACGCTTTGCGCGCATGCACGACGAACACCTGGCAACCGGCCGTCGCAACGGTGTCGACGAAGGCCAGGAAGGCGTCGTAATCCTCGAGCTCGTCCACGCCCAATCGGCATTTGACCGTCACCGGAATCGTCACCGCGCCAATCATTGCCGCCACGCCCTCGGCGACCAGCGCCGGCTCCTTCATCAAGCACGCGCCAAAACGCCCGGCCTGCACCCGATCGGAAGGGCAGCCGACATTGAGGTTGATCTCGTCATAGCCCCACTCAGCGCCGATCCGCGCAGCCTCAGCCAGCAAGGCCGGCTCGCTGCCGCCGAGCTGCAGCGCCAGCGGATGCTCGCTGGGATCGAAGCCCAGCAGACGTTCGCGATCGCCATGGATCACTGCCTGCGCATGCACCATTTCCGTATACAGGCGCGCACCCGGCGCAAGCACCCGATGGAAAGCGCGGCAGTGACGGTCCGTCCAATCCATCATCGGGGCGACCGAGAGGCGGAAGGAATCGCGGGAGAGGGAAGCAGGCATCACGCTAGTTTAGCGGCAGCCGGGCAGCCGCGACCTCAGCCTTGGCTCAGGTGCGCCAATCCGGCGGCATTGACTTCCCAGTTGCGGCCGTCGAAGGGTTCAATCT
>JBBSAA010000152.1:0-6915 GCA_038252715.1 Lysobacterales bacterium | reverse complement strand
TTCTGCCCGGTAATCAGACGGCCGATTCTGCGTTCATCATCCGCGCCAACCGCTTTGCGATCGAAGTTCCGGCCGAACCAGACCTGCCCGGCACGTCGCGCTACCCGTTCACAGTCGGGCAAATCATCAACCCGGATTGGCTCCCGCCAGTCGATATGCCGGACCTGCTGCCAACCATCGCCAATGGCGGCCTGGTGGACGGAGTTGGTATTAATGGCCGGCTTGCAGTGCGCGGCACAATTCACGCCGATGTGATTAGCGCAGGCACGATTCGGGCGCGTCATATCGACCCAATCAGTATCACGACACAAGTGCTTTCGGCGGAAAGCATCATCACCGGGTCGCTGTCGACTGCCGGCGACACCAACTGGCGGGTGTTTATCGGCGGCGCGAATGCGCTGTTTCCGCTTTGGTACGGCATCGGCACGCTTGGTAGCACCACGGAATACGATGCTAATGGTGCAGCCATCAGCGGCCCGGTGTTCTTCCTCGACCGCTTCGGCAACGTGAGCTTGGCCGGCAACCTGACCGTGACCGGATTCGGTCGATTCTCGACTGCCGGTGGATCGTCCAGTGCGCGGGTGGAGATCGGCGGCAATGATGGGCTGCTGTTCTGGGCCGGCTCCGGCAGCCGCAACCGCGACAACGGCGCGCTCTACTTCGACACCGACGGCAACATATTCGTGCGCGGGCAACCGTTGCAGGTGCCGGTTGGCGCTGGCGATGGCGGGCAGACTGCTGAAATCATGGTCGTGCTGCCGCCAGGGCAAAACACCGCGCTTGTCGCAGTGCTCGTCCATGCCGTAGTCGGTTCGCCTCAAGCTAACCGGAACGAGAAAACCTTCCGGTCGACAATTACGGTTGACGCCGCACAAGCCGATCAGACGTTCATCAGCTCGGCCGACTACACAAAAGGCATGTCGCACATGAGCGTCGTGCCGATGAGCGCCGGGCTTCACACGGTGCGGTACCGCTGCGACATCACGGAAACATCTGGCGGTGGCAGCGGCGGCGTCGGCGAATGCACCTACTACAACACTCGATTCGTCCTGATCCAAGTAACCAACATCGTCCAATAGGAGCGCACCACAATGGTCTGGGTCATGGCAGCATCCTCCATCATCGGCGGAATCATCAGTTCGCGCGGCAAGAAAAAGGCCAACCGCGAGCGGCAGAAATACCTCAAGAAGCTCACTGAAATGTCGCAGCGGCTCGAACAGCGCGGCACAAACTACCTCGACACCTACGACCGCGAGTTTCTGCCGGTCGCGCGCGAGGCGGTCGACGCGGCGCGCCAGGTTGGAAGGCCCGACTTGGCAGCCATCAGCGCCGACAACGCGACCGCGTTTGGGAATCAGCAGGGGGCGATGCAGCGCGACATGCAGCGATCCGGGGTCAACCCGCTGGATGGCGCATGGTCGTCGGCGCTGGGAGACGTAAAGAACAACGAGGCCGCAAGCCTGGTGTTCAACCGCAACGCGGCGCGGCGCGGCGCGGCGACCGAACGGTATCAAGCGCTCTCCGGCGCTGCCGGCCTTGGATTGCCCATGCTACAGGCAGGTGGCAACTTGTTGGGGCAATCGGCGCAGACGCTAGGCGCGGCGACCGACCAAGGCAACCGCGTTGCCGACGGGATCCAAGATCGCTATGACGGCATCGCAAACTCGATCGGCGCAGCTGCGGGATCCTTTGCGGGCGGCGGCCAAAAAAAGGTTGGCGGCGGCGCTGGGATGGTGGGCGGCAAGTCGGCCGGCGGCGGCATGGTGGTGGACAACCAGCGCGGGGTGCCGTGGAATTCCTTTGTAAGTCGCGCCGGCCCGTGGAAGTCTGAGTTTGGGGGATACGGACAAGCCGGCACCATGCCCGGCTATTTGAACTCGACCGGGCAGAATCAGTGGTGGGGAGTCGGCGGTCGATGACGTGCGACCGCTATGTGATCTTCGTTGTCGCGCTGCCGCGCTCGCGCACGGCATGGCTGGCAAACTTCCTGTCATCCGACGCGCACGCGATGCACGAGCCGCTTTCCGAGCACGGGTCAGTCGAAGTGCTGGCGCGCCGCGTCGACGCGCTGCCGCCTGGGGCTGCCGTGATTGCGGACACGGGTGCGGCCATGTTCATCGACGAGATTCTGCGCACGTTCCCGAACGCGCGATTCTGCGTCGTCACCCGCGAGCCGCGCGACGTAAAGCGGTCGATTCGCGGCATGGGCCTCTCGCTAGAAGGATTCGACAAGGTGCTTGCCGCATTCGAGCGCGCCAAAACCGCAATCCTGAAATCCGATCGGTCCGGGTTCTGGTGCGACTCCGAAAAGCTCGACCACGACGGCACCGTAATGGCGCTGTGGGATTGGATGTTCGAGGGCGCTGCCAACTTTGACCATGAACGCTACTCCATGCTCCGCGATTTCCGCGTTGAAGCGATCCCCGAAAGGATGATCGCCAAGATTCGGCCCGGCGCGCTCGATCAACTCGCTAAGGCAATGACGAGGACTTGACCATGCCCGGTATCCCCGGCTTTGACGGCTACACTGCAGCGGCGTCCTTCCAGCAGAATCGCCGCGCCAACAATCAGGCGATGGAGATTCAGGCGCAGCAAGCGCAGTGGGAGGCTGAGGACCGGCCACTCAAGCGACAAGCCGCTGAAATGGCGATCGAGGAAGGCAGGGGCCAGGCGGCTGATGCCAAGATCAGCCGGGAACAGACGCGGTTGCTCAACAGCCTATCGCGCACCTACGCCTCGCAGGATCCCACCGCGCTTGATAAGTTCTACGCCGAGCTTCCGGACGGCATCGACCTGGCCGGCCCGACCGAAGCAAAGCCAGATGGCCGCTTCGTGGTGAAGCATCCGAGGGGCGACATTGTGGGGACGTGGGATGAATTGTTCTTCGGCAAGCCTACCGAACAAGGCGGCGCCGGCATTGGCCTGTATCAGATGGTCAACCCCGATGCGTTCCTGAGCATTCCCGGCCAGCGCGCGGCGGCAGCTTCGGCCGGCGTCGAGCAGGCGAACAAGCTGGAAATCGAGGGAGTCAAGTCGCAAGGCCGCCTGAGCGCCGCCCAGCTTGCTGCCAGAACGCGGCTTGAAGTCGCCGACATCGGCGCGGCCTCGCGCGTGCAGGCCGCCGGGATCAACCGCAACGCCGGACTGGCGCCGCAGGTTGTCCAGTCCGATCAAGGCTTCGAGCTGGTCGACCGCAACACGGCCGTCGCCAGGCCGATCACGTCGCAAGTTCCAGGCGACGGCATGGGCCCGCCCGCGCAGGTTCGGCCGGCGCCGCCGCGCGCTGGCATTGACACCGCCAATCGACTCGTCAACGCGGACGTGTCCGAGATCAATCGGGCACTGTTGCCGGGCCAGACGCTCACGCCGCAGCAGGTGGCAGACCAAGCCCATGAGCGCCAATCCTCGCGCGACCTGATCGCGCGCGATCGTGGCATCCAAGGCGGCGCACCGCGCACCCAGCCGTCAACGCCGAAGGCGGTCAATCCGAGCGATGCCGGCAGTTCCGATTTCGTGGTCGGCACGACCTACGAGGACGACCAAGGCAACCGCGCCGTGTACCAAGCAGACGGCAGTTGGAAGGAGCTCTAATCCGTGGCCTTCAACCCGAATACCGCGCGTAACGTCGATGCTGCGCTCGCGCCTGGCGCGGCGCCAAAGCGGTTCAACCCCAAGGCCGCCAAGCCGGTCGACGGCCTGCGCGACCAATACGGCGCTGTCGGCGCTGGCGTCTTGGGAGCACTGACCGCAAGGCCGAAAGGTCCGGAAGGCGCGCCGCAACCGTCGCTGACTGATATTGGCGACACCCTGCATACCAACGTCGGCGTGGGCGCTGTGTCGAGCATCGTCGGCGTGGGTCGCTTGGCCGATACCGTGGGTCGGCAGTCCATGTCGCCGCTGGGTGCCATTGCCGGCGCCAGCCTGCGATCGCTGACGCAACCGGCCGAGCCGCTGGCCGATGAGGGTGTCTACCGCGAAACGATGGGATTGCCAGCCCAGAACGCGGCGCAGCAGTTCGTCGCGGAAACCCCACCGATCAAGGGCAACGTCGTCCGGCCAGTTCTCGAATCGCTCGCCGGTGCGGTTCCATTCGTCGGCGAGGATCTGGCCGAGTGGGTGCGCAGCAAGACCGATCCGACCCCGGCGGAGTGGTCGGAGTCCGCAACGCCGCGCCGCTTCGCGCTGTGGATGTCGCAGACGCTCGGGCAAATGGCGGCGCCGCTGGCAATCAACAAGGTCAGCGGCCCGGCGGGCATGCTCGCATTCGGAGCGCAGTCCGCGCAGGGCGCTGGCAGTCAAGTCGAAAAGGAAATCAGCGGCATGCCGCTGACTGCCAACGCCTACGATCGCGCCATGTCTGCGCCGATGGAGGTCATGCAGCGCGATCCCGCCTACACCGATGCCTATGTCGGTCTGGTTTCTGGCGGGATGACGCCGCGACAGGCCGCGAAGGAGGCGCAGCGCATGGTCGCGCAGGCGGCCAGCGACGCCGAAACCAAGATCTGGACCTACCCAGGCTTCCAAGAGGAAATGGCGCAGGCATATCAGGAACTCAAGGCGCAGAACCTTCCGGGCACGCGCGCGCCCCAGCTCGCCAAGGACCGACTGGCAACCAAGTCGGCCGACTTCGCCGCCATGCTGGCGACCCCGGTCGGCGCGCTCTCGGGCTACATTCTCGGTGGATCGCCGGGCAAGGCGCTGGCGACCGGCATTGCCTCGAACATGGTACGCGGCGGCTTCCGGCCGCAGTTCGCCAGGGCAGTCACCGCGCCGATCGTGGGCGCCGCTGGCGGCCTATCTGAGGGTCTGCAAGAAGTCACGGAGTCCGGCGCGCGCGACATCGGAAAAGCGCTTGCGACTGGCGTGGCCGAGGATCTTGGCCGCGACTCTGCCGCCGACTTTGTGGGCGGGTTCGGCATGGGTGCGGTCACCAATACCAGCATGCCGGACGCGGATTCCCTGCCGCCCGACCAGCGAACGCTCGACCCGTTCACGGCCGCCGAGGACGAGGACGCACGCGACAACATGCTGCGCACCGCCGACCCTGATCTGGTTGACATCGTAAATGGGCGGCCGCGCGCCGGCCTGCTGGCCGGGCCGCCAGGCCCGCCCGCGTGGCGCGTGGACGCCAACGGTAACGTGGCGGTACCGGGCACGACCCAGCTGCGGTTGCCACCCGGCCGCCCCGGTGCCGGCGCTGACTTCGTAGGGTCCGCTGACGGCGCCTTGCGGCGCGGGCCCGGCATCGAGATTGCGCCGGAAGCATCCACCTATGCGCCGCAGCCGGGCGTGGTCGAAACTGACAGTAGCCTGCGCGGTCCCGGTATCGGCCCTGCGCCAGTTGGCGTGCCAGTTCAACCGCCTGGCGCACGAGTTGACGCACGCAGTGGTGCGGTAATCAGTGTTCCGGCCGGTCGCGAAATGGTGCGGCTTGATGAAAATGGCCGCCCTGTGCTGCCGCCCGAGCCGAGAGCCGATGCCGGTCCGCCTGCCGATCAGCCTGAGCTCGACGACGAGGCTGCGGCCGATGCCGGTTCGCCTGCCGATCAGCCTGAGCTCGACGACGAGGCTGCGGCCGATGCCGAGATTGAGGCGCTGCTCGACGAGTCCGGCCCGACGCCGCCCGCCGTGCAGCAGGCAGTTGACGCTCTGAAAGCCGCGCAAGGCGCCGCGTCCGCGCTGGGCCCGCGACCAGCCGTGACCAGCCGCAAGGCGCCGCCAGCCGTCAAGGCGGCGCGCGCGGCCAACCTGCGCAAGTGGCAGGCCGAACAGCAGCGCCTTACCGCTGCCGAGGACGCGGCCGAGAAGGCGCTGATCAACGCGCGTTTTGTCGCTGCCGAGGGCGACCCGATAGCGACCCGCCGCCTGTTGCTGACTATCGACCCGCTGAAAGCGCCGGAGCGGTTCGGGCTGCCGGCGTCCATCGCGGGCGGCAGGATCGGCAAGGTGGATCTGTTGCGCGCGCTTGCCAAAGCTGGTGGGCTTGATCGCGCTGCGTTTTCTGCACAGTTCGATGTCGACCCAAGCCAAATAGCGCAGCTGAACAAGGCCAGTCCGGTCGGTCGCCCGCTGTTTCGCAAAGCCGGGGAGGGGCTGACGCCTGACGCTGCGATCGAGATTATGGAGCAAGAAGGCTTTTTGGCCGACCAAGGCGGTGAGGGCGTTGTCCGCACGAACGACCAGAATGCAGCGTTTGATCTGATCGAAGCGGCAATGAACGGCCGCGAAGTGCGCGCGTTCCTTGGGGAGAGCTCCGAAACGCAGGAGATACAGGGCCAGCTCGACGGAATCAAGAAAGACCAGTCCGAGTTTGCCGCACTGCAAGGCACGCGCCGGCAAGAGGAAGCCGAAGCGGCAGAAATGCAGATGTCACGCGCCGGCCTGCGGTCGCTGGTGCGGCAGATGGAAAGTGAGGACCAGATCAGTCGCGAGCCGCCGCTGCAAGACCGGGACGCGCTGACTGTTTCCGAGTGGGCCCGCCGCGCTGAGGGCGCCGGCGTGGATGTCGACGATGTGGCAGACTTGTTTACCAACTGGACCGACGCGCCGACGTTCGTGCGCGCCGTGACCAAACTGATTCGGGAGAATGGCCGTGCGGACACCGAAGGATCTGAAAGCGATCGCGCTGCGGGTGTACGCCGAGGCGGCGAAGCGCAGGCCAGGCGCCAAGGCGCGGATCGCCGCGCGCGAAGCCGCGATGGCGGACCCGATGGCGGACCCGATGCCGAAACCGAAGCCGAAACCGACGCGCTACGGGCCGAAGTCGATCGACTAAATCGCGAGCTTCGCACGTCGAAGCTGGGGATCCGCAACCGTCGCGCCTTCGAGGAAGATGAGTCGCTGGGCTGGCCGGCGGTAGCTGCCGCCGATATGGACGGCATCAAGCGCATCAACGACACACTCGGGCACGACGCC
>JBBSAA010000151.1:0-6980 GCA_038252715.1 Lysobacterales bacterium | reverse complement strand
GCCGCACACCTGCTCGCTTTTGTATCCATACCTCAGTCTAACAATGCTTCATCCCCCCGTAGGAGCCAGCTTGCTGGCGAACCGGCGCGTATCGAGGCAATGGTCAGGAGCTTGTCGCCAGCGAGCTGGCTCCTACGTGGGGTGGGGTCCGATTTTCGTAGGAGCCAGCTTGCTGGCGAACCAGCGCGCATCAAAGCAATGGTCAGGAGCTTGTCGCCAGCGCGCTGGCTCCTACGTGGGCTTAGGGGACTAGGGGGTTGAATTGCGGGTCAAGCCAAACGGCGTCCCAAAATGGATACTCCGCAATGGTTCCTGCCAAGCGTGCCCGTATTGGATTGGCGACCAGATAGCGGGCAGCGACCTTGATGTCCTCGTCGGCACGCATTGCATGGTCGTGGAAGGTCGATTGCCAGACTTGCCCTCGCGAGCCTATTGCCGCATTGGCTGCGCGAGCGGTTAGCGAATTGACCTGCTGAATCACTCGCGACAGACCCGCATCCTCCAAGGTGATCAACGCGTGCCAATGATCGGGCATCAGCACCCAAGCGAGGACCTGCGCGCCGCGCCAGGCACGGGCGCTGCCAAGGATCCGGCTGACCGCACAAGCGGCATCGAAGTCGACGAAACGCACGCGCCGATGAAGGCAGGTGACGGTGATGAAATAGCTTTGGCCACATAGCGATACCCGGCCCCTACGCAGAGCGCGATGTCCGTTAGTCGTAGACGTGGTCATTGCCCAACGCTAAGAGCTTCGACGCCAGTTGGATATCGGACAAAGACTCACCTTCCGTAGGAGCCAGCTTGCTGGCGAACCGGCGCGTATCGAGGCAATGGTCAGGAGCTTGTCGCCAGCGAGCTGGCTCCTACGTGGGTGGGATCTGATTTCCGTAGGAGCCAGCTTGCTGGCGAATCGGCGCGTATCGAGGCAATGGTCAGGAGCCTGTCGCCAGCGAGCTGGCTCCTACGGGGGTGGGATCTGATTTCCGTAGGAGCCAGCTTGCTGGCGAATCGGCGCGTATCGAGGCAATGGTCAGGAGCTTGTCGCCAGCGAGCTGGCTCCTACGATTTAGCGGGCGAAATGCCGGTCGCTCGTGCAGACTGCTGGATTGGGGTGGCCTGAGAGCCGGTCAGGGTGCGGTTCTGGCCTTGGCATGGGTTCTGCAGCACACCCTGGGTCCGATCCACGGAGAGACGTGATGACCGATACATCGAAAACCCCCGCCGCCGCGCCGAAAGACTCCGGCTATGCGGAAACCAAACCCACGCAACCGATGACCGACAATGCGCACCCGCAGCCGGACAAACCGGCCGGTGAACAGGCGCAAGTTGAGAAGAGCGTCGCCGGCCAGACTGATCCGCCCGAACGTCAGGACCCGCCGTCGATGCCCGGCAATGAGCCGGTGCGTGAGCCCACACCGGCCGGCGATCGCGTGCCTGGTCCGATCAAGGAACCCGAACGCGCGTGATGGGAACTGGAAGGCGAAAGCCGCCAAAGCGCGCGTAGCGACACGGATGTCGCGTGGTCAGCCGTGCGGTTCACCGAACGGTGTGTTGTCGAAGAAAAGAAAGAGGCGCCGCGAGGCGCCTTTTTCCCGTAGTGGGGTCGGAATTCTGCGTCGCAGGACCCTGGTTTTGGGCACTCCCTGCCGGTCCATTGCTTCAATTTCCGCCAACGCGGCGGCCGGCGACCGGCATCGGTTCGGCGTTAGTGCGTTTTGGGGGCTACTTCCAAGCCATCGGCCTCACAGGGCTTTGCGCTAAAATTGCGCCTGAAGCCACCTCCGTTTGCTCCGATGAACCCCCTGATTGCCAGCAACCTCGCCCTGATCCTGTTCCTGCCCTGGTACGCCATCCTCGGCGCGCTGTTTTGGTTTTATCCGCGCCAACCGCGCGACGGCGCGCGTCGGCTGTTTGATGTCGCTAGCCTCGCGCTCGCGCTCGCCGCCGCAGCGGCCGGCACCAGTTGGGGTCTTGCCAACGCCAATCCGCAGCCGGGCGTGATGTGGCGGCAAGTGCTTGCGACATCGGTGTCGTATGGGCTGTTCCTGGCGATGCTGACCCTCGCCTTGCTCGTGCGTCGAGTCTGGCTGAGACAGCGTGCGGCGAGCGATGCGCAAGCACGCTGAGAGCAATCCCTTGGCGAGTCTTGATCAAGTCAGGCAAGCCAACCCCGAGCTATAGCGCGCGACCTGAACAAGGAAAAGGCGCCTTGCGGCGCCTTTTCTCTAGCTTCGAGCACGGAAAATCCCCGTGCCTTGCCGCTCACATGTGCTTGATCAGCTCGTCTGCGAACTCCGAACACTTCACCTCGGTGGCGCCTTCCATCAAACGGGCGAAATCGTAGGTGACGCGCTTGCCGGCGATCGCCGCATCCATGGCGCTGATGATGGTGTCGGCCGCTTCGTGCCAACCCATATAGCGCAGCATCATCTCGCCAGAGAGGATCACCGAACCGGGATTGACCTTGTCGAGGTCGGCATACTTCGGCGCCGTGCCGTGCGTGGCTTCAAACACTGCGTGGCCGGTGACGTAGTTGATGTTCGCGCCCGGGGCGATGCCAATGCCGCCGACTTGCGCGGCGAGTGCATCGGACAAATAGTCACCGTTGAGATTGAGCGTGGCGACCACGTCGTATTCCGCCGGACGCAGCAGGATTTGCTGCAAGAAAGCGTCGGCAATCGCGTCCTTGATGATCAGGCCCGCGCCGGGTTTGCCTTCTGGAATCACGTGCCACGGGCCGCCGTCGAGCTCGACCGCACCAAACATCTCGCGCGCAACTTGGTAGCCCCAATCACGGAAGCCGCCTTCGCTGAACTTCATGATGTTGCCCTTGTGCACCAGGGTCATCGACTTGGACTTGTGCGCAATCGCGTATTCGATCGCGCTTTTCACCAGACGCTCAGTACCGAGGTAGCTGACCGGCTTGAGACCCAGACCCACTTGCACCGGCAACTCACGATGCGGCGCACCGACGCTTTCCATCGCCTTCTGCCATTCGGCATTCTTTTCAGCGGTGCCGAAGCGAATCTTGCCGAACATTTGCGGGAATTCTTTTTCGATGAAATCCAGCACTTTCTGCGCGTCGGCGCTGCCGCCGGCCCATTCGATGCCGGCGTAGATGTCCTCGGTGTTCTCACGGAAGATCGTCATGTTGACCTGGTCAGGACGCTTGACCGGGCTCGGCACGCCCTTGAACCAACGCACGGGGCGCAGGCAGACGTACAGATCAAGCATCTGTCGCAGGGCGACATTCAAGGACCGAATACCGCCGCCCACCGGCGTCGTCAGCGGACCCTTGATCGACACCAAGTAGTCACGGCAGGCCTGCACGGTGGACTCGGGCAGCCAGGTGCCAAATTGGTTGTTGGCTTTTTCGCCGGCAAACACTTCCAGCCAGTGGATCTTGCGCTGGCCGCCGTAGGCCTTGGCCACTGCGGCGTCGAGCGCACGCACGCTGGCGCGCCAGATATCGGGGCCGGTACCGTCGCCTTCGATGAAGGGAATGATCGGGTTGTTCGGCACCGTGAGCTTGCCGCCCGCGATGGTGATTTTTGCGCCGCCAGCCGGCGCAGTGATGATGGGTTCTGCCATGACTCCTCCCGTAAATCGTGTCGTTCGTTCTTGCGTATGGATCCGACTGACGCCTCGCCGGGCGCCTGAATGGCCATTGTCGCGGTTTGCGTCGCCCGGCGAAAGCGTCAGACCCCAGCCGTAGCCCTATCCAACAAGGTGTCCCAGACCCGATCATGGGACATGAACCTCTACATCCGCCTGCTTTGGACCCTGTTGCGCGCCCGTTTCATGGCGCGTTTGGCCTTCAACGACACCTTGAGCCAGTTCTGGCGCGTGTTACCCAATGACCTAGATATCAATGTTCACATGAACAATGGTCGCTACCTGACCATGGTCGACTTGGCCTTGATCGAATTTTTTTCGCGCACCGGTTTCCTTAAGGCGCTGGTTGCCAACGGCTGGCGGCCCATGGCCGGCGGCGTGCTGATCAGTTTTCGTCGCGGCCTCAATCCGTTCCAACGCTACGAGCTGCGCTTTCGCTGGCTGTGCTCGGATGAACGCTGGAACTACATGGGCTTCGAATTCGTGCGGCACGGCATCGTGCATGCGGCCGGGATCATGAAAGGCGGCGCCGTGGGGCGTGAGGGCCTCATACCGACCGCGCAGTATGTCGAGTCCTTCGCCGAATCCACCCGCCACGAGCTGACGCAGATGCTAGCCCGGCCATTGACCGACGATGTGCTCGCGTGGCGCGAATCGGAAAAAGCCCTAATGGCAAGGGCCTCGGAAGCACCGTAGGAGCGGCGTCAGCCCGCGACACCGTGTGCCGCCACTGAAGCGGTTACTGCTTTCCGTCGCTTACGACAATCTTCTGTAAAAAAACAGCCGCACCGACGATTGCAGGCGCACCGAGAATAAATTTCTCGCCGGGCGGACTAACCTGTCGCGGGCTTACGCCGCTCCTACATCGCCAGGCCAGTCTTCCAGACTCAGTGCTGGCAAGGAATACTTTGCTCTGGCACTGTCGCACTGCACGCTGTGCGCGCCATCTTCATAGCTGGCCTTGAGGTCGCGACACGGCGAGGGCCGTGCGGCGTAAATGCGGCAGCTAACGTTTCGGCCGACGGTGCCTTCAAGCGCAATGCAATGCGGTGACCGCGCGTCGGTACCGCGCATCGCAAGAATGTTCGGCCGCACCGGCGCGACCAAGTCTTCGGGTACGCCGTCGGCCATCGCCGGCTGCGCCTCGGCCCAATAAAACGCCACGCGAAACGCCGCGCAGCAGGCGCCACAGCTCTGGCAAGGATGGCGCGGTGGGGCAGTCATTGCCTCGCCTTGTGACCGGTGATGGGAGCGAACAGTATCGTCGACGGCATGACGTTTGGCGTGTTGCCAGCGACCGGTCGCAGGCATAGCCTCGAAACGAACCTAGGGAGTACGCCATGCGCCGGATAATGCTTGCCACCCTTACCCTTTCCCTGCTGGCCGCCAGCGGCTTGGCCCAGGCCCAGAATCCGCCGCCACCCAACTGCTCAGCCGCCGAACATCGGCAGTTCGATTTCTGGCTTGGGGACTGGGACGTACCGGCGCCCAACAAGCAGCCAACCGGGCACAGTCACATTGAATCAATCTTGTCCGGTTGCGTGATCGAGGAGAACTGGACCGGTGGCAGCGGCTACAGCGGAAAGAGTTTCAACACCTACAATCGCGATACCCAGCGCTGGGAGCAGTTTTGGGTGGACACCACCGGCGTGCGCCTGCACCTGACCGGGGGGCTTGTCGACGGCAAGATGGTCTTAGCTGGGGTACAGGACAAGCCCAATGCAAAAACAGGTCTCGCGCAGCGCGAACGCATTACCTGGACGCCCAATGCCGACGGCAGCGTGCGGCAGTTCTGGGAAACCTCAATCGACGATGGCAAAACCTGGACCGTAAGTTTCGACGGTCGCTACCAGCGCGCCGCCGCGAACTAGGCTTGCAACGACTTACTTCACTTCAAAGGGGCGTGTCTGCAACACGTGGCCGTCAACGGCAATCGCCACTTGGTATTTGCCCAGCGGCCAGCCAGCGGGATTGACTAGATTAAAGGCGGTGTACGTTGCCGAGGTGGGCGCCAACGCCTGCGCACTCTCGGCGACCAGCGCGCCATCGGCCGTGGTCCATTTCGCCGACAGCGTCAGGCCAGCGTGCTTGCCGGTGCTGAGCACCACGGCATGGATCGCGTCGGTTGGCGCGAACATTGTTTTCGCAGCGGCGACATTATTCTCACGGTCCAAGGCGCTGCCTAGCGTGACGCTGGCGATCTTGAAGTCGCCTAAATCCGGCGCAGCAGCCTCGAGTTCTGCGGGCTTGTCGCTGGATAGAAATCCGAACAAGCCACCCTCTTTTTTCGCCGGCAGCGCCGCTTGGCTTGCGGCGGTAGCGGCAGGTTGAGTGTCGGTGGTTGTGGCCGGAACCTGGGACTCGGATTTGCCGCTGCAGGCAGCGAGAATCAGCGCCGCCGACAGCAGCAGGCACAGCGATCGAAAAGCAGGCATGGGCGAAATCCTCACTGGCGCGACGTGCGGGTATTGCCCGGCAACATCCAGCCGGGCGTACTGCGAAACGGATTGATATCCAAGCCACCGCGGCGCGTGTAGCGCGCGTACACCGACAGGCGGCTGGGACCGGCTTGGCGCTGGATATCGAGGAAGATGCGCTCAACGCACTGCTCGTGGAAATCGCTGTGTTCGCGGAAGGACACCAAATAGCGCAGCAGGCCATCGCGGCCAAGCCTGGGGCCGATGTAGTGAATTTGCACGCTGGCCCAATCGGGCTGGCCGGTGACCGGGCAATTGGACTTCAGCAGGTGCGATACCAAGGTTTCTTCGACCACGGCCTCGGGATTGGAGTACAGGAAATCCGGCCTCGGTGGCCCGTAGTGGCTGATCTCAATGGGCAGGTCGTCGATCAATTCGCCGTCGAGGTTTTCAATCAAGGCCGCTTGCTTTGACGTCGGCGTCGATAGCGTCACCGTCACCGGCGCGCCGGCGGCGGCGCTGAGGTCGCGGGCGATCTGCGCACGCAAGGCGTCGGTATCCGGCAGTCGCGTCAGCATGTAGCTGTTGAGGTAGAGCTTGAAACTCTTGGACTCAATCAAGTTCGGCGAATCGAGCGGCACGCGAAATTCAGCCAGCGCCACGCGCGGCTTGCCGCGCGCGTCTAGCCAGCTGAGCTCAAACGCGTTCCAGATATCGACGCCGATGAAGGGCAAGACACCGGTGATACCGAGCTCGCTGCGTTTGTCGGCCCGCGGGATCGGGAACAACAGGCCGGCGTCGTACTGGCTGGCGTACGTGACGGTTTTGCCGAGGCTGGATTCGTCGAGCGGGTTCATGGCGATATTGTGGCATGGGTCCCAAGCGCCGGTAGAAGCGAGCCTGACTCGTAGGAGCCAGCTTGCTGGCGACAAGGTCATACACGCGTCT
>JBBSAA010000150.1:0-6987 GCA_038252715.1 Lysobacterales bacterium | reverse complement strand
CACCGGACCCGACGACTTGGCCGGCCGAGCCAACCAAATCACCGGAATCAGCACCAAGAACAAGATCGCGGACATCCGGAATATGTCGTTCGCTCCCAGCATTGCTGCTTGCTGGTCGATCAGGTGGTTGATGATCGAATAAGTCTGTTCAAGGCTAAAGCCCTGCGCCTGCAATTGGTTGATGGACGCCGTTGCGCCTGGGCTGGTCAGGTTGACCGCTTCCGCCAGCTGCGCGTGGTGCAGGTTTTGACGGCTTTCCCACAGCGTCGTTGCAACCGACGCGCCCACCGCACCAGCGGTGATGCGCGCAAAGTTCGATAAGCCTGACGCCGCTGGAATTCTTTCCGGCGGTAGCCCTGAGAGCGTCAAGGCCACCAACGGGATGAAGAAAAACGCCATCGCAATGCCTTGGATGATCGTTGGGATCAAGATGGTGTTGAAGTCGGCATTGGTGTTGAACGTCGACCGCATCCACAGCACCAACGCAAACACTAGGAAGGCGACGGTGGAAAGGCGCCGCGGATCGGTGGTGCCGATCTTTTTTCCGACATAGGGCGACAGGAAGATCGCGAGCAGTCCCACCGGCGCTAACACCATGCCTGCGAGCGTAGAGGTGTAACCCATGTATTGCTGCAGCCACAGTGGCAACAAGACCACGTTGCCGAAGAATGCGCCGTACGCGAGCGACATTGAGACCGTGCCCGTCCAGAAGTTCCTGCGTTGGAACAAGCGCAAGTCGACCACCGGGTGCTCGTCGGTCAACTCCCAAACCACGAAGACGACGAAGCCGACCAGCGAGATCAATCCCAGCGAAAGGATGAAGGTGGAATGGAACCAGTCCAACTCCTTGCCCTTGTCGAGCATGATCTGCATTGCGCCGACCCAGACGACGAGCAGGGCAAGCCCAACCTTGTCGATTGGCAACAAGCGAATGGGTGATTCGCGCTCTTTGTAAAGCATCCACGTGGCCGCCGCTGCGCCGAGCCCAATGGGAATATTGATATAAAAAATCCACGGCCAGGAGAACTGGTCGGTGATCCAGCCGCCGAGCAGGGGTCCAATGACCGGCGCCACCAAGGTGGTTACCCCCCACATCGCCAGCGCGGTGCCGGCGCGTGCTTTTGGGTAACTAGAAAGCAGCAAGGTTTGCGACAGCGGGATCATTGGTCCGGCAACGGCGCCTTGCAAGATACGAAATCCAATCAGCGACTCGATGCTGCCCGCCAGCCCGCAGAGCCACGAAGCGATGACGAACAGCACCACGCTGGCAGTAAAAAGTCGTACTTGGCCAAAGCGCTGCGTGAGCCAGCCGGTCAGCGGCACCGAGATCGCGTTGGCGACCGCGAACGAGGTGATGACCCAGGTGCCTTGCGAGGGGCTGACGCCCATGTCGCCGGCAATCGCCGGGATCGACACGTTGGCGATCGAAGTGTCGAGCACGTTCATGAACGTCGCTAGCGACAGCGCAATCGTGCCCAGCACCAGCGCAGTGCCGGTTAGCGGCGGCAACTCGGCCGGTTTTGCCGGCCCGGAGGCTGCCTCGGTAGCCGCGGTGGCCATGTTAGTGCGCGACGGCGGTAGCGACAGTTCCGGCGCCGAGGTTATCGGCGATGATCCGGCGGACGATGGCGTCAGCTTCGCTGTCGCCCGCGCTGGCCAGTAGTGCCGAGCCAGTCGCTGCCGCGGGTGCCGCCGTCACCGGCGCGCCTTTTTCAATCGCCGTATCGACTTCAACTTGCATCGACAGCCCCAGTCGCAACGGATGCGCACGCAGCTCAGCCGAGTCGAGTGCAATGCGCACCGGCACGCGCTGCACGACCTTGATCCAGTTGCCGGTGGCGTTCTGGGCCGGAATCAGCGCGAACGCCGCGCCGGTGCCGGCACCGAGGCCGGCTATTTTGCCGTGATAGACCACGTCCTTGCCGAATACATCCGCGGTGAGTTCAACCGGCTGGCCAACGCGCATCTTGCGCAGCTGCACTTCCTTAAAATTTGCGTCTACCCACACTTGGTCCAACGGTACGATCGCCATCATCGGCGCGCCGGCTTGGACGCGCTGCCCCAGCTGTACGCTGCGTTTGGCGACAATGCCCGACACCGGTGCCGACAGTTGCGTACGCTGCAACGCGATCAACGCATCGTGCACTCGGGCGGCAGCCGCCTTGATCTTCGGATGCGCGGCGACGTCGACGCCGTTGGTAATCGCGCGGCTGGCGGCCAACTGTTGGCGCGAGCCTTCGACCGACGCCAACGCGGCACGCTGGGCGCTGCGGGCAACGTCGACGGTGGCCTGCGCATGGGCCAGATCTTCCCGCGAAATAACCTGCTTCGCTGCAAGATCGCGGCGACGGTTGAGGTCCTGCTGCACCCGCGCTAGCTCGGCCGTGGCACGCGCAGCATCGGCTTGGCGATAGAGTATTTCGGCCTGCGCGGCGGCGTCATTGCCATAGACCTGGCGCACTTCGCGCACGGTCTGCGCCAGTGTTGCCTCAGCTTCATCGAGCGAGACGCGGGCGTCCGCGGGATCGAGCGATATCAACGCGTCACCGGCATTGACGTGATCGGTGTCTTGCACCTTCACCTGCACGACCGTGCCGGCGACTTGGGGCGTAATCAGCACGACATTTCCCTGCACATAGGCGTCGTCGGTGTCTTGGTAGTGGCTCAGGTACACGAACCAATAAATCGCGTAGATGATTGCGACAATAGCCACGACCGCGGCGATCGCGATCAGCGCTCGTTTGCGGGCAGGATTCACGGCGGCGATGCCGGGGACGTTCATGCGGACTGTCCTTGTTCGGTGAGGTCGTCGCCAGCGGCGATGGCGCCGTTGGCAATCATTCTGTGCAACAGAGAAGTGAGTTGGCGGTGTTCTTCTTCGCTGAAGCCGACCAAGTGCTCGTTGAGCACGGCGGCAAGGCCAAAAGGAATTAGGTTGCTGATGCGTTCGCCTTCGGCGGTCAACTCGAGGTGCACGACGCGTCGATCGGTTTCGCTGCGGGTGCGATGGAGCAGGCCCTTTGCTTCCAGGCGATCCAGCATGCGCGTCATCGCGCCGGTGTCTGAGCAATTTTGGCGCGCCAGTTCGGCGGCGGTGTCACCACGCCCGAGCTTGATCATCAACAGAGGCTTCCACTGCATCGCCGTCAGGCCGTGCTCGGCCATTTGCCCATCAATTCGGCGAGCCAAGGAGTTCAGCAAGGAGCGGACGATATGCCCGAGTGATTGGTCCATATCGTAGGTGTCGCCGCTGTAAAACGCCGGGGCGTCGGCGACTCGCGATGAGGCTTTTTTACGGGGCGAACTGCTCATGCGGCGCATATTACTGCATAGGCAGCTATTGTCAAGGCGGCCAGTTAGACGCCGCCCGGGCAAGAACAATTCGCCTCGTCAGGCTTCAATTCTCAGCGTTGTGCAGTGGCGACCGTTGCGAGGGTCATTCTTGCGGCCATGGAAGACGGGCCGCCAGCCAGTCGACTAAGGGATGGGGTGCCAATTCGCACGATTGTCTTGGCCGTCGCCGCGTCGGCAGCGGCACAAAGTCGCATTTGGTATATCGGTGACGCCGCATAATGACGGCCACACGTCAGCGCGCTCGCCGGTGGGCGAGCGCGGCTCGCTGAGCTTAGTCGAGCGTCAGCACCAAGCCGTCGGCCGTGGTGTATTCGCGCTCACCGGTCTTGCTGGCCGGGCGGCCATTGAGCAAGAAGGTCGATTGGCCAACACCAGCGGCTTCACGGCTGCGGCCGCCAAACTGATGCGCGCCCAATCCGCCGAAGTTCTCGATCAGGATGTATTTCTTGCCGTCGGCGGCGGTGACAGCGTGGCGTTTGGACGACATGGTTAGCTCCTAGTGCCAGATGGCAGGTCGATACCTTAGGCGTCGGGCCGGCGATTGGCAAACCCAAAGCCGGCGGGGGATGCGTGGGAATCTCACGGCAGCTATTTGCTTGCCTGACTGTCCCACTGGAAAACCTCGTCCAGCGGCACACCGAATACCTGCGCAATGCGAAACGCCGCTTCCAGCGATGGCGAGTACTTGCCCGCTTCAATCGCAGCAATGGTCTGGCGCGTAACGCCAATGCGCAGGCCAAGCTCGGCCTGGGACATTTCGCCGTGGTGAAAGCGCAGCGCCCGCATCTGGTTGGAAATGATCCCGTCCATCATAACTGCCTGCGGTAGCTGGCGACTACCAAGCCGTAGTTGACCAACTCCGCGGCCACGATCATTGCCAAGCCGGCATTAACAATGTCCCAGCCGCTGGCGACAAACGGCATCACGCAGCCCACAAGGATCATTCCCGCCATCAGGACGTAGTAGGCCACGCTCATTGCGCGGCGATTGATGGTCAGGTCGCGTTCGTCGAGCGGCAAACGGGCTTCCTCCGGCGCGTTGCGGCGTAATGCCAGGGTGCCGATGCCGAGGATTAACATGCGTGCCACGGCGGCCACAGCGTAAAGCCCGAGTTGCCGGAGGTCTGGCATGGGCTGTGCGGGCAGCACCCCCGCGATCACGATGCCGAAATAGGGCGTAAAGGTCAGGACGATGGCAGCCAAAGCCAGCCAAGCGGATTTTTCGCGGTACGGCACGGTGATTCCTCACGGGTAAAGTAAATGTAAGTAATACTTTACATGACGTTAGTAATAATATTCAACAGGTAAATTATAAATAACATTAAGCTGGCGGCGTCTCGGCGAAAAAGCGGGATCGGCCCCGTTGCTGATCCCGGTTAATCAGTGGAAGTACGCGTCAGGGCACACTTTGTATGCTGCAACCGCCATCGGGATTAAGGATCACCAACAGGTGGTTGTAGAGGCCCCCGGCAACGTAGACGTCTCCGGAACACGATCGTCGACCCGCGGGTCCGGGCAACTCAAAATCGATCGTTAGCGATGTTTCTTCGTGTACTTCGAAATTCACGCTGGCAACCCCGTCGGGCGCGATCGTAGCCACGCTCAGCCGGTTTCCCCCGACGGCAATGCGTAGGTCGGTCGCGGTGACGCCGGATTTGTTCCAAATCTCGACTTCGCTCGGCATCAGCGCACAACTACTCGTGATCATCACCAGGGAGATGCAGGCGAACAAAGATCTCATCGTCGAACGCGATGCCGGTAGGAACGGATCCGACATCAGCTTTCTCCCATCAGTGCCGGTAGTCGGTTGCTTGACCGCAACCGTGCCAGCCACCACAGCAAGGCTTGGCCGTCCTCGCCGCTTCGCCACGCTAGGTGCAGGGTTTCGGCACTGCGCGGTTCATCGACCGCTTTGACGACCAGACGACCTGAGTCGATGGCCGTGCGTGCGAGGGGTTCTGGCAGGAAGCCAAACCCCAGTCCTGATAGCTGCATTGCCAGCTTGACCGCCATGTTGGGCACCGTGAGAGTGTCTTGGCCAAAGCCCAAGCCCACCGTGCGCGGCAGCAGTTTTCGCGCCGAGTCGGCGACGGCGATCGCGCGGTGCTCGCGTAGATCGGCCTTCGTTAGTGGTCGGTCTATGGTCGCGAGCGGGTGGGTGGGAGCGACGGTAAAGACGAAGTCGATCTTGCCCATGGGTTCGGACAAATAGCCACCGCCAGACGGGCCGTCTCCGGCAGCGCCGATCAGTAGGTCAACACGGCGATCAAGCAGTGATTCCCAAGAACCAGTCAACGCGTCCAGCGACAAGCGCAACCGGGTCTGATCAGCCACCCGGTAGAACGCGCGGATGTCGTCTTCCAAGGCCAGCGGCGACAGCACTGAATCGAGACCAATGGCGAATTCGGTCTCCCAGCCCGAGGCGACTCGACGCACGCGCAGTTCTAAGTCTTGGGCGGCCTTCAGCAGATAGCGCCCCTCCTTGAGCAGTTCGGCGCCGGCGGGGGTCAGCGCCACTTTCGGGCCCACTCGCTCAAAGATCTGGACACCCAGACTCTGCTCTAAGGTGGAAACGGTGTACGAAACCGTTGACGGCACCTTGTGCAGCTCCTTGCCGGCGGCGGCGAATGAGCCGCGTCGGTCAATGGCATCAAGCACTTGCAGCGCGTCCAAACTTATTTTAAGCATTCGAAAATCTCGATCATAGGGAGGTAAATATTCCGCTTTTCCGCCCAGGGCGACCCGAGGATACTGCGTAATATCGATGAAACGCCATATTTTATGGCCAAAAGCACTTAGTTGCCGCAATCGAAAATTTGAACCATCCAGGGTTGAGGAGCACCAAATGCAGCAGATTCGAAAGAGTGAAGACCGCGGGCTCGCCGAGCACGGTTGGCTCAAGTCCCTCCACAGCTTTTCCTTTTCAAGCTATCAAGACCCGGACCACGTGCAATTCGGCCCGCTGCGGGTCATCAACGAGGACCGCGTGCAACCGGGGCAGGGCTTTGGTACGCATGGTCATCAGGACATGGAGATCATCTCCTATGTCTTGGAGGGAGCCCTTGAGCACAAGGACAGCCTGGGTACCGGGTCGGTCATTCGCGTCGGTGACGTGCAGCGCATGAGTGCCGGCACCGGCGTGCGCCACAGCGAGTTCAACCACTCGAAAAGAGAGGGCGTGCATTTCCTGCAAATCTGGATCATTCCCGCAGAGCAGGGCATCGCGCCCAGCTACGAGGAAAAACACTTCGACGCCGCCTCAAAACAGGGGCGCCTGCGCCTTATCGCCTCCAGCGATGCCCGTGAGGGTTCGGTGCTGATCCATCAGGACGCCGCGATTTATGCCGCGATCTTGGGCGCGGGCGACCACGTGTCACTGCCGTTGGCCGCTGGGCGGCTGGGCTATGTACACGTCATCCGCGGCGCGGTCACCGTCAATGGCCAAGCCTTGCGCGGAGGCGATGCTCTGAAGCTCAGTGATGAGGCGGCGCTGACCCTGACCGACGCGGTCGAGGCCGAAGTGCTGGTGTTTGATTTGCCGCGCTGATGGGTGGGCGGGGAGGGTGGCGAACTGGTCGCGAGCAAGCTGGCTGCGACATGGGGCGGGGAGGGGCCCGCTTGCGGGGGACGGGCT
>JBBSAA010000149.1:0-6998 GCA_038252715.1 Lysobacterales bacterium | reverse complement strand
GTCACGCGGACGCAGTCGCAGTCCGTTGAAGGCCATGGGCCGGCCGTGCACGTCCTTGACCCAAGTCCAGTCGCGAATGCCAAGCGGCTCGAATAGCTGCTTGCGTGCAAATGCATCCAACGGCACACCGGTGCCTCGGGCTATCAAATCGGCCAGGATTGCCGTGCCGCCACCGTTGTAGTTGAAAAGCGTATTCGGCGCTGCAGCCACGTCATGACTCAGTAGGTAGCGTGCGATGTCGGACTTCCAGAACAGCCGCAACTCATCATTGATGCCGGGAGCCCCTTCCCGCCACTGCAGGCCATTAGCCATGTTGAGCAGGTCTTCGATGCGAATGCGCTGTTTCTGTGGCGTCGAGATGTCGGCCAAGTCTGGATACGAGCCCAGCACCGCGGCTGAGGGCTCCGGCACTCGCCCTTGCGCAAGCGCCACGCCGTAAAGCAAGCCAGTCACACTCTTGCCAATCGAACGAACGTCCTGCTTATCGGTGGCGGAAAAGCTGCGCCGAACCGACCACAGCGAATACACAGAGCGATCCTTGCCGCCTTGGTAGGTTTCCGAAATCAACTTTCCGTGCCGCTCGACCAGCACCGAGTGCACGTTCAATGGTGCCTCGAACACTGCGCTGATGCGCTGCTGCAGCGCAACCGCATCCATACCTTCCGCTGCTGGCGTGCTGGCTTTCCAGCCATCCGCCAAGGCCTGCGGCGCCGGTCCGATTCGGGGCGAAATAGGTCGCAGGAAACCGGCCCAGGCCCAGTAAATAACGCAAGCGCTGGCGACGATAGCCAGCCACGTCCTGACCCTAAACTTCGGCAGCCTTGCAGTCATTTTCCCTAATCCAGAAGATTCCGTATTGTCGACTCTCACGCGAGCCCAGCGATTCGCGTTGGCCGCCCCGCAGGCACGCCGTTTCGCTCAAACCCCATCAAGCATCGGAATTTCCGTTCCGGGATGGTCTTGTGCCGCCTGGTGCCCATACTGCATCCAGCGATACGCCACCAAACTGCCGAGCCAAGCCAGTGGCGCGACAAAGATCAAGCCCACGCAGCAGAGCAGGACACCGGCAAAGAACAGCAGCATATTGAGCAGCGCCAGTAAGAACAGATTTCCGCGATTGTTCGTGGTGATTGAGGAACTGTATTCGAAGGCCTCAATCACGCCCAAGTTTCGATCAATGATCGCGGTGAGGTAATGGCCATAGCGCAGGGCGATGTACACGCCCGGGAAAATCAGCAAGAGCAGGCCAAAGATCATGGCGATGGAAAACAATATCGTCGCGCCAATCGCTCGCAGCAATTTCCCGCCTTCGCCAAACAGTTGACCCAGGCTTACCGCTCGGCCTGACACGAAATTCAGCCCAACGCGGATCAGACCCATCTGCAAGAAAATCGAAAAAACCTGCAGGACGATCCGCAACAGCACGAAGATCACCAGCCATCCGGCGCTCACTGTCGTCGAGGCGTCGTCGCCCCGTGCGACCACCGACTGCACCATGACATCCACGAACGAGAGCACCATGCCCGGCGCCATTGAACAGCCCAGGAAGACCAAGCCAATAAGCAACAGCATTAGGAAATGCCGTTTGGTCAAATCGAAGCCGCGAGAGATACAGGCGATCGGATCAATCGGATCGCTGCCAGGCACGATCTCGGCCAACCCGGGTCCGGCCACGGCCAGCACCGGTTCAAGCGATAGACTCTGCGGTGGTGAATACGGGTTGACGGTCGCCCCCACCGTCGGCGCTGAAACGAAGGTGTCTGGGAACAATCCCGGCACCTCGCCGGAGATCACCCACTGCGTCATAGATTCGTTCCAGACCAAATCAACGCGCGGGTCAAGGCCGCCCTGCGCGGCAAGCACGACTAGCTGTTCAAAACTAACTGGGCCTTGCTGCACGCCTGCGCGGGTATAAAACCACTCGATCATCACCAAACCTCATTGCGGGGCTGGGTGTTTTTTATCACGTCGCTGTCGCCGTCCGATATGTTTCTCGCCCCAGGTCAGCATCAGCAGCCCCACGCAGGCCTCTCCGTCGTCAACTTCAAGCTTCGATGCCGCGAACGCCGGTTGCCATGACCGGCCGTTTCAGGCTGACCGCCCCGCTCGTCCGTTACGCGTGCCAACGTTTGAGCAGCTCAGCCTCGCGCTCACGCGTCAGCCCGGCGCGCAATGTCTTTTGGCGCTCGGGCGGCAAGCCGTGGAACCAGGCCAACAGGTCGGCAACGGTCGTGGCGAGGGGCCGGAACGTCAGGCCGGCAGCAATCGCCGCCGCGTTGCTGACGTCGCCATAGCCGGCAAAACCCGGGTCTTTCGACGACACCCAGATCGGCAAGTCCACATTCTGCTCGGCCAGGAATTTAGGCGTAACGTGGGTGAAGGTCAGGCCGCCACCGGTCACCGCCTGGCAGCCATGCAGCATCGCATCGGTAGTCAGTGAATAGCCTGGGCCGACGGCGTTGAACGTGCCCGTGGTGCCATTTTCCGCCAAGCGCACCATCCATTCGCCCAGATCGCGGCCATCGATGATTTGTATCGGATCCGAGCCATCGCCGGGCACCAGCATCTCGCCGCCTTGCGCAACGCGATGCGGCCAGTAGGTGAAGCGGTCGGTCTCGTCGCGCGGGCCGACGATGAAACCCGGCCGTACGATGGTCACCTTGGTGCCGAATTGCTTTCGCGCCTCGGCTTCGCTTAGCGCCTTCAGGGAACCGTACATGCCTTCAAGATTAGCGCGTAGGGTTTCGCCGGTTTCCGCCATCGCGTCCTTGCCGCGGTACACCGCCAAGGGCGCGTCTTCGGTCATGTGGTGCGTGCCGCCATTGGCGTAGGCCGAAATGGTGGAGATGAATAAGTAATGCCCGACATTGCCCGCGAGCACAGCGCCCGCATCCCGCACCCAAGACGGAAGGCTCGTTGGATTGTCTAGGCACACATCCCACTTGCGACCCTTGAGCGACTGCAGGTCGCCCGTCGCGCGGTCGCCATGCAGTTGCTCCACTGCGCCCGGCCACTCGGGCGACGGTCGCTTGCCGCGGTTGAACAAGGTCACTTTGTGCCCGCGCGCCAAGGCGTAGTTAACTTGGAACGGCCCGGTAAACCCGGTACCGCCTAAAATAAGTATGTCGAGCGGCTGCTTGGCCTTGGCAATCGGCATCGACGCTGCCGCAGAGGCCAGGCCCGGCAACGACGCCGCAGCCGCGGCAAGCGCACTGAGCTTTAACAGCTCGCGGCGGGAAATGGACATGGCAGTCACTCCTCAACGGCGGTGGTGTGCCTGTGATAGCACTTCATCGGCCGTGATGCACAGGTCGAAAGTCAGTGCTCTCGCCACCGTGCGCCAGTGACACCAGCGGCCACGGCATGCAAGGGACGAACACTCGCCCTTGGCCACATGCGCTGAGCACGGTCCCGACACTCGCAACCGCCCTACGCCGCCACCCAAACCGCCAATGCCGGGATGCTTCAGTTTGAACGTCTGTACGCCATTGCCGGACAAGCAGCGCGGAATCCGCGCTGCAAGGGCCAACCTTGTCACTATCAGCGGCCAAGACCACCGCCCGGCTTTAGTCTTAAAGCTCTCGCGCAGAACTTCGCGTCATTTTTTATCGTCAGGCTTGTTGACGAACTTCTCCAGCAGCTTCTTGCCTTCCGGTGACTGCGCCAAGCCTTCGAGCATGCTGGCCACGGCAGTACCGCCGTCAGCGGAGAACAAATCCATCACGTTTGATAGCCCTTTGCCCGGCGTGCCGGCGTTGGAGATCACCTTGACGTCCGCGGTCTTCAGCGCCTCGGCCTGCGCGGTTCCTACGGCTTGCGCCGCTTCGATATTGCGAATACCAAGCAGGTACGTCTGGTAGCCCTGGTCGCTACCGATCTTTTCGGCCAGCTTGATTTGCGCGTCCACCGGTGCCATCAAGATCGCAGTTTCCGCCGAGCCCTTCGCCGCGCCTTCCACGGCCAAGCCTTCCGCGTTGCGCTTCGCCGCTTCGAGTTTGCCCTCGGCGGTCAGCACGGTTTGCTGCTTGTTGCCCTCGGCCGACACGATAGCCACCTGCTTGGTGGCCTCAGCCTGGACGATGGCCACTTCCTTCGCCTGGGCAGCGGAGATCACCGCGACTTCGCGACTGATTTCGGCACCGCGCACATTCTTCACCTGCACGACGTCCATTTCCTTGGCGGCGGTTTGACGCTGCTCGGACTTCACCTGCTGCGAGGCCTGCTCATTGGCTACGCCGACATTTTTGTCTTTCTCTGCCGTGCGCAGGCCAACCTGCTCGGCCGCCAACTGGCGTGACATCTCGATCTCGCGCTTGGCGGCAATTTCAGCCATTTCCGCCTGCCGCGAGTTGTCGGCCACGACCAGGCGCGACTCACGTTCGATACCCGACGTACGTTTGGCCATGATGTTGTGGATGACATCGCTTTCCTTCGCATCGCGGATGTCCATCAGCTCGATGTTCTTGATCGCCTCCACACCCCAGCCGCCAAGCTGTGGCTGCACTTCCTTGGTAAATGCTTCGCCGAAGCGGCTACGGTCCAACATGATCTGATCAATTTCATGGCCGGCCAGCACGGTACGCACTGAGCCCTGCACGATCGCGGTTAGCTGGGTCTTGAGTTCTTCGAACGAGGCGACGCGCTGCGCGGCCGTGTTGGAATCGTTGATGCGGAAGAAGGCCATCACGTGCACGAGGAAGGGCACGCGCTCCTTGTCATAGGCGGCGTAGTCCGGCAGGTCGATAGAAAAGTTGGATACCGGCAGCATCACTTTCTGAAGGCCGATCAGCGGCAGGCGCGAAGGCCATTCGTAGTAGGTATTGCTGTCAAACCCCTTGCCGTAGGAGACCGTGCTGTTGCGCGTCTGCACGATATGCACCTCATTGACCGGCACCACGCGGCGCAACGCAATGACCCAAAAGAACACGATCAACAAGAAGACAAAGGCGACAAGGCCGCCGGCGGCGAGGAACAAAGAAGTACCGAGCATTTCGATGGGTCCGGATTCAGGGTCTGGGCTTCCAGTATAGGCGCAGCCAAGGGCGATCACGCGATGGGCCAGTTGCTCAGTATTTGCGCGATTGGTCCGCTTGGATACGCTGGCCGACTGTGGCTTCGGAGTGCGTTCGCACAACGCCTAAACCGTCAACGGCCCCGTCTATCACTTACGGCATATGGCTTCGCCAGCAGACCCGAGTAAATTAAGGAGGAGTCGGCCATTTTGGAGATCGCTACGATGAAGACCCTGCTCGTCCTGATCGGTTGGTGCCTGCTGTTCGTCCTGTGCTGGCCGCTGGCGATCGCCGTCGTCTTGCTGTGGCCCGTGGTGTGGCTGCTGTCACTGCCGTTTCGGGTGGTTGGCGTTTCATTCCGAGCCGTCTTTGCCCTGCTCAGCGCCGTACTGATGTTACCGGCGCGCCTGTTGGGTTATCGCACGGCGACGGCTTAAGGGCTGGATCAGATTCGCAGTGTGGGGCTTGCAATCTGCAGCCATGCGTCGTGGAGCAAGGGACGTTTCACTTCGAACTTGCGCGTTGGATCCCAGCTTTCGCTGGGATGACGGCTGGGTTTGAAGCAAGGGACGTTCCACTTCGAACTTGCGCGTTGGATCCCAGCTTTCGCTGGGATGACGGCTGGGTTTTCTGCAGCCTCCCCCTACTCCGTCTTCAGTACCGGAACCAATAGCCGGCTCTGACCGTCGCTCTCTTTATTTGCACTCGTGCCGCTCTGCAAATTTGCTGGGAGGTGACCAACATCACCCGCTGCAATGACCTGCATGCTGCCATCGGCCTTGATTTGGATCGTGGTGATGCTGGCGTGCCCAACCGACATCTCCAGCCAGGCGGCGCTATCCACGTGCAAGGCGCGAGTAATCAAGTAGCGGATGACGTTGCCGTGGCATACAAACAGGTTGGCTTGAGGAGCACCGGCAGCCGGGACGAAATATTTCGCAAATAGCCGATCCAATTGCGCGTGGCAGGCGACCACGTCTTCAGGCTTCTCGCGCTCCATGATCTTTTTTCGCCGCGTAGGCGGCGTGCATTCGCGGAGATCGTCAAGCACGGTGAACGATTTCCCCGGCAAGTCCTCGCCAATCGTCGCCGCTGTGTCCCGTGCGCGCTGCATCGGGCTGACGTACAGTGCGTCAAATTTATCCGGTAGCGCGCCCAAACGCGCGCCGGCCAAGTGCGCCTGCGCGACACCGAGCACCGACAGGGGTGGACCGATTTTCTCGTCGATGCTTGCATCGGCAAGATAGTTGCCATGGCGCACCAGCACAATTGTGCGGACGGAGGGAGCCAAAACCGGACTGTCGGCGGCCTCGACGGCACCGGACACCAGCAACAGCAAGGCAAACATCAGGCGCTTCATCGACTCGACCCCATGGACTATAAGCCTCGAGCATAGGTGGATTGGAAGAAAATTTCTCCCAACCCCGCCTCAACACCGACGAACCTAGATAAACGTCGCTATGTCTTCCAATGGCAGGCGCGAGATGTCCGGCACGCGGCACTCCTCAGCGGCATGGCCGACCACCAGCAGGAGATATGGAACCTCATTGCGCGGGCGGTCCAAGAGTTCATTGAGGAAGGCCATCGGGCTAGGAGTATGGGTCAGTGTCACCAAGCCCGCTGAATGCAAGGCGGCGATCAGCAGGCCGCAGGCGATACCGGTAGATTCATGCGGGTAATAACGCTTGGCTTTGCGTCCATCGATTTCCGGGCCAGTGCGTTCGTAGAACACCGCGATTAGCCAGGGCGCCGTCTCGAGGAAGGGTTTGTCGGCATCGGTGCCAAGCGGCGCTAGCGCAGCCAGCCATTCCTCTGGCGCACGGCGCGAATAGAACTCGCGCTCCTCGGCTTCGGCCGCCAACCGGATTCGCTGCTTCACTGCTGGATCGGCAACCGCGACGAATCGCCACGGCTGCTGATTGGCCCCGCTAGGCGCGGTGCCGGCGGCGCGCAAGCATGCTTCAATCACCGACCTTGGCACCGCCC
>JBBSAA010000148.1:0-7025 GCA_038252715.1 Lysobacterales bacterium | reverse complement strand
TACACCGCCGCCTTGGGCCAGCATCTGGACGAAATTCCGGGGCAAGGCCGCATCGCTACCCGCGAACAACGCCGGCAACCTGCGTCCCGCTCGAACTCGGGCCCAGGCGATGCCGCACAAGACCCCGCCGAGGCGCGCACGAGCTTTCGCCTGCGTGAGGACGGCAGTCAGGCTTTGATGGTTGCGGACACGCTGGCCCCGACCTGGTCGGTGTTTTTTTCCGCCGATACCGGCCGGATCGAGCGCAAGACCGGCATCAATGAGGCGGGTTTCGACGCCGATACCGGTTCGTTGGTCGCGGGACTGAATTGGCAGCCCTCATCGGATTGGCTGATGGGACTGGCGGCTAACCACACGCGAGAGAGTTTGGATTTCCGCGGCTCTGAAGGCACCGTAGATACTCGATATACCGGCCTGCTGGCCACGGCAAGCCGTGCCTTTGGCGAAAACTGGACCGTGGATGCGTATGTCGGCCGACTGCGTGGCAGCTACACGCTGGATCGCGCGATTCGCTATACCGTCGGCACCACCACGATCGATAGCCATGCCTTAGCCCGCCCCGATGCGTCTCGCCGCCTACAGGGCATTTCCGCGACGCGGCTGTGGTACCGAGGCGCTTGGACACATTCGCTGACCCTCGGCGCCGACACCGGCCGTACCCGGATCGAGCCGTACCGGGAAACGGGCGGCGCTGGACTAGCGCTGTCAGTGCCGGGCCGCGCTGTCGACACCAAACGCGGCCTCGCTGAGTTCACCGTTTCCCGCGCGGTATCGCGTCCTTGGGGCGTTTGGCAGCCGTCCTTGCGCTTGGGCTGGCGGCAAGAGTTCAGCAATGAGCGCCGCCCGGTTCGCGTCACCTTGATCGGCGACCCGCTCAATCAGCCGATCCGCTTTGATACCGAAGACCCCGACCGCAGTTGGGGTGAAATCGCCCTTGGTAGCGTATTTACCTTTACCGGTGGGCGCTCGGCGTTTGTGCAGTATCAGCAGCGCTTTGCCCACGATTACTTGCAAGAGCGCGTCTTGGCCGTCGGCATGCGGATCGAGCTGTAATCGATCGGCAACCGTTTATGACAAGCTACCGCTCATGAAATTGCCCCTCTGGATACAAACCCTAGGTCGCTGGCCGGCCTGGAAACTTTTCCTGGCGGCGCTGGTCGTCGGCCTGTTGCTGGGCGTCTCATGGCAGTGCTCGAAGCGCGGCGCCGCGGATTTTTTTACCGCTGCCGCGCCAGGACCAACGGTTCCGCCCGCAGACAACGTGCCCTTGCCCGCCATCGGCACCAGCCCGGGGGACAGTGGCGTGCTCGACGCCCTGCCACCGCGTGCCGCTCCGCCTCGTCCGACGCCGACGCCTCCCGCCGACTCCGCCCCGGAATCGACTCCCGGCAGCGGCCCAGCCGATGCCAGTTTGGCGCATCCGGTCAACAGCCTCGCCGTCGCCATATCGTCGCCGAAGCCGCTCTATCCGGCCGATGCCCAGCGCATCCGACAGCAGGGCACGGTGACGCTGCGCGTGACCGTGGAAAGTGATGGCAGCCCGTCAGATATCGAGGTCGAACAGTCCAGCGGGTCGCGGTCGCTGGATCGCGCGGCACGGCAAGCCCTGCGTCGCTGGCGGTTTCAGCCGGCGTATCGCAACAGCCAAGCGATCCGCAGCGAAGTCCGCGTGCCAGTGAATTTCACTCTCGACAACTGAAACGCGTCGGCCGGACGATTGTCCGGCGACGCACCGCCGCTTCGAAAGCGAGACTGTGCGCGAAGGCGGCAGCGACGATACACACCACCCGCCTCGGCGAACAACGGGGCCGCAATGCCTGCGGCCCGAGGCCTCAGTCGTGGGGCAGGCCCATTTCTGTCAGCAGACGCTCAGCGTGATCGACTTCATCCATCACCCAGCGCATGTAACGCGAGTCGACATGGATTGAACGCGTGAGATCGGGATTGAATATCCAATCAGCGCTCAGGCTTTCGTAGTTGCCATCAAACAGCAGGCCCACCAGTTCGCCCTTCGCGTTCAGCGTCGGCGAACCGGAGTTGCCGCCGGTAGTGTCCACGTCGCTGAGGAAATTCACCGGCACGTCATTGAGCGCGGCAACGCGGTACTGCGGACCGGCCTTCGCGGCGATCGCCTCTTGCTCGGCCTTCGGCGTAATGAACGGATCAACACCGGTGGTCTTGGCGGTGATGCCAGCGAGCGTAGTGAACGGCGTCATGGTCACGCCATCGCGCGGTGAATAACCGCGCACGGTGCCAAAGGTGATGCGCAAGGAACTGTTTGCATCTGGATAGACCGGCAAGCCCTTGGCGGCGTTGAAGTCCAGCATGGCCTGCATGTACTGCGGGCGTAGCGCCGAGATGCGGCCGCTGCGCGCCTTGTTGTCGGCTTCACTACGCATCAGCGCCGGCATCATCTTCACTGCGAACTGCAGCGCCGGATCGGTCGAGGCTTCGATGGCTTTCTTGTCTGCCTTCGCCCACTTCAAGCGCTCGTCGACATTGCCCAATTTGGAATTGGCATACAGCGCGTCAAGTTTCGCATCCAGGCCCGGCACGACGCTGGCTTTGGCCGGCAGTCCAAGCCAAGCGTCAAGCGCCACATCGCGCTGCGCCACCGGCAAGGCGGCGTAATGCGCGATACGCAACTTCATCAGCGCCTTATCGACTTTCGGATCGTAGCGCTTGTCCATCGCCTTCAGCCCGCCTTCGAAGCGAGCGGTGTCGCGGTCCTGGAAACCGCCTTCGCGCTCGGCATCGGGCTTGGCGTGCTCAATGGCATTGCGATATAGGCGCACGGCCGTGCCGGTTAGGCCACCGCTGACGGCACTGCCGTACCAATAGTCGTGCTCGCGCGTGGCGCGCGTGGCGGCGAGTTCGGCTTCAAGCTGGTCGAGCGCCTTGACCTGCTGTTCGCCAGACGCACCGCGCTTGGCCAGCCAAGCTTTCAATGCGTCTTCCTGAGCGCGCTTCATGCCGACCGGATCGCTCATCTTCGCGAAGCCGTCGAGTTGGCCCTGATAGAGCTTCAAGCCGTTGTTTTGGCCCGCCACGGTGGAGGCGTACTTTAGTTCGGCGGTCTTGTTGCCCTTGGTTTCGCGAGCAATCGTCGCCAGCGCCTCGGTGATGGATTTGACCGTGGTCGGATACTGCCACTCAATGGCATTTTGAACTTCATCGGCCAAACGATAGCGGTTGGTTGAGCCGGGGTAACCGGTCACCATCACGTAGTCACCGGCCTTGACGCCGTCACTGGCTACCTTCAGCCAGCTCTTGGGCTTGTAAGGCACGTTGTCTTTGGAATACGCGGCTGGTTTACCGTCCTTGCCCACGTACGCGCGCAGGAAGGACCAATCGCCGGTATGGCGCGGCCATTCGAAATTGTCGACGTCGCCGCCGAACTTACCGATCGCTTCCGGCGGCGCATAAACCAGGCGCACATCCTTAATTTCCATCTGACGGATCAGCGAGAACTGCAGGCCGCCGTAATAGTTATAGACGTTGCAACGCATGCCCTCGGCTTTTTCGCACTCCGCGACTAAGGCCTTTGAATTGCGGTCAATCGCATCAAAACGCGCCTTGCCGTCCATATCGCTTTTCAAACCGCCAACGACCTTGGCGGTGACGTCGGTCATTTCTTCGGTGACATATACGCGCGCGTTGGGCTCACCGGGCAGTTCATCGGCAAAGCCCTTGGCAACAAAGCCATCGGCCAGCAGGTCGCGTTCGGGCGTGGAGTTGTACTGGATCACGCCGTAGCCGCAGTGGTGATTGGTGACGACCAGTCCGCTGGGCGAAACGAAACTGGCGGTGCAGCCGCCGAGGCTGATCACCGCATTCAGCGGCTGGCGCGTCAGATCAGTGAGGTCGGACGGATTCATCTTCAGGCCGCGGGCCTTGAGCTGCTTGTCGAGCTTGCCCATCTGCTGCGGCTGCCACATGCCCTCATCGGCATGGGCGAGCGAGACGGCAAAAACGGCCGTGGCGAGGGCGAGCGCGCGCAGGCGCGGATGGGGCGTGGACATGGCTGGAGTCTCCCGGGGGTGCCGAACGGCAAACCCCAAGATAGTCACAAGCGATGGCTTCGGGCAAATGCCGGCGGTCATGCATCGGGCGGCCAAGCCGCGTGCCGCTGGCCTCACGGCAGCGCGCCTGCTGCCACGCTCGCAGCCCGCGGCCCGTATAATTCTGGCCCTGCCCCGCTACACCGCAAGGACGACACCGATGGCCGCGATGATGAAAGCCCTGGTCAAGCGCAAGCCCGAAAAGGGCATCTGGATGGAACAGGTACCGATCCCGGTACCCGGTCCCAACGAAGTGCTGATCAAACTTGAGAAGACTGCGATCTGCGGCACCGACCTGCATATCTACAAGTGGGACGAGTGGAGCCAGCGCACGATCACGCCGGGCCTGGTGATCGGCCATGAGTTCGTGGGCCGCATCGTCGAGCTCGGCACCGGCGTCACCGGCTATCAGCCCGGCGATCGCGTGTCGGCTGAAGGACACATCGTCTGTGGGCACTGTCGCAACTGCCGCGCTGGCCGCCAGCACCTGTGCCCGAACACGGTGGGCATCGGCGTCACTCGCGCCGGCGCCTTCGCCGAATATATCGCCATGCCTGCATCCAACCTATGGCCAATCCCGGACCAGATTCCGTCCGAGCTTGCGGCGTTCTTTGATCCGTATGGCAATGCTGCGCATTGCGCGCTGGAATTCGACCTGATCGGCGAGGACGTACTGATCACCGGCGCCGGCCCGATTGGCATCATTGCAGCGGGCATTTGCAAACACGTCGGCGCGCGCAACGTGGTGGTCACCGACGTCAACGATTACCGCCTCAAACTCGCCGCCGACATGGGCGCAACGCGCGTAGTGAATGTGTCCAAGCAGTCGGTCAAGGACGTGATGAAAGACCTGCATATGGAGGGCTTTGACGTTGGCTTGGAAATGAGCGGCAACCAGGCCGCGTTCAACGACATGCTTGACTGCATGTACCACGGCGGTAAGGTCGCCTTGCTCGGCATCCTGCCCAAAGGCGCGGGCATCGACTGGGACAAGGTGATCTTCAAGGGCCTGACCCTGCAGGGCATCTATGGCCGGCGCATGTATGAGACCTGGTACAAGATGACGCAGATGGTGCTGACCGGTTTCCCACTGCAAAAAGTGCTGACGCACCAAGTGCACATCGACGATTTCCAAAAGGGTTTTGATCTGATGGAAGCGGGCAATTGCGGCAAGGTGGTGTGTTCCTGGGGCTGATGCTGAGCCAAGAGCACGCATAAAAAAACGGGGCGCCTAAGCGCCCCGTTTCGTTTGCAGTGTTTGCGTGCTGAAAGGATCAGCCGCCGATCGAAAGCAGCAGCACCACGCGACCGTCACCGAGGTTGCCGAGGCTGCTGGAATCAGCGCCGAAGGTGTCGTGGTAGCTCAGGTCGGCCGTGACCGGACCGAACGCGTGGCTAACGCCGACTGAGGCGTCGAAGTAGTTGTTGATGAAACCGGCCTCGCCGTCAATCACCGTGTAACCGACGGTGGTGTTCAAGGTGGTTTCGTTGCCCACTTCAAACGCGCCTTCCAAGCCGTAGTACAGGCTCTTGTAGTCGGTATTGCTGTAGTTGTTCGAATAAGCGATCACGCCGGTGAACATCTTGTTGTAGCCCAGCTTGCCGATGAACTCGTTGTAGTCGATGTTGCCGTAGCCGTCGCGCGACCCAAGGTAGCTATAGCGCAGCACGGACACGTCGAGGTTCCAGCTGTCCGATAGGTCGGTGGTGTAGCCGACATAGGCATCCACTTCGATATCCGGGCCATCCGAGCCGAAGTCGACGTTCGAGCCCCAGGCGCCGACGTAGAAGCCGGTGTCGCCGAAGGAATAGTCGATGCCGCCCTGCAGGGCCGGGTCTTCGTTGCTCTGCGACACGCCGCGGAAGACGTAATCATTGGTGATCGCGGCGTTCCAGCTGAAGTTGGACTCCGCTTCTTCGGCAGCCGGAGCCGGCGCCTCAGCAGTCTGGTCCGGGTCGGCGGTCGTGGTCGCGTCCTGAGCCATGGCACTCAGCGGCAGGGCGAGGAAGGCGAAGCTCAGGGCTAGCGGCAAGGCTTTCAGTTTCATGGTCGTCTCCTAATTGATTGTTGTTGCGACGAAGGTAGCGCGGGTTAAGTGGGAGCCAATTGGCCGACTAAATTGCATGTATCGGCCAACTTTCTACAGCTCTGGGTGGCTTTTTAACACAATTTTGACGAACGGTGGCACTACCTGCCCGGCCCGTTTTTCGGGCGCGATTTTGGCGGCGTCCTTGGGCTTGGCAATCCAATTGCGGGATAATCGTGAGTCCTTCCCTCTAGAGCATTTGCGCTATGACCCGTCCCGCCCTCAGCCGCCTTCAGGGCGAACTCGACGCCATTCGTGAACAGGGCCTTTTCAAGTCCGAACGCGTCATAATCTCCGCGCAATCGGCGGAGATCACGCTTGATGATAGTCGGCAAGTGCTTAACTTCTGTGCCAACAACTACCTGGGCTTGGCTGACGACCCACGCGTGATCCAAGCGGCCAAGGACGCACTCGACAGCCACGGCTTTGGCATGGCCAGCGTCCGCTTTATCTGCGGCACCCAGGACCTGCACAAGCAGCTGGAGGCGAAGATCGCGACCTTCTTCGGCACCGAGGACACGATCCTTTATGCCGCCTGTTTCGACGCCAATGGCGGCCTTTACGAACCCCTGCTGGGGGAACAGGACGCCATCATCTCCGATGCGCTCAACCATGCCTCGATCATCGACGGCGTGCGCTTGTGCAAGGCCAAGCGCTATCGCTACGCCAACTCAGATATGGCCGACCTTGAGGCGCAGCTCAAGCAGGCGCGCGCCGACGGTGTACGCGACATCCTGATTACCACCGATGGCGTGTTCTCGATGGACGGCTTTATTGCCCCGCTCGATGAAATTACCGCGCTGGCTGCGAAATACGGCGCGCTGGTGCATATCGACGAATGCCATGCGACCGGCTTCCTTGGCGCGACTGGCCGCGG
>JBBSAA010000147.1:0-7044 GCA_038252715.1 Lysobacterales bacterium | reverse complement strand
GCCGTCTCGGCCAGCTGCAGGAAGTATGCAGGCGCCACGTCGATGCGCGCCTCGCTGCCGCTGTAAACCTGGCCGACGGTCGGTTCAATATGCAGGCTGACGATCGCGCGGCCGCCGGGCACCAGAACGCGGGCGGTTTCGGTGAGGTAGTGCACGGCTTCGGCCTTCAGCAAATGCGTGTACAGCGAGGCGGCGAAGCACAGGTCCACCGAGGCGTCGGCCGCCGCGAAGCGGAACTGTTCGGCCGCCAACTCGCCATCCGGGTTGTACTCGCCATTGCGCAGGTCGGCATGTTCAAAGCGGAACCGCCCCTCGGTTGCAGGCGCCAGAAACCGCGTTGCCCAGTCGGTGCTCGCTTTCAGGACGTCGAATCCGAGGTAGTCCACGATGCGCGGATCCTGCGTAAGGAAGCGCGCGGTCTTGCCGCAGCCGCAGCCAATGTCCAACACCCGCGCCCGCGGCGGGAGGTAATGCGCGACCAGCTGCGCCCAACAATGACCCACCAACAGGAACAGCGGTAATTCGAATGTGCCCGTGCTGCCCATCAGGAGCGGCGGCGGGAACGGCAGCGTGTGCGTCCATACCGGATAGCCGGGAAACGTTTGCGCAGCCAAGTCGCCGGCGTCGCGCAAATTCTCAAACGTGGTCGTACGCACCATCAGCCCTCCAGCCAATCGCGGGGCCGCAGGTAGTCGTCCAGGCGCGCTTCGGCGCTGCCCGGCTCGGGCTGGTAGCCGTATTCAAAACGCACGCGCGGCGGCAGACTCATCAGGATGCTTTCCGTGCGGCCGCCGCTTTGCAGGCCAAACAGGGTGCCGCGATCCCAGACGAGGTTGAACTCCACGTAGCGCCCGCGTCGGTACAGCTGGAATTCGCGCTCGCGCTCGCCATACGGCGTGTCCTTGCGGCGCTCGACGATTGGCAGGTAGGCGTCCAGGAAACCGTCGCCCACCGCGCGCTGGTAAGCAAACGCCGCTTCAAAACCACCCTCAGAATGATCATCGAAGAACAAACCGCCCACGCCGCGTGCCTCGTTGCGATGCTTGAGATAGAAATAGCGGTCGCACCAGGCCTTGTGCTCGGCATAGCGCGCCGGCCCGAACGGCTGGCATAGCGCGCAGGCCACCGAATGCCAGTGCTGGACGTCGGCGTCCACCGGGTAAAACGGCGTCAGGTCAAAGCCGCCGCCAAACCACCAAATCGGCTCGCCGCCCGGCGGATGGGCTTCGAAATAGCGCACATTTGCGTGGCTGGTCGGCACGTAAGGGTTGCGCGGATGGATCACCAGCGACACGCCAACCGCGCGCCACGGCGCACCGGCCAGTTCCGGTCGATGTGCCGTCGCTGAGGCCGGCAAGGTGACGCCGCTGACGTCGGAAAAACCGACGCCGGCCTGTTCGAACACCGCGCCCTCCTTCATCACCCGCGAGCGTCCACCGCCGCCTTCGGGACGCTGCCAGGTCTCTTCGGCGAAGTCGGCGCCGCCGTCGGCCGCGGCCAAGGCCGTGCAAATGCGGTCCTGCAGCGAGCGCAAGTAGTCATGGACGGAATCGAGTTGGCTCATGCCCCAAGCTCCTGATCGGTTGCAGGCATGATAGCCGCTGCTGCACTGGCTATAATCGGTGCAGATGACCGACTTGCCCCCTGCCCGCCTGCGAGTCACCCGGATTGACCCGGGCAATGCGCTGGCCCATTTCGATTTCGTGCCTGGCGACCCGTCGCCGATGTGCATCCCCTGTCCTGCCCTGCCCGGTTCGGGTCGCGAGGAGTCGTGGTTTGCCGGCGAAATTATTGAAAGCGCCGACACCCGCGGCGCAGCGTGGGCACACGCGGCGCATTACGCCTTGGTTGCAATCAGCGTCGATGAGGAAGAGGGCGGCATTGAACTGGCCGCCCAGACCGCCTACGAGCGACTGATCACCTGTGTGCGGCCGTCGGCGCATCCCTACTTGCTGCGCATTTGGAACTACTTCGGTCAGATCAATGAGGGCGACGGTGACGGTGAGCGTTATCGGCGCTTCTGCGTCGGTCGCGCGCGCGGCGTCGATGGCATGTTCAATGACCCGCCACCGGCCGCCACCGCCATCGGTAGCCATGAAGAAGGCACGCCGCCGCGATTGCAGGTGATCGCGCTGTGCGCGCGTACGCCGGCCGTGGCGCTGGAAAACCCGCGGCAGACGCCCGCATGGAGCTACCCGCGCGAGTTCGGCCCGGTGTCGCCCGGGTTTTCTCGCGGCGCCTTGGTCGATACCGATACCGACCGCCCACGCCTGCTTGCCTCCGGCACGGCCAGTATCGTTGGGCATGTATCGCAACATGTAGGAGACGTCAGCGCGCAATTGCGCGAAAGCCTGGCCAACCTCGACTCGCTGCTGGCCGAGGGTGAAAAGAAATGCGGCCGCGCGTTTCCACTGGCCAATTGCGAGATCCTGCGCGTGTACCTGCGCCATGCCGACGATCTCGCACAAGCGCAGGTGATCATCGCCGAGTCCGGCCTGCCAACGACGAATGTGCTGTACTTGCGTGGCGATGTTTGTCGGCGCGAACTCGACGTTGAGATTGAAGGCGTGTTTGCGGCGCAATGAGCCGGCCCGACCCCATCCAAAAGACCCTCCCAGCGCCGACTCGGCGCGCGCTATTGGTGGTTTTCGTCGCCATTGCCGTGGTGTTGTTTCCGCTCGGTAATTCGCTGCGCCTGCACTACGAGCCGCATTACTTGCTGGGAATGAGCAGCGCCTTCTGGGCCGGAATCTGCTTGGCGCTGGCGGCGATGGCCACCATCGCTGCCGGTCGCACCGTCATCGGGCTGTTCCGTGGCGAAGGCAAACCGCCGCGCTGATTGCCGAGGTGGCGGTTGCGAACGAACTTATAGGAACAAGACTGTGGGAGCGGGCACGACCGCGATGCAGGCGGCGACGAATTAACTCGCTCGCGCTCATGCCCGCTCCCACGCGCCGGTATTAACGCTCGGCCAGCTCCACCCACACCGGCGCATGGTCGCTGGGCCGGTCCCAAGTGCGTGGCTCGCGATCAATCACCGCGGCCGTGCAGCGCGATTTCAGCGCGGCGCTGATCAAGACGAAATCAATGCGAAGCCCGAGGTTGCGACGAAAACCCGCAGCGCGGTAATCCCACCAGCTGAACTGCCCCGCGTCTTGGTTGTGCAGGCGAAAACTGTCGTGCAAGCCCAGATCGGCTAGGCGACGCAAGGCCGCGCGCTCGGCGGTCGAGGTCAGGATGCTGTCGTCGTTCCAGGCCAGCGGGTCGTGCACGTCGCGATCTTCCGGCGCGATGTTGAAATCACCCAGCACCACCAACTCCGGGTGGGCTTTCATCTCGTCGGCAATCCACGTCGTCACCGCGTCCAGCCAGCGCAGCTTGTAGTCGTATTTGTCGCTGCCCACGCTTTGGCCGTTAACGACGTACAGATCGATCACACGAACGCCACCCACGGTGGCGGCAATTACGCGGCGCTGTTCGTCCTCGAAGCCAGGGATGCCGATCACAACGTCAGTGGCCGCAGTTTTGCTCAAGATAGCGACGCCGTTGTAGGTTTTCTGCCCGGAAAAAACGCTCCGATAGCCTTGGGCAAGAAAGGCGTCCTCGGGGAAGCGACTATCTTCGAGCTTGGTTTCCTGCAGCGCCACCACGTCGGGCGCACGCAAACGCAGCCATTCTTCGAGGTGCGGCAGGCGCACATTGAGCGAATTGACGTTCCAGCTGGCAATAATCATCGGTAATCTCCTCCGGGCCGCTATCGTACCCGCGAATTCCAGCCCTTGACCGGTTCGCACATTGCGGTGAGCCTAGTAGTTCCTGCTCTCCCGGATACCGAGTCATGACTGACGCCACCGTAAAGTTTAGCCCCGTCCTGCGTCGACTCCACTGGCTGATGGCGGCGCTCATTGTCGTGGTCTATCTGGCCATGGAGCAGCGCGACCTATTTCCGCGCGGCTCGACCGGGCGCACGGCGATGGTGCAATCGCATTTTTGGCTCGGACTGACGGTGTTTGCATTGGCGCTGTGGCGGGTCACGCAACGTCGGCGCAGCGGAGCGCCGCCGATTCTGCCGCCGTTGCCGCGCTGGCAGGTTGGCATTGGCAAGTTCATGCATTTGCTGCTGTATGCGTTTTTCTTCGTAATGCCGGTGCTCGGCCTCGCGACCGTTTGGACCGACGGAAAAGTCCTCTATCTGCCGTTTACCGACATTGTTGTACCGGCCCTGCTGGCGCCGAACGAAGCGCTGGCACATACGCTGGAAGACCTCCACACCACCATTGCCGACGTGTTTTATTACGTGATTGGCTTCCACGTTGCCGCCGCGCTGTACCACCACTTCGTGCGCCGCGATAACACGCTGCGACGGATGGCATGAGCACGGCAAATACGCGGGTCGATCTGCGCAGCGATACGGTCACGCAGCCGACGGCGGCCATGCGCGCCGCCGGCGCCGATGTGCCGGTGGGTGATGATGTATTCGGCGAAGACCCCACCGTCAATGCCCTGCAGGAACGCCTCGCTGATGAGCTGGGTTTTGCGGCCGGCCTATTCGTGGCGACCGGCACGCAATCCAACCTCATCGGCCTGATGGCGCATTGCGAGCGCGGCGACGAATACCTAGTAGGCAGCGAGGCGCATACCTTCAAGTACGAGGGCGGCGGTGCGGCGGTGCTCGGCTCGATCCAGCCGCAGACCATCGCGCAATCGGCCGATGGCAGCTTGCCGCTGGAGCTGATCGCGAAAGCGGTCAAACCGCTCGGCGATCCGCATTTCGCCCGCTCGAAGCTGCTAGCGCTGGAGAACACCTGGGGCGGGCGCGTCTTGCCGCAGGCCTACCTCGCGCAAGCGCGGTCGCTCGCGCACGAAAAAGGGCTCGCGATCCACCTTGATGGCGCACGGGTGTTCAACGCCGCCGTGGCCGACGGCGTGCAGGCACGTGAAATCACCCAGCATTTCGACAGCGTGTCGGTGTGTTTTTCAAAAGGTTTGGGCGCGCCGATCGGCTCCATGCTGCTGGGCAGCGCCGAGGTCATTGCAAAAGCGCGTCGCTGGCGGAAAGTGGTCGGTGGCGGTTGGCGCCAGGCGGGCGGCTTGGCGGCCATGGCGACCTACGCGTTGGACCATCACGTGGCGCGCTTGGCTGACGATCATCGTCGTGCCCGTGACCTTGCTGAGGCCTTGCGCGAGTTGCCCGGGCTGACCGTCGAGGGCCCGCACACGAACATGGTGTTCATCACCGCGCCGGTTGCACGCGTCGCGGCCTTGGATGCGCACTTGGCCGCGCACGGCATCGTCGCGCCGGCTGGCAATGCGACGAAGCGCTTGGTCCTGCATTTGGATATTGACGACGCCGGCCTGCAGCGCACGATTGCCGCGTTCCGCACCTTCTTCACCTGACTACAGCGAGCCGGCACCGGCCGAGGCTTGCACCGCCACCGCTGGACGCTGGCGCATTTCGTCGCCGGCCGTTGGCGGCAGCCGCCACATCAGCCACGCCGACGTCGCCGACACGGCCGCGACGACCAAGAACGCGATGGTAAAGTTTGCCGGCGCCGTGGCCACCGTGCCGCTTAGCCCGCCGGCGATTTGCAAGGCGAATCCACCAATGGCCACGCCCAGGGTCAGCGATAGCTGCTGCATCATTCCCGACAGGCTGCTGGCCTGACCCATGCGCGGCGACGACACCTCGGCATAGCTGAGCGCATTGATGCTGGTGAACTGCAGGGAGCGCAAACAACCGCCCAACAGCAGCACCGCCATGATCAGCGGCGTCGGCGTATCGGCGCGGAAGAATCCATAAACACCGAGCAGGGCCGACGCGACTAACGCATTGACCCACAGCACGCGCCGAAAACCCCAGCGATTCAAGATGCGCGTGGCGATGGTCTTCATGAAAATCGCGCCAACCGCCGATATGAAAGTCAGCCCGCCTGACTGCAGCGGATTCAAGCCGAAACCCAGCTGCAACATGAGCGGCAGCAGGAATGGCGTGGCGCCGATACCGATGCGGAACAGACTGCCGCCGAGCACGCCAGCGCGAAAACTCGGCAAGCGAAACAATTGCAAATCAAGCAAGGGATGCGGGTGCCGACGCGCGTGCAGCACGTAGCCGACCAAGCCGCCCACGCCGATAAACAGGCAGCCCAGCGACAGCGGCAACGACACCAAGTGGCGGCCCAGCGTCGAAAATCCAAACAGCGCCAAGCCAAGACCCAGGCCCGACAGCGCGAAACCGGTCCAGTCCAAGGGCGGCGGTGTTTCGCGCACATCGGGCACGAAACGCCAGCCGAGGAAGATTCCAATCAGGCCCATGGGCAGGTTGATTAGGAAAATCCAGCGCCAGTCGAAATAGGTCGTGATGAATCCACCCAGCGGCGGGCCCACCATCGGCCCGACCAAGGCCGGGATCGTCAAGTAACTGAGCACCTGCACCAGCTCCGCTTTCGGCACGGTGCGCAGCAATACCAAGCGCCCAACCGGCACCATCATCGCCCCACCCATGCCCTGCAGGAAACGCGCGGCCACCATTTCCGCCAGCGTGCCGCTTGCCGCGCACGCGAGCGAACCGAGCAAGAACACGCCAATCGCCAGCGTGAATACGCGCTTGGCACCGAAACGGTCCGCCACCCAACCGCTGATTGGGATGAACACCGCCAGGCTGATCAGATAGGCCGTCAGTGCCAACTTGAGCGCGATCGGCTCCACATTCAGATCGGCAGCAATCGCCGGCAGCGAAGTCGCGATCACCGTCGAGTCCATATTCTCGATGAACAGCGCGCAGGCAACGATCATTGGCAGCAGCAGCTTGCCCTTGGTCACTGCGTGCGTGCCTGCGGAGGCGTTGGCGTCGGGAGCATGAGTGAGTAGCGTGACGGATGCTGCAAGCGTCAACAAGGGGTGTTGGCGTCGACAGACAATGAGGGAATCTATCCGCGCTTCAATTGTGGCGATGTAGGAGCGGGCGCAGCCGCCCGCGTGACCCGCGGGGGCGGGGCAGGGCGGGAAAGATCGCCGCGGGCGCCCCGACTAACAGGCGGGCCAGAG
>JBBSAA010000146.1:0-7048 GCA_038252715.1 Lysobacterales bacterium | reverse complement strand
GGTCTTCATGCCGCTGGATGCCTATCCCTTCAGCCCACGCTTCGGCTGGGTTCAAGACCGGTTCGGCGTGTCCTGGCAGCTGAGCCTGCGCTAGCCGAGGAAGTGCCGTAGGAGCGGCGTAAGCCCGCGACCAAGCCTACCAAGACAGCCACTACCCAAAGCTTAGGTGCTTGCCGAGTTCGCGCTGTCATTTGAACCCAAGGCTCGGCAACCAATGCGCCGCGCCTGCGTTTTCGTTTAGGCGAGAGTCGTCGCGGGCTTACGCCGCTCCTACGAGGGTGGCCTGGCCAATTCCCAGCGCCATAACGCGCCGTCATCCGGGTGCGTGACATCACAGACGAAGATAAATCCCAGGCGTCTTAGAATCGCTACCGACGCATTCTCCACCTCCAAGGTATGCGCGAGAACACGATTGACTCGAGTGTCCATGAACGCCTGCTCGACCAAACGGGCGGCCGCTTCCCGCGCGAAACCTTGGCTGCGAAACGCCGGCGCGATCGAATAACCAATCTCCACCGCGCCCGCACTCGGCGCACCAGTAAATCCGGCCGAGCCGATGATTTCACCCGTGCCATGCCTTTGAACCAGCATTGAGCCCCAACGCGCAGGCAGCAACCCCTGCTCGACCAAACCAGCAAAAAAATCAAACGCTGACCGATCAACGTCGGGCACGAGGGCATCGGCGACCGACAGACCAGATAGTTCGGCCAACGCGTCGCCGCCAGCGGCAATTGCGCGCAGCCAAGGCAAGGGTGTGCCGATCAAATCAATTCGTTCCGCCGGCCAACGCACCGATTCAGCCGTCGTGATTCGATCCAGCCAACGCGCCGCCATCCGCCGCAGCGAGGGGTCCACGGTCGCATCGGCAGCGATGTCAGCCACGTCGCGCCAGGCCAGCGCATGCGACTCCTCATTGAGGACAAAGACTTCGTTGTCCGTGGCGTGGACCACGAAACGCACGTCGTAATGCCAATGCTCAGGCTCGCTACCACGCGCGGGAATCGCGTGGCGGTCCAGGTCATACACGGCGCGCTCGACCACCAAGCCAGTCAGGCCGGTTTCCTCTTCCGCCTCGCGCAAGGCTACGGCGGCGAGATCGGGATTGCCGTCGGCGTGCCCACCGGGCTGCAACCAGCGGTTCAATTTGCGGTGGTGCAGCAATAGCGCCCGTTGCCCGTCGGCCGACACCAGCCAGGCTGAACCGGTGAAGTGGCCGACCAGACGCGTCCGCTCGAATACCGAGCCGGCAAGATCCTCGGACTCGTTCAGCAACTGCTCGAACAATGCTATGACGGCACGGTCATCGGGATGCTGCGCCAGGTAGTCGGCCAGCGCCTCGGCCAAACGGGTATTCCCCGGACTTTTGCTACCCATTCGATCCTCGAACTAGCCGTTTATTCCGCCATTCTCGCCGATCCCCGAGCAATCCGGCAGCCTTACCGGCTTGTGTCGGACTCGCCCTGCGGCTAAGGTTAGGCGGCTAGGCGTGGCAAGAAGTCGCCGATGCGCCAACGGGTTCGACCCCGCCGCGAAGACGGTACGGCCGGACTCGCAACGCACCAAACCTGACAAGAAAGACAGCAAGGGGAAAGATTGATGTCCAGCGTACCCAGCCGGAGCTTCATGCAACGCCTGCTACTCCGAAAAACCGTCGAGCAAGTGCAGCGCGAGACCGACAGCAGCGAGCTCAAGCGCACCCTCGGGCCTTGGAACCTCGTCTTCCTCGGCATCGGTTGCATTATCGGCGCCGGCATTTTTGTCCGCACCGGTAGCGCCGCCGCCCTGCACGCCGGCCCAGCCGTGCTGCTGTCCTTCCTCGTCGCCGGTACCGTCTGCGCGCTGGCCGGCCTGTGTTACGCCGAGCTCTCCTCGACACTGCCGGTATCGGGCTCCGCCTATACCTACAGCTACGCAACCATCGGCGAGTTTGCCGCCTGGATCATGGGTGCCCTGCTGCTGCTCGAATACGGATTGGCGGCCTCGGTCGTCGCCGTTGGTTGGTCTGGCTACGTCGTCAGTTTGCTCGGCGACTATGGCTTGGTCATCCCACCCGAACTCACCGGTCCCAGCGGACACGCGGTCATTCAAAACGGCGTCGCCGTGCTCAATGCCGACGGTTCGCCGCTGACCGCGCTGTTTAACCTGCCCGCCTTCCTGATCTGCGTCGCGCTCGCCGGCCTGCTGGTCGTCGGCGTGTCGGAAAGCGCCAAGGTCAACAACATCATCGTGGCCATCAAGATGACCGTGATCATCGCGTTCATCGTGATCGTCGGCTGGTACGTGATTCAGCATTACGACACCCTGAAATCCAACTGGGAACCCTTCATCCCGCCGGCAACCGGCAAGGATGGCGAGTTCGGCTGGGGCGGCATTCTGCGCGCCGCGTCGATCGTGTTCTTCGCCTATATTGGTTTCGAGGCGGTCTCGACTGCTGGCCAAGAAGCGAAGAATCCGAAGAAAGATATGCCGATCGGCATCATCGGCTCGCTCATCGTGTGCACGATTTTGTACATCCTGGTATCGATCGTGATGACCCTGGTCGTGAACTACACGACGCTGAACGTGCCCGACCCGGTCGCGGTCGCGGTTGACGCGCTCGGTCCGCAGTGGGCCTGGTTTGCGAAGATCATCAAGGCTGGCGCAATTATTGGCCTGACCTCGGTGGTGCTGGTGTTGATGTACGGCCAGACGCGAATCTTCTACACGATGGCCCGCGACGGCCTGCTGCCCAAGGTCTTTGCGACCGTGCACCCGAAGTTCCGCACCCCGTGGGTCAACACCATCCTCGTGGGCCTGCTGACGGCTTGCGCTGCAGCGTTCTTCGACATCAATACGCTCGGCGACATGACCTCGGTCGGCACCTTGGCTGCGTTCGGCATCGTCTGCCTGGCGGTGATCTGGCTGCGGTCGACGCACCCGAATATCCCGCGCGGCTTTCGCGTGCCGCTGTACCCGGTGCTACCGTTCCTCGGCATCATTGCGTGCTTCGCGTTGATCTTCACCGTGGAAAAACGCGTGCTGATTTTCTTCGGCTGGTACTCACTGGGCGCAATCGTGCTGTACTTCATTTACGGCATGCACAACTCGCGCCTGAACAAGGGCTTGGATTCGCTGTCCGGCCCAGATATGCCTGAGTACAAGGAAGACGCGGCGAACTGACCCTCCGTCTGCAACGGTTGCCGATGTTGGCAGTCCTGCGCCGATGAATCTTCCTGAGGTAAAAAAGATCGGACCCTTGTTGGCCACCTTCATGGTGGCCAACAACATGATTGGGTCCGGATTCTTCCTGCTGCCGGCAACCCTGGCGACAAAGGGTGGCGTCACCGCCATCAGCTGGCTGATCGGCACTTTGTTGGCGGTGGTGCTTGGCGCAGCATTCGCCCGCTTGGCGCGCGACTACCCCAACCAAGAAAGTCCTGACGACTACGTGCGGCCCGCCTTGGGTCGCGATATGGGCTTCCTCGCAACGACGCTCTACTGGGCGGCATCGTGGATGGGCAATAACGCGATCGCAGTTGCGGCGTTCGGGTATTTGGCCATCTTGCTGCCGGTCAACGGCGGCGATCCAAATGTGCAGATCATCGGCCAGCTGGTGCTGATCTGGCTGACGTTTGCGATCAACTTGTTTGGCGCTCGCCATGTGGCGCGCTTCCAGTCTTTTTGCGTCGTGTTTGGCCTGTTGCCGGTCGCGGCGGTGCTGGTCGGTGGTTGGTCGCAGTTCAATACCACTACCTACCATGAGGCTTGGAACGTCACCAATCAGTCCGATACGGCGGTCGTCCTGGGCGCCTTGGTGCCGGTGTTTTGGGCTTTCGTCGGACTGGAGACCGGTGCAATGGTGGCGGGCATCGTGCGGGATCCGGACCGCTATATTCCGCGCGCAACCTTCGGCGGCATCTTGATTGCCGGCGTCGTCTATTTGTTGTCATCGGTACTGGTCATGGGCATCGTCCCAGCGCCGGAGCTAGCGGTTTCGAACGCGCCCTTCGCCTTGGTCGCTGGCCGCATTTTTGGTGAGTGGGCCATTCCCGTGATTGCCGCGGCGGCTGCGCTCAAAGCAACCGGCACGCTTGGCGGCTGGATGCTGGTCTCCGGCGAATCGGGCGCCCGCGCCGCGCAACGCGGCTACCTGCCGGCGATCTTCGGTCGCTTGATGCCGAACGGGTCGGCCGGCTGGGGCCTGTTCATCGTGTCACTGGCGATGTCGGCGATTTCTTTCCTCACCCTCGCGCCCACTGTCGCCGGCCAGTTCGGCACGATTATTGGAATGGTGACCCTGCTGATCGTGCTGGCCTATGTGGCCGCGGGCCTGAGCCTATTGGTCGGAACAAAGCAGAATCGCCCAGGTTGGCGCGAGCGCGGTCTCGGTGTGGGCGCCCTGCTCGCCTGCGCACTGCTGATATTCAGCTCGCCGGTCTCGATGATCCTCGGCGCGATCGGCTGCGGCGTGTTCGCCTGGGTCTTGTTCAAAGTGTTTGCAAGGCGGGTTTGAGCGTGGCTCTGGCACACCGTCGACATCTTCGCCCGCCTTGAATTGGTTGATCGTTGCCAAGACTTGGAAGCCCATCAGCCACCAAAAGTCCCGTCATCCCAGCGAACGCTGGGATCCAAAGTTCCTGTCTAAAAGTCTGGATCCCAGCGTTCGCTGGGATGACGATTTGTGAGGGGCGGCGATCTTAGAGGGATGATTGCCGGCAAGTGACGACCAACTAAGTCGTCTAAGTCCGCCCTCTAAGTCCGTCGTGTAAGTCCGTCGCCTGAGTCCGTCGTCTAAGTCCGTCGCCTAAGTCCGCCCTCTAAGTCCGCGCTCTAAGTCCGTCGCCTAAGTCCGTCGCCTAAGTCCGTCGTCTAAGTCCGTCCTCTAAGTCCGTCCTCTAAGTCCGTCCTCTAAGTCCGTCCTCTAATGGCCATCTTCTAGAGCGTCCATTGAAGGCCGTCATCCAAAACCTTCTACAGAACCCGTCATCCCAGCGAACGCTGGGATCCATCGCCCTTGCCTAAAAGTCTGGATCCCAGCGTTCGCTGGGATGACGATCTGGGAGGGGTGGCGATCTGGGAGGGGTGGCGCTCTCGCAGGAGTGGCGATCTGGGAGGGCGGCGCTCTCGCACGGGTGGCGATCTGCGATAGGTGGCGATCTTTGAGGGAGAACGATATGGGACGGGGGGCGGCAGTGAGGAGACGTCGATTTGAAAAGGCCGACCATCTGCAATGGCTGGCCGTCTGAAGCGAATGGGCATCTGCAACGCCTGCCAATCCAATCATCTATCTGTTTCGTCAGCACCCCGTTGACGAAGTGACCTGACTCACACCAAATCCTCGTCGTCTTCCACGTCCGCATCCACGTCCAAGCCAGGCAAATCAATCGCGGGGCCGAGGATGCGCGCGCTGTCCTCGCTGCTGGCCGCCTCGACGTCCTTCAGCTTCCTTTCAATCGCGCGGGTGCGGACGAACCCCTTGTCGATGGAGGACGAGACCGTATCAAGCTGTTTCTTGGTCTTCTCGAGCATCTTGGAGAAATTGCCAAATTCAGTTTTTACCGCGCCCAGCACCTGCCAGACTTCGCTGGAGCGCTTCTCGATGGCCAAGGTGCGGAAACCCATGCGCAGCGAATTGAGGATCGCAGACAGCGTCGTTGGCCCGGCGATCACCACGCGATGGTCGCGCTGCAAGGCCTCGACCAAGCCAGGACGGCGCAGCACTTCTGCGTACAGGCCTTCGGTGGGCAGGAACAAGATCGCGAAATCGGTGGTATGCGGCGGGGCCACGTATTTGCCGGAAATGGTCTTGGCCTCGTCGCGAATGCGGCGTTCCAGCGCGGCCCCGGCCAGCGCCGCGGCGTCGCCGTCGGCACGCTCCTGCGCGTCGAGCAGGCGCTCGTAGTCCTCGCGCGGGAATTTCGCGTCAATCGGCAGCCACACCGGCTCGTCGCCAGCGTCCTTGCTGCCCGGCAATCGAATCGCGAATTCCACCCGTTCGTTGGATCCGGGCCGCGTCGCGACATTGCATTGGTATTGGTCGGCGGTCAGCATTTGCTCGAGGATCGCAGCTAGCTGCACCTCGCCGAAAATGCCGCGGGTCTTGACGTTGCCCAGCACGCGCTTGAGGTCGCCGACGCCGGTGGCCAAGCTTTGCATCTCGCCCAAGCCCTTGTGCACCTGTTCCAAGCGCTCGGACACCTGCCGGAACGATTCGCTTAAGCGCGTTTCCAGCGTTGCCTGCAGCTTCTCATCCACCGTCTGGCGCATCTGCTCAAGCTTGGCGGCGTTGTCGGCTTGGATGTCCTTGAGGCGACCTTCCAAAGTTTGTCGGACGTCGCCCAACCGGCGTTCGGTGGTTTCGTTGAGCTTTTCTAAGCGCGCTTGCAAGGCTTCGCCGAAACGCTGCAGGCTGGCCGCGGCCTCCTCGCGCGAGCGGCGGGCGTCGTCACCCAGGTTTTGACGCAAGGCGCCGAGGGCGGTTTCAGTACGCTCGGTGAATTGGCCCAGACGCGCGTCGAATCCGGACAGCGCGGCTTGGGATTCACCACGGCCGGCACGATGTTCGTCGCGCAGACTGCGTTCGACACGGTCTACGTCAGCGCGCAGCAGCGCCAAGCGCGCCTCAAGCTCGCGCGCTACAGCCGCCGAAGGGTCTCGGCGCCACAACAAGACCAGAAAGCCAATCGCCACCAACATCAGGACAACCAGCACGGCCAACAGGATATCCATTCCGTTCCTCAGGTCAGCACGGAGCCAACCCGTCGAGCTGCTGCCCAGACCCGTGGTTTCCGCCTGTTGATTCTACGGTGGTGACGGTCTCACGGTTGGAGACGGTGCTGCCGCAGCCTCTGGGGCCGACCAAACCCGACACCAACCGGTGCTAGAGACACGGAAGCCCGGGAATACCGGGCAACCGCCGTCTGGTTGGTGGAACTGGCAGGTGCCGCAGCGGCTGCCGGCCACGTAGGCAGGGTCCGATACGTCGGCCGCTGACGCCCGATAGCCCAGGGCGGTCGCTTGTTCGGCATCGGCAGGAAGAGGCACCAGAACCGCCTCCGGCGCTGCCGTG
>JBBSAA010000145.1:0-7057 GCA_038252715.1 Lysobacterales bacterium | reverse complement strand
GTCGATGGAGTTGTCCACCACTTCCTGGGCCAAGTGGTTAGGCCGGGTGGTGTCGGTGTACATGCCTGGGCGGCGTTTGACCGGGTCCAGCCCGGAAAGGACTTCAATATCGGCGGCGTTGTAGCGACTGCTCATGCGGTTTGGGTTCAATGGCTTGCGTCAAGACCGGCAGGATGCGGGCCGGGGCTGGCTGGGGTCAAGCTGGCCGATACAAGGTGCGGCCGGCGCCTCCTGCCTGTAGAATGGGGCTTTCCAGCGCCCCCAAAAATCATGACGCGTTTAATTTTTGTTACCGGTGGCGTGGTGTCCTCGCTAGGCAAGGGCATAGCCGCTGCGTCTCTCGCGGCCATCCTGGAGGCCCGCGGGCTCCGGATCACGATGATGAAGCTCGATCCCTATATCAACGTGGATCCGGGCACGATGTCGCCCTTCCAGCACGGCGAGGTCTACGTCACCGACGACGGGGCCGAGACCGACCTGGACCTCGGCCACTATGAGCGTTTCGTCCGCACCCGCCTGACCCGCAAGAATTCGGTCAGTACCGGCCGCATTTACGACAACGTGATCCGGAAGGAGCGCCGCGGCGACTATCTCGGCGGCACCGTGCAGGTCATTCCGCACATTACCGACGAGATCAAGCGCTGTATTGACGAGGCCACGGCGGGTTTTGACGTCGGGCTGGTTGAGATTGGCGGCACGGTGGGCGACATCGAGTCGCTGCCCTTCCTCGAGGCCATTCGCCAGATTCGTACCGAGCGCGGGCCGGATCAGGCGATCTTCATGCACTTGACCCTGGTGCCGTACATCGCGGCGGCGGGCGAACTCAAGACCAAGCCGACCCAGCATTCGGTGAAAGAGCTGCGCTCGATCGGCATCCAGCCCGACATCCTGCTCTGTCGCAGCGAGAAACCGCTGCCGGACGGCGAGCGTCGGAAAATTGCCCTGTTCACCAACGTGCACGAGAAGGCTGTCATCAGCTGTGTGGACGTCGACAACATCTACAAACTGCCGCTGTGGCTGCATCAGCAGAAGCTCGACGAGATCGTCGTCGAGCGCCTGCGGCTGGAGTCGCTGGTCAAGGATGCCGACTTGTCGGAGTGGGAGGCCGTGGTCGATGCGGTCGAACACCCGGTCGATGAGGTCACCATTGCCGTGGTCGGCAAATACGTCGATCACCAGGACGCTTACAAGTCTCTTGGTGAGGCGCTCCGCCACGGCGGTCTGCGCCAGCGCACCAAGGTGCGCTTGAAATGGCTGGAATCGGAGCAGGTCGAGGACGAGGGTGCCGTGGCGTTGGCTGGCGTGGACGCGATTCTCGTGCCGGGTGGTTTCGGCGACCGCGGCTTTGAAGGCAAGGTGCAAACGGCCAAGCACGCGCGCGAAAACAACATCCCGTATTTCGGCATTTGTTACGGCATGCAGGCCGCTGTGGTCGACGTCGCCCGTCACCTGGCCGGCTTGGCCGGTGCCAACACCACCGAAAATGACAAGCGCTGCGCGCATCCGGTGATCGGCTTGATCACCGAGTGGCGCACGTCGTCGGGCGATGTGGAACGACGCAGCGAGGAAAGCGACCTCGGCGGCACCATGCGCTTGGGCCTGCAAGAAGCGCGAATCAAACACGGCACGCGAGCGCACGAGATGTATGGTCGCGACGTGGTTGCCGAACGCCATCGCCACCGTTACGAATTCAATAATCACTACCGCACCCAGATTGAAGACGCGGGCATGGTGATCTCGGCCAAATCCATGGACGACCTGCTGGTGGAAATGGTCGAGCTACCCAACCACCCGTGGTTCATCGCCTGCCAGGCGCACCCGGAATTCCTGTCTACCCCGCGCGACGGGCATCCTCTGTTCATTGGCTTCGTGCGCGCCGCGCGCGAGTACAAGGCTGGCGGCCGTCCGTTGAAGGAAGTCGGCGCGTGACGCCCCATGTAGGAGCCAGCTTGCTGGCGACCCACCGTCGGCTAACGCCCAACTATCTTGTCGCCAGCGAGCTGGCTCCTACGATGAGGAAGAATCATGAAGCTGTGTGACTTCGAGGTCGGCCTCGACAAACCGTTTTTCCTGATCGCGGGACCATGCGTCATTGAGTCGATGCAGCTGCAGCTCGATGTCGCCGGCAAGCTCAAGGAAATCACCGGCAAGCTCGGCATTCCGTTCATCTTCAAATCCAGCTTCGACAAGGCCAATCGCACCTCCGGCACCAGTTTCCGCGGTCCGGGCGTCGAGGAAGGCTTGAAAGTGCTGTCGGAGGTCAAGCGCCAGTTGGGCGTGCCGGTGCTGACCGATGTGCACGAGTACACGCCGATGGACGAAGTCGCCTCGGTCGTGGACGTTCTGCAAACGCCGGCGTTCCTGTGCCGCCAGACCGATTTCATCCAGAAGGTCGCCAGCGCGGGACGTCCGGTCAATATCAAGAAGGGCCAGTTCCTGTCGCCGTGGGAAATGAAACACGTCACCGCCAAAGCGCAGGCGACCGGCAATACGCAAATCATGGCCTGCGAGCGCGGCGTGAGCTTCGGCTACAACAATTTGGTGTCCGACATGCGCTCGCTGAGCGTGATGCGCGACACCGGCTGCCCGGTGGTATTCGATGCCACGCATTCGGTGCAGTTGCCCGGCGGCATGGACGGCAAGTCCGGCGGCCAACGCGAGTTCGTGCCGGTGCTGTCGCGCGCCGCGATGGCGGTGGGCATTGCCGGCATCTTCATGGAAACGCATCCCGACCCGGACAAGGCGCTCAGCGACGGTCCGAACGCGTGGCCGCTGGGAAAAATGGCGGCGTTGCTGGAAACGCTGATGGCCTTGGATCAAATCACCAAGAAGAATGGTTTCTTGGAGTCCGCATTGTGAGCGCGACTGGGCTGGACGCCGAGGCGCTTCCGCACTCCGGGCCAGGAATAGCCTCCACCATTATTGCCGTTGTCCTTGGCCTTGTAATGTTCGCGGTCTTTGCTTATGCCGGCTATGCAGGTATTCAAACGCCCGGTGGATTGGACGAAAGTTCCCCAGCGGCGCTGGTGATTGGCTTAGGCATAATACTGACTTGCGGCCTCCTACTCGTTGGCGCGGCCGTAGGCGCCGTGGGCCTATTCGACAAGCGTCGCAAGAAGGCTTTTGCGATCGTCGGGGTAGTTCTCAATCTTTTGATCGTTGTCGGAACAATTGGTTTGATCCTACTCGGGCTGTCGATGCCGGCATGAAGACTTTACTGATCTCTCCACGGCCGGTTGTTTGGAATACCCGTGTTGTCGCTGCGACGGTTGTTTTGGCAGGGCTGATGTTGCTGGTCGGCTGTTCTTCGCCCAATTCAGGCAGCGAAGCGCAGGCGTCGATCAATGAGAACGCCCTGCTCAGCCCACCCACGCCCTATCAAACGAAGGTCATTGATTTCGTCGTTGAGCGCGGCACGCGGCGGGCGACCTTGGTACATCTTTATCAGCGCTACAACGCCGGTAACAAGGACAAGTCGATGCTGGAAGTGATCGAGTCCTCGGAAGCGGCGTACGAAGCGGTCACCCTGTCGGAATGCGTGAATCCGGTGATGACCAAAGATGGCGCGCCTGACCTGCTCTTGGTGGCGCGCAAGATCATCAAGGCCGGTGAGGGCGATGCCTTGGTGGCGCAGGCGCTCGCGCGCGTGCCGGCGAACCGACAGACCCCCAACCTTGCCGATGCGAAGAAACCTGCCGACGTGCGCGCGCAAGCAGCCCTCGCTTCGCTGCAGGGCTACACCAATGAAACCGACATGGCCACGCAGTCGGTGGCCCTGTTTCGCGCCAATGCCGTTTTCTTCTATTACCTAAGCCTGGGAACCGACGGCAGCTGCGTCGCGTCCCCCGAACTGAAAAAAATTGTCGGAGCCCCGCTGAAATGACCGCTATTACCAAGATCCACGCTCGCGAAATCCTCGATAGCCGCGGTAACCCCACGCTGGAAGCGGAAGTCACGCTGAGCACGGGCCATGTTGGCCGCGCGGCCGTGCCCTCGGGCGCCTCCACCGGCTCCAAGGAAGCGGTCGAGCTGCGCGATGGCGATAAGACGCGTTATCTGGGCAAGGGCGTCAAGAAAGCGGTGGCGAACGTCAACACCACCATTGCCGAAGCCTTGGCTGGCTTCGACGCGGCTGACCAGAAAGGCCTCGACGCCCGCCTGATCAATCTCGACGGCACCGATAACAAGGGTCGCTTGGGCGCCAACGCACTGCTCGGTGTGTCGCTGGCGAACGCGCATGCGATGGCGGCATCGAAAGGGTTGCCGCTGTGGGCGCACCTGGCCGGCGATCGCGCCGTGAGTTTGCCGGTGCCGATGATGAACATCATCAACGGTGGCGCGCATGCCGACAACAATGTCGACATGCAGGAATTCATGGTCTTGCCGGTGGGGTTCAGCAACTTCGCCGAGTCGCTGCGCGCGGGTGCGGAAATTTTTCATTCGCTCAAGTCGGTGTTGAAGGGTCGCGGCTTGAGCACCTCGGTCGGTGATGAAGGCGGCTTTGCGCCGGACTTGCGCTCGAATGAAGAAGCGCTGGAAACCATTCTCGAGGCCATCGGCAAAGTCGGCTACACCGCCGGCGAAGACATCCTGCTGGGTCTGGATGTCGCGAGCACCGAATTTTTCGAAAACGGGAAATACAACCTCACCGGCGAAGGCAAGCGTCTGAGCTCGGAACAGTTCGTCGATTTCCTCGCTGGCTGGGCCAAGCAATATCCGATCATCACCATCGAAGACGGCATGGCCGAGGACGATTGGGCGGGCTGGAAGCTGCTGACTGATCGCTTGGGCAAGGACGTACAGTTGGTCGGCGACGATTTGTTCGTTACCAACCCCAAGATTTTCCGCGAGGGCCTGGACAAGAAAGTCGCCAACGCGATCTTGATCAAGGTCAACCAGATCGGAACCCTCAGCGAGACGCTCGAAGCCATCGCGATGGCCGATGCCAACCGATACGCCGCCATCATCTCCCATCGTTCCGGTGAGACTGAAGACACCACCATTGCCGATCTCGCGGTAGCCACCACGGCGACGCAAATCAAGACCGGCTCCTTGTGCCGTTCTGATCGCGTGGCCAAGTACAACCAGCTGCTGCGCATTGAAGAAGCGCTCGGTGCGAAAGCGCGCTACGCGGGCCGCGACGCCTTCGTGAGCCTCACTCGCTGACGTGGAACAGGGCCTCATACGCCGCTGGTGGCCGCTGCTGGTCCTGCTTGCAGCCTTGATTTGGCTGCAGTCGAAACTGTGGCTGGGCGAGGGCGGTTGGCCCGAAGCCACCGACTTGCGGCGTACCGTCAGCGCGCAGAAAGTTGAAAACGCGCGCCTGCAGCAGCGTAATGACGCGTTGTCGGCAGAAGTGGAAGATCTCAAGTCGGGCGAAAATGCCGCCGAAGAGCGCGCGCGCAGCGAGCTGGGCATGATCAAGCCCGGCGAAACGTTTTATCGCGTGGTCGATCCAAACAAGCCCGCCGCCACGCCACCGCCGGCCGCCGCAGCGCCAGCGGTGCCGACGCAATGAGCTGGGCGGTGGTGCCAGCCGCTGGCCGCGGCGCGCGTTTCGGCGGCGATGTGCCGAAGCAATACCTCGAGATCGCCGGTCGCACCTTGATTGAACACAGCTTGCGCGCGCTGTTGTCACATCCGGGCATTGACGCGGTGATGGTGGCCTTGTCGCCCGATGACCCGTATTGGGCCGGCTGGCGGGAAATGGTCGGCAAACCGGTTTACACCTGCGTCGGCGGTACCCAGCGCGCCGAATCGGTGCTGTCGGCACTGCAGGCCTTGCCGGCGACAGTTAGCGAAGACCAGTGGGTGCTGGTGCACGATGCCGCGCGGCCGTGTTTGCGTGCGATGGACTTGACCCGCCTGATCGCCTTGGGGCAGGCGGATCCGGTGGGGGCTATCCTTGCTGCGCCGGTGCGCGACACGCTCAAGCGCAGCGATGCCGACGGTCGCATCCGCGCCACGGAGTCGCGTGACCAGCTTTGGCGCGCGCTGACCCCGCAGATGTTTCGTCGCGGCGGCCTAACCCGCGCGATGACCGCCGCGCTGCGCGCCGGCGCCACGATCACCGATGAAGCGATGGCAATGGAGCGTTTGGGCCTGAAGCCGCTGCTGGTGGAAGGCTCGGACGACAATATCAAGGTCACCACGCCGGCCGACCTCGCGGTCGCCGAACTGGTATTACGACGAATGCTGGCGTAAACGAGGTTCGCCGCGCCCACCCCCGTAGGAGCGGCGTAAGCCCGCGACCGAGCTCTCAGCAAGCCACGCCGATTCAACTGCACAAGTCGAATTTTCGATAAAAACACACCGTGGTAACTGCGATCTAGGCGAGCACTGTCGTGGGCTTACGCCGCTCCTACGGAATCAACATCGCGATGACAACGGCACCAGCAAGGATTGAATGATGAGCAACCTCCGAATCGGCCAAGGCTTTGACGTCCACGCGTTTGGCGATGGCGACCACGTGATGCTCGGCGGTGTTCGTATCGCCCACGATCGTGGCGTGGTGGCGCATTCAGACGGTGATGTGGCGATCCACGCCTTGTGCGATGCCTTGCTCGGCGCGCTGGCTCTGGGCGACATCGGCACCCATTTCCCACCCACGGACGCGCGCTGGAAAGACGCGGACAGTCGCGATTTCCTACGTCATTGCGCCTTACTGGTGGACCAGCACGGCTACACCGTCAGCAACGCAGATATCACCGTGATCTGTGAGCGTCCCAAGGTCGGGCCGCACGCGGACGCGATGCGCGCGGCGATGGCGGCTGACCTTGGCATCGATATCGATCAGGTCAGTGTCAAGGCAACGACGACCGAGACACTTGGCTTTACCGGTCGTGGTGAAGGCATCGCTGCGCAGGCCGTCGCTTTGCTGGTGCGCGCATGAGCCTGCCGCGCGGTTACGGCGACTCGGTGCTGAGCGCTGATTTTCGTAGCCTGCCCGAAGACTTCATTGTCGAAGAACTACCGGCGTTCGAGCCCTCGGGCGAGGGTGAACACCTGCTGTTGACCATCGAAAAGCGCGGCATGAATACCGTTTACGTTGCCAAGC
>JBBSAA010000144.1:0-7061 GCA_038252715.1 Lysobacterales bacterium | reverse complement strand
GCATGAGTCGCATCATCAGGGGTTTGCAATGGGCAGGCGCATCCGCGCTGCTCGTCATCGCGGTAGCCAGCCAAGCCGATGTTCGGCCGGCCAAGACACCGATACTAGCGGCGCCCGCTGCACCCGCCCCGGCGCTCGCCGTTAGCGATGACATTCCCTTTGCCTCGCCGCATGCGCGCGCGGTCGATGTGTCCAGCGCGCCCACCGCCTGGGGCGGCCCGCGCACGGGCAGCGAACCCACGCTGTCAGACCGCGTGGTCGACTACAAGATCAAAGCCACGCTCGATCCAGTCAAGCACACGATTGATGCGCAGCAGCAGATGACCTGGCGTAATCGCAGCGACCGCCCGGTGAAATCGGTGTACCTGCACATGTACCTCAACGCCTTCTCGGGCCCGGGCAGCACCTTCCTCACCGAGCAGCGCGAACTTAAATTCGGATTCCGCAGCGAAGTGGATTCGCAAGACGGCGAATGGGGCCATATCGAACTCAAGAAAGTCAGCCAGGCCGGCGCGCCGGTGACCTGGGCCTTTGTCCAGCCCGACAACGGCCCGAAGACTGACATGACCGTGGTCCGCCTCGACCTGCCTACGCCGGTCGCGGCCGGCGGTAGCACCACGCTCGATATCGATTTCCACGACCAACTGCCGCGCGTCGTCGCGCGCACCGGCTATTTCGGCACCTTCCACCTCGTCGCACAGTGGTTCCCGAAGATCGGCGTGCTGGAACTGCCGGGCGAGCGTGGCGCCACCGAGCCGCGCTGGAACGTGCATGAAATGCACATGCACAGCGAGTTCTATGCCGACTTTGCCAACTACGATGTGACGCTGACGGTGCCCAAGGGCTATACCGTGGGCGCCGTCGGTGAAGAAGTTGGTACACCCGTTGAAAGCGGCGGCATGGTCACCTCGCGTTACGTGCAGGGCGACGTGATCGACTTTGCCTGGACCGCCGACAAGCGCAGTGCAAAACCGCTGATGGGACAGTGGACCGGTCCGGGCAGCCCGCCGGTCAGCATCAAAGTGCTCTATCCGCCCGAGTACGAGGCTAGCGCCGCACCGGCGCTGAAGGCCACGCAGGATTCGCTAACCTATTTCTCCAACACGCTCGGTCCGTATCCGTACAAGACTGTGACGGTCGTGATCCCGCCGCTCAACGCCACTGAAGCGGGCGGCATGGAATACCCGACCTTCTTCACTGCCTCGGGTTACTCCGAAGTTGAGAAAGATACCTCGACCCAATTCGAGCTTGATTTCGTCACCATCCACGAATTCGGCCATGGCTACTTCATGGGCCTGTTGGCGTCGAACGAGTTTGAAGAGCCGATGCTTGACGAGGGACTGAACGAATACTGGGACCAGCGCATGATGCGTGAGCGCAACCAAGACATCGTCGCGTCTACGCCCTTCCTCAAGCGCTTGGGCATCGCACCTCGCCTGAAAGTGTTCGACATGGAGCGGATTGCCGCCTCGGTGGGCGAGCCGGCTGATCCGGTTGGCTTTAACTCTTGGGATCGCCTGTCGAGTGGCAGCTTCGGCACGGTGTATTCGCGTACCGCGACCACGATGCATGACCTTGAGGCCCACATGGGCAAGGACGTCATGGAGCGCGCGTTCAAGGAATACTACGCCCGTTGGAAATTCCGTCATCCGAGCGTCGCCGACCTACGTGACGTCTTGGTTGAGGTATCGGGTAAGCCTGAGCTCGTGAACGCCTACTTCGCCCAGCAAGTTTTCGGCACCCGCAAGGTCGACGACCGCATCGCGAAGGTTGAGAGCAGCGAACAGCTGCCGCAGCCTGGCTCGTTCTATAGCAACGGCAAGTGGGTCGAGCAGACGACCGAGCAAGTTGAAAAGAAGATCAAGGACACGCGTGAGGCGTGGAAGAAGGCCAATCCGAAGGCGAAGAAAGGCACCGGCCCGTATCCGTTCCAGACCACGGTGATCATCCGTCGCCAAGGAGCCGCGGTGCCGCAGACCTTGGTGGTTACTTTTGCCGATGGCAGCAAGGAAACCGTGCAGTGGAACGAAGATCGCGCCTGGGCACGCTTCATGTGGGTCAAGCCAGTGAAGGTGGTGTCAGCCCAGCTCGATCCCGAGCGCAAGAACTTGCTCGACGCCAACAAGCTCGACGATAGCCGCACCGTGGACGCAGACAAATCCGCCAGCCGACGCTGGGCCGGCCATCTCGCCGCGGCAGTCCAGTCCCTCTACGCCATGCTGGTGACCCTATGATTTCCTCGAATCGCGCCGGCTTCGGCACTTTCTTCCGCGCTTCGGGTGCGGCCCTGCAATGGCGCTTGATGCTGTTGTGGGTGCTCGCCCTGCTGGTCCCCACCGTGCTGGTTGCGCTGCCGTTTAGCGCTTTCTTGGGCGCCCAACTCGACAACTCCCTATTGGGCGCTAATTTGTCCAAGGGCTTCGACGGCGGCGCCTTCACCGATGTAATGATGGCGTTGACACCTGCCGCGCCGGCATTGTCGAGCGCTTTCATTTCCGGCCTGGTGATCACCCTGCTGCTCTCGCCGCTATTGACCGGCATGGCGATCGCTGCAATCCGCAGTGGCCGTACGCTCGGTTTTGGCGAACTGGTGCACGGCGGTATCAGCGAATACGGACGCCTGTTCCGTCTGATGATTATCGGCGGCATTGTGCTGGGGCTCGCGTTCGCAGCGGCCGCCGGCTTGACTGCTGCCGTCTCGTCGGGCGCCAGCGAGGCAATCGTGGAAGCTGATATCGAAGGCAAAAGCCGCTGGGCACTGTTCGGTGCGATTTTGATCCTCGCGCTAGTGCACAGCACCGTCGAGGCCGCTCGCGCGCAATTCGCGGCGGATAGCCAATTGCGTTCGGCCTTCCGCGCCTACGGTCGTGGCGTGATGCAGCTCGTGCGTCGCCCGATCGCAACGTTCGGGCTGTACCTGCTGGTGACCGTGGTCGGTCTGGCGTTGGCCTCACTTCTCGGCGTTTGGCGCCTCTCCGCTGCCAGCACGATCATCGCCTTCCTCATCACGCAGTTGCTTGCGCTGGTGACGGTGTGGATGCGGACAGCACGCTTATACGCGCTGGCCGAGGTTGCTTTAGACCGTTAAGCACTACGCCCTTTGCCTGCGCGGTAGCGCACGCCAAGGAAAACAATTAGAACGCCGCTGGACTTCCAGCGGCGTTTCTTTTTCAGACGACAGCGCCGCCGGGACTGTGCGAGCGGGCAAATCGAGGCAACTCAAAGTAGTTCCAGCAGGGCTATCGACCATCGTCGCGACGAGATCCGGCGCCAGCAGTTACGATGGTGTCCGTTCCGCAGACCATTCCCATGCCCGACACCCTGCCCGCCCCGTTCGACGGCTTGGACCCCGACTGCATCATTGCTGCGGTGGAAGCGCTGGGCCTGCCCTGCGACGGCCGCGTGCTGGCCCTCAATAGCTACGAGAACCGCGTGTTCCGCATCGGCTTGGAAGACGCTGCGCCTTTGGTCGCCAAGTTCTACCGCCCCGGGCGTTGGACCGATGCGGCAATCAATGAAGAACACACATTTTCCAAGGAGCTGGTCGCCGCCGATTTGTCGGTAGTGGCACCGCTGGAAGTTCGTGGCGCCACCTTGCATTACGCCGATGGCTTTCGCTACGCCTTGTTCCCAATGCAAGGCGGACATGCACCAGAACCGGGCGACAAGGACACCTTGAAACAAATTGGTCGAACGCTTGCGCGATTGCATGTCGTCGGCGCCTCGCGACCGTTTGTCCATCGCGGCGTACAGAGTATCGAAGGCCAAGCGATCGAACCGGTGCGCTACTTGCTAGACGCCCAATGGCTGCCGCCGTCGCTGGAAGACAATTTCGAAGCCATTGCAAACCTGCTGATCGATGAAATCGAGGACGCTTGGGAACGCGCTGGCACTATCGCGATGCTGCGCCTGCATGGCGACTGCCACCCGGGCAATGTCTTGTGGCGGGACGGCGGCGCGCATTTCGTCGACCTCGATGACGCCATGACCGGCCCGGCGATGCAGGACTTGTGGATGCTGTTTTCGGGCGACCGCGCTGCCCAAGCACAACAGCTAAGCTGGCTGCTCGAGGGCTACGAAGTATTTCGCCCATTCGACCGCCGAGAGCTTCATCTCATCGAAGCCCTGCGTGCCATGCGCCTGCTGCACTACCACGCCTGGATAGCTCGCCGCTGGCACGACCCGGCATTCCCGGCCGCATTTCCCTGGTTCGACTCACCGCGACACTGGGAAGGCGTGATCACCCAGCTTCAGGAACAACTCTCCACGCTGCGCGAGCCAATATTGAAATTGTCCTGAGCACGACAAACAACTCGCAATGGTTACGTCCGCGATATCGGCGCATTGTAGGAGCGGCGTAAGCCGCGATCTCTTTCGACAGCCTGACATCTTTCCCATAAAGCTGAGACATTTCCGCGCGACCCGGTGGAACGTCTACAGCTTAGCGAGCAACTGCTCCGCCGGCTCCGGCCGCCCAAAGAAATAGCCCTGGGCAAAATCGCAGCCCATGCCGATCAAACGATCGACGATTTCCTTGTCCTCGACGCCTTCTGCCACCGCGGTGATTTGCAGGTGGTGGGCCATATCGATCATCGCGCGAACCAATTGGGCCGAGCGGGCATCCACCAGGATGTCCTTCACGAACGCGCGATCAATTTTCAACTCATTGGCGGGGAAGCGTTTGAGGTAGGAGAACGACGCGTAGCCAGCGCCAAAATCGTCAATCGCAATCCGTAGTCCGTGATCCCGCAGCCGCCGCAGCACCTGTGCGCTCAACTCCGGGTCTTCCATGATCGCGTTCTCGGTAACTTCCAGCACCACCGATTCAGGCGCCACTTCCCAAAGGCTCAGCGCGCCCAGTACTTGCTCGACGATGCCCTGCTCATGGAACACGCGGGCTGACAGGTTAATCGACACCATCAGGTTGTGGCCGGCCTTGCGCGCAGCCGCGCAGTGACGAAGCGTGGCATTGATACTCCAGCGCGTCAGCGGCACGACCAGACCCGTTTGCTCGGCCAGGGGAATGAACAAGTCTGGCGGCACCATGCCGCGCACCGGATGATTCCAGCGCGCCAGCGATTCGGCGCCGGCCATGCGGTTGTTGCGCAGGTCCCAGATTGGCTGCAGGTAAACTTCAAGCCGGTTGTTGATGATCGCGTCGCGCAGGTCCTCGAATGGGACTTCAGCCTGTTCTTCTTCCGGCGAATACAGGGCGTACTGAGCACCCGAACGCTGCGCATGCGCGAATGCAATCTCGGCATGGCGACACAGCGTTTGCGCGTCGGTGCCGTGCTCCGGACAAACCGCCACGCCCAAGGTCACCATCGCCGTGACCGGCGTCCCGTCGACTTCGATAGGTTCTCGGAACGCCCGCATCAAGCGATTCGCCGCCAACAGGGCATGATGGCTGTTGCGCATGTTCGGCATCAGCACCGCGAAATCGCACTCGCCGATGCGCAGGACCACGTCCTCAGGCCGTAGCACCGTACTGGCCAGCAACTTGACCGCGTCACCCAAGCCGTCCGCGAATAGCAGGTTGACTTGGCGGAAGCGCTGCACGCGCAACAGCATGACCCCGAGCATGCCGTCGCCGCGCTCGGCAATGGCCGCATTAAGCCGCTCGAGCAGTCCGACCCCCGTCGCGCTGCGCATCAGCCGAGGTAAAGTTCGCGGGGATCAATGCCAAACGCGCCGGGTTCAAGCGTGCCCATGATTTCAACGCGACGACGCCCTTCCTCGACCAACTGATCCGACATCAGGTCGATCTCCATGAACTGCTGGTAGAGCTTCTTGTCGGGCGACATCAGCACCATCACCCGTGGTCGCAGGCGCCGCGACAGGTTTTGAGCCATCACGATCGCTACCTCGCCACTGCTCAATTCAACCAGCGAGCCGGTCGGATAAATTCCTAGGCACTGCAGAAATTGTTCAACGACCTCGGCCTGAAACAGTTGGTCGCGCACGCGGTAAAGCTGCTGCAAGGCGACATGTGGCGGCTGCGCCTTTCGATGCGCACGATCGCTGGTCATTGCGTCGTAGGTATCGATGATGCCGGCCATGCGACCGAACAGCGGAATGTGGTTTGCTGACAAGCCGGCCGGGTAGCCCGAGCCATCGAAGCGTTCGTGATGGGTCAGCACCATTTGCCGCACGTCATCATTGAGCAGGCCAACGCTATCGAGCAAACGCATGCCGATTTCAACGTGCGCTTGCATTTGCACGGTTTCCGCTTCGTCCAAGCCATCGGGCCGGGACAGGATGTCGTCGGACAGTTCTGACTTACCCACGTCCATCAACAGGCCACCGCTAGCCAAGTTGATCAGCACATCTTCGGAAAAACCCATGTGTCGGCCGAAAGCGGCAGCGAGGACCGCGCAGTTGATGGCATGGCTGTAGGCATAGGCATCAACGCGCCGCTGGCTGGCTATCCAGAAGAAGGCATCGGCATTGCGCACCACGCTTTGCACCACTGGCTGCACGGCCTGTTCGACGTCCTGCACCGCCAGCACGCGACCAGCGCGCACGTCCTCGATGATTTTGTTGGCCAGCGCAGTCGCGTTGGCATGTGCCTCGCGCGCGCGCGGCAGCTCTTCGAGCATCGTCACGGTATCGTGGTAACGATAACGCGGCGCGCGATCGCCCAAATCAATGAACAGCGGCGAGTTGCGCGGCTCCAGCGTTACTTTCGCCGCCGGCAGGCCGGCATTGGCGCCGCCATAACCGCCGACTGGCACTTCGATTCGAGTTTGGGCGTCGCGGGGGTTCAGCGCTGCACGCTCATGCACACGCGTGCGGATGATGTCGATGAACACGTGGCGACAATAGCCGCGCAAGATGTTGATCTCATCCACCGTTTCAACGACAAAACCTTGGATCGGAAACGGAGTGTCCGTCCACGGCCTGTCGAGACGATAAACAAACATGCCTATGGCAAGCTCGTCCACGTCAACTTTGCGCTCCTCGAGTTCCATAGCCCCGTCGAGACACCCCTGTTGATACCCGCATCCTACCGCGAAAACCGCTGATGCCAAGCTCTACTGAGCGCACTGGCACCGGGTTGC
>JBBSAA010000143.1:0-7187 GCA_038252715.1 Lysobacterales bacterium | reverse complement strand
CAGATCGATGAGATGGCCGAGAAAGCTTGGAAGGCGCTCGACCTCACCGCCAAGCATCTGGGCCTATCCACCCGCGCTTGAGCTTGCGGCCCCGCGCCGCTGGCGTAGTATCGTTGCTGAGCACTACCGATGCGACAAACCTGATTCCCTTGGCCTGGAGGATGTAGCAATGAAACGACGCATATTGGGTTTAATGGTCACCGCGGTCTTGCTTGCCGCCTGCGGGAAGCAGGCCGGCGAGACAACCGCGCAGGGTGCTGGTCCGGCAGCGGCTGCTGGTGCGGAAGAGCCCGTGTTGAACGTTTATAACTGGTCGGACTACATCGCCGAGGACACACTGGCAAACTTCACCAAGGAGACCGGCATCAAGGTCACCTATGACGTGTTTGACAGCAATGAAATCCTCGAAGCAAAGCTCGTCTCGGGCAGTACCGGCTACGACGTGGTCGTGCCTTCCCTGACCTTCCTCGCCCGGCAGGTGCAGGCCGGCGTGTTCATGCCCATCGACAAGTCCAAGCTCAGCAACCTCGGCAATCTTGATCCGGAGTTGCAAGCCTTGATTGCGAAGAAAGATCCGGGCAATGAGCACTCGGTGAGTTACCTCTGGGGCACTACCGGCATTGGATACAACGTCAAGAAGATCAAGGAAATACTGGGCGACGATGCACCGGTCGACAGCTGGGCGCTGGCGCTAGAGCCCAAGAACCTTGCCAAGCTCAAGCAGTGTGGTGTGTATTTCCTCGATACGCCGTCGGAAATAATCCCCACCGTCCTGCACTACTTGGGCGAAGATCCGAATAGTTTTGATCCAGCGGTGATCGCGAAGGCCGAAGCGCGTTTGACCGAGCTGCGTCCGTATATCACCCAGTTCCACTCCTCGGAATACATCAACGCGTTAGCGAATGGCGATGCCTGCATTGCGGTCGGCTGGTCGGGCGACATCGGCCAAGCGAAGGCCCGTGCAATCGAGGCCGATAAGGGCGTGGATATCAACTACGTCATTCCCAAGGAAGGTGCCGCGATGTGGTTCGACATGCTGGCCATCCCCAAGGATGCTAAACACCCGCAGAACGCGCTGAAGTTCATCAACTACATCCTTCGTCCGGATGTGGCTGCGAGTATTTCAAACTACGTCCAATACGCCAGCGCCAATACGGCTTCTTTGCCAATGGTGGACAAGGAACTGCTGGCAAATCCGGTGGTTTATCCGCCGCCGGCGGTGCGCAGTACACTCTTTGGCTTGGCCGTACTGCCGCCGGATGTAGATCGCCAGTTCACGCGCATCTGGACCAAACTCAAGACCGGCCAGTAAGGCCGACACTACGGGGCGGGCATAGGCCCGTCCCGTTACTTTTCGGAAGCATTCCATGACCCAGCCCGCCCAAACCAACGGCAACGGATCGACGCAGAAAAACGACAAGCTTGGCGTTGACGATTACGTCCGTATCGAGGGTATCCGCAAGGAGTTTGATGGGTTCGTGGCCGTCGACGACGTCAGCTTCACGATCCGGCAGGGCGAGATTTTCGCGCTGCTAGGCGCGTCGGGTTGCGGTAAGTCGACGCTGTTGCGCGTACTGGCAGGGTTCGAACGGCCGACCAAGGGCAAGGTGTTCCTGGACGGAGAGAATATCGTCGAACTGCCGCCGTACCAGCGGCCGATCAATATGATGTTCCAGAGCTATGCGCTGTTCCCGCACATGACGGTCGAGCAGAACGTTGCGTTCGGCCTCAAGCAAGACGGCATGGCGAAAGAGGCAATTGCCCACCGAGTCGACGAGATGTTGTCCTTGGTGCAGATGTCCAAATTGGCCAAGCGTCGCCCCCATCAGCTATCGGGCGGACAGCAGCAGCGTGTCGCGCTGGCGAGATCGTTGGCTAAAAGTCCCAAACTGTTGCTGCTCGACGAACCGATGGGCGCGCTCGACAAGAAGCTGCGCTCGCAGATGCAGCTTGAGTTGGTCAATATCGTCGAACGCTTGGGCGTGACCTGCGTGATGGTGACGCACGATCAGGAAGAGGCGATGACCATGGCGCACCGCATCGCGGTGATGGACTCGGGCAAAATTCGACAAATCGGTCAGCCCGATGATATCTACGAACAGCCCAACAGTCGCTTCACGGCCCAATTTATCGGCTCGGTGAACTTATTTGAAGGCAAGGTCGAGGACGATGAGAAGGACTACGTCACCATTCGCGTTGCCGAAATGCCCGATCCGATTTACGTTGGCCACGGCATCACCGGCTATGACGGAATGGATGTCGCTTTCGCGATCCGGCCGGAAAAGGTAAAGATTGGCAAGGACGAGCCAGCGCAGGCGCACAACAAGGCGCATGGGCTAATCGAGGACATTGCGTACTTTGGCAGTCATTCGGTCTACCACGTGCGGCTCGATGGCGGCAGCAAGATCTTGTGCAACTTCGTCAACAAGCGGCGCTGGGCGTCAGAAGGCTTCACCTGGAACGATCCGGTCTGGGTCAGCTGGGACGAGATGTCCGGCGTGGTGCTGACTTCGTGATGCGCGCGCTGAAATCGTTAAGGCGGCAGCTGCCGGGTCCGCGCTGGGCGGTGATCTCGGTACCCTACCTGTGGATGCTGCTTTTTTTCGCGGTGCCATTTGCAATCGCGCTGAAGATTTCGTTCGCACAGTCGGCCATTGCAATGCCGCCGTACACCAGCATCTTCAATTGGGCTGACGATCGCCTAACCGTGGTGCTCAACATCAAGAACTACGCATACCTGTGGAACGACTCGCTCTACATCAATGCCTACTTGAGTTCGCTCAAGATCGCGGTGATTGCCACCTTTTTCTGCCTGCTGCTTGGCTATCCGATGGCTTACGCAATTGCGCGGATGACGCCAGCGAATCGAAACGTCGCGCTGATGCTGGTCATCTTGCCGTCGTGGACTTCATTCCTGATTCGAATCTATGCCTGGATCGGCATACTCAAGACCAATGGCTTACTAAATAATTTCTTGCTCTGGCTAGGCGTGATCGACCAACCGCTGGCGATCTTGCACACGCCGATTGCGGTGTATATCGGCATCGTCTATGCGTACTTGCCGTTCATGATCCTGCCCTTGTACTCGAATTTGGTGAAGCTGGACCTGCGCCTGCTGGAAGCCGCCAGCGACTTGGGCGCGCGGCCTTGGAAAGCGTTCTTGCAGATCACGCTGCCGCTGTCGAAAGCGGGAATTATCGCTGGCTCAATGCTGGTAATGATTCCCGTGGTCGGCGAATTCGTTATCCCGGAAATGCTCGGAGGCGCCGATACCCTGATGATCGGCCGCGTCCTGTGGCAGGAGTTCTTCAATAATCGCGACTGGCCAGTCGCGTCCGCGGTGGCCATAGTGATGTTGATCCTGCTGCTGGTGCCGATCATGATTTTCCACCGCTACCAGTCCCGCGAGCTGGAGTCGAAACTGACATGAGCCAGCCCAGCGGTGCCTCCCGATTGAGCAAAGCCTTCTTGGTACTGGGGTTCGTTTTCTTGTACGCGCCGATGCTCAGCTTGATCGTGTATTCGTTCAACGAATCCAAGTTAGTGACCGTTTGGTCGGGATTTTCGATTAAGTGGTATGGCGAGCTGTTTGCCGACGAGCAAATGATGTCGGCGGCGTGGGTCAGCCTGCAGATTGCGTTCTTTACTGCCTGTGCCTCGGTGGTGCTGGGCACGATGGCAGCGATGGTGATGACGCGGTTTCGCCGGTTCAAGGGGAAGACTCTCTTCGGCGCACTGATTACCGCGCCATTGGTCATGCCCGAGGTCATCACCGGCTTGTCGGTGCTGCTGTTGTTCGTTTCGCTAGGCGACTGGTTGGGCATCGAGGTTGCACGCGGTATGACAACCATCTGGATTGCCCATGTGACGTTCTGCATGGCCTTCGTGACGGTGGTGATCTCATCGCGCTTGGGTGAGCTGGATAAGTCGCTGGAAGAGGCCGCGATGGACTTGGGGGCGAATCGCCTGAAAGTCTTCTTTGTCATCACGCTGCCGATTATCGCCCCCGCACTTATTTCAGGCTGGCTGTTGGCTTTCACACTCTCGCTCGACGACTTGGTCATCGCCAGCTTTACCTCCGGACCCTCGTCCACGACCCTGCCGATGAAGGTATTTTCCTCGGTCCGGTTGGGCATTAGCCCAAAGATCAATGCGCTGGCGACCCTGATGATCGCAGCGGTGTCGGTCGCGGCTCTGATTGCGTGGTGGTTGATGTCGCGCGACGAAAAACGCCGGCAGCGCGACATGCAAATGGCGCTGCAGCAGGCCTGAGGCTGGCCGCGCACAGTATCGGCGCAATCGTCATGCCGGATCGCCGGTTCACGATGCCGTAGCGCGCCGTTTGACACACTTTATTAATTGCGCGGCGCAGGCTTCGTCGGTTCCTACCGCTGCAAGTGCCTGTAGCGTTAATGATGCGGTCGAGAAATAAGATTTCTTCCAAGCATTTCCGCAGCAGAAATTTGCGATACCCACTTATTCCGGAGAACTTGCCATGACCATTGAAATTATAAACCCTTGGACCGGACAGGTGGACTACCGTTATGACTATATCGGCGCCGATGCCGTCGAGGACACACTGGCAAGATCACACGCTGCGTTTCCGGCCTGGAGTGCCTTGACCGTCGCCGAGCGCGGCGCGTACTTGGTCAAGGTTGGCGCTCAGCTGCGTGAACATCGCGAGCGTATCGCCGCCGTCATGTCGGCCGAAATGGGCAAGCTGACCAAGGAAGCACTCGCCGAGGTCGAAAAGTGCGCTGGCGCCTGTGATTACTACGCCTCGCACGCAGCCGACTACTTGGCTGACTCAGCGATCGCCACTGAAGCGGATCGCAGCTACGTCACCTATGAGCCCTTGGGCTGCGTATTCGCGGTGATGCCGTGGAATTTCCCCATTTGGCAGGTGTTTCGTTTTCTTGCGCCCGGACTGATGGCCGGCAATGTCGCACTGCTCAAGCACGCCACTAATGTCCCGCGCTGCGCGGACCTGATCGCTGAAATGCTCGGAAACGCCGGTCTGCCTGACGGTGTGTTCGGTGTGCTGCATATTGACAATGAGACCGCCGCAAAGGTCATCGCAGATCCGCGCGTGCACGCCGTCACCCTGACCGGCAGCGATAAGGCAGGCCGCTCAGTGGCGTCCAATGCTGGCCAGAACCTCAAGAAATGCGTGCTTGAGCTCGGCGGCAGCGATCCGTTCGTGGTGCTCGATGACGCCGATCTCGACAAGACCGTGCCAATGGCGGTGAGTTCGCGATTCGGCAATGCCGGCCAGACGTGCATTGCTGCCAAACGTTTTATCGTCACTGAAAAAATCGCCGACGAATTCGTCAAACGATTCGTTGCTGCGGCGTCAAAGCTCGAAGTGGGCGACCCCACTGCACCAGGAACCACGCTTGCGCCAATGGTGCGTGCCGATCTGCGCGACGAGCTGCATGGCCAGGTCACCAAGAGCATCGCTGCCGGCGCCAAGTGCCTGCTCGGTTGTGAACCGGGGCAGGGCGCCTCGCATTATCCGGCCTCGATCCTTGATGAGGTCAAACCCGGCATGCCTGCTTACAGCGAAGAACTGTTCGGCCCCGTGGCCAGCATTATTCGGGTTAAAGACGATGCCGACGCGGCGCGGGTTGCCAACGACACCGCGTTTGGCCTTGGCGCCAGTGTTTGGACGCGCGACAAGACGCGCGGCGAAGCGGTGGCACGTCAGATTCACGCCGGTGCCTGTTTCGTCAATGCCATTGTTCGCAGCGATGTGAGGCTGCCGTTCGGCGGCACCAAGGCCTCGGGCTTTGGTCGTGAGCTCGCCGAGCATGGCATCCACGAGTTCATGAATATCAAAACTATCTACGTCGATTAGCCGTGGTCGCGTCGACAGGAACTAGAATTGGCCGCTCCCGCGTTCATCATTCGTTTGGATAGGAAGGTGCTGCGGGCGTATGGGTAGCTCTCGCCCGGCACAATGCACGGGCAGAGCCCGTTGAAATGGGCGCCCGCACGATCCCTACTGGCAATTCGCCTGACGGGATCGCCTCTTCAGGCCAGTTGGCAGGGTTGTCAGTGGCGGGCCTATACTTAACCAGCACCGCGACGAATCGTCATCTTACGATGGCTCGACGCTCGTTCCATCCTTCTAACTAGGAGTACGACCATGGCAAAGCAATCCCGAGATGATCAGGAAGCCTTGATGACTGACCTGCAGGATGTCCTTGCGGACACCGAGGCCATGCTCAAGGACGTTACTGCCGAAGGCGGCGAGATGGCAGCCGCCTTGCGCGAGCGCATCACTACGAACCTCAAGAGCGTCAAAGCCAAGCTGATCGAGACCGAGCAAATGGTCGCGGAGAAAGCCAAGGTTGCCGCTAAAGCCACCGACGAATACGTGCACGACAATCCGTGGCAGTCCATTGGCGTCGCTGGCGCAGTGGGTTTCTTGGTCGGTCTGTTGGTGTCGCGGCGCTAAGCCGACGACGCTGAGCGCATCATGACCGATTCGAGTAAGCCGGCGGTTCCCGGAGCCCTGCAGCGACTGGTGGCGAGCTTTCTAGGGCTCATCCAGTCGCACCTCGGTATTTTCAGCATTGAGCTTGAGGAAGCACGCGACCGCCTAGCGAAATTGCTGGTACTGGTTATCGTGGGTTCTGGGGCGATCTTGCTGTTCTTGCTGACGCTGGCCTTGGGCGTGATGCTCATGATTGATCCGGCGTATCGGCTGGGAGCGATGTTGGGCCTGCTGGCGCTATTTTTCATCCTCGCAGTCGCGTGTCTTAGCCTTGCGCGCCATAGTATGAAACATGGCCCAGTCGCATTTGAGTTGACGATCGATGAACTGCGTCGGGACAAGGAGCGCTTGCTGCCATGAGCGAATCCCGTCCCTCGTCGCGTGATCTACGCAAACGTTTGCTCCTGCTTGAAGCGGAGGCCTACCGGCTCGAAATGAATTCCAGCCTGAAGCGCCTGCGCAATCCGCTTGAACATCTGAGCGGTGCGCCGGCCATGTTGGGCTTGCTGGGCGGGGCCGGTGGTGGCTTGGGCGCTGTGGCCGCATTGCTGGGTGCCGGACGCCTGGGCTGGATCGTGAAAGCGATTCCCTTGGCACTGGCCGGCTGGCGGTTGGCGCATCAATTTCGTTCCATGTTGGCAAGGCGACGCAAGCACTGAGCTTTCAATCGCACAACGAAAAGGCCGCT
>JBBSAA010000142.1:0-7190 GCA_038252715.1 Lysobacterales bacterium | reverse complement strand
TCGCGTGCGAGCTGCTCCCGGGTTTCGGGACGCAGGGCATCGAGCGGGAACAATTTGGCCAGTTCAGCGACGGGTACAGGCATGGCAACTCTCCGCAGGTTGGTTCGAGTCTAGTCCCAGCACACTGGTGGCGGCTAGTTCGCGCCGCTATCGCGGCAAGAAGCGGGCTTGAATTTATCCGCCAGCCCGGACCGGCAGGTCCAGCCGTCGGCGGTGTTGGAAAAGGTGACACGACCGCCGCGCAAGGCGTTCGTGACCGGCTCGCGCTCGGCAAAAATCAGCACGAACGAGCACGGCGCCGGTCCGCCCGGCATTTCAACGCGGGCGACGTAGCGACCACTCAACGAGCCCACGCCGGCATCGGCGGTCGTTGGACAGGTGCCTGAGTCGGTGTAGTGCTGCATCACTGGGTCTTTCAGTGAATCGGCGATCGCCATCGCCTCGGAAAACTGCGATTTACCGACATAGTCTTGGTACTGCGATATGGCGATGGCGGCAATGATCGAGAGTGGCGCCATCACGACAAGGACCACCCCGATCAGGATCGCCGCCAAGACGCCGCGCGACATGCGCTTCTTAGGCGGCGGTACGTAAGTTTCTGCGGCAGGCACGGTCGACGCAGCAGGAGAGGCTGGCATCGCGCGCGGCAAGGGCGGCGGCGCGGTGCCGCGAATGCCGAGCTCACCCGACACCTGCGAAAGCGGCTGCCACTGCGAAAAACCGTCGCGCCAGACTAGGGTGCTGGCGTCGAGTTCCCCGCGTTCAAACGCCGCGCGCAGGTCGCTGGCTGTTACGGGCCCCTGCTGTTGGCCGCTGCGGTTGGCGAAGTGCCAGATCGGTGTGCTCATGGAGGTCTCGGCGTCCTTTCGGTATGCGATGAGTGTAACTGCGACAGGGAAGCAAAACCCTGATGCGAGTCGCTGTCGCCAAAGCGCCGCGGCCTCGCTGGCGCCACTACCCGGCCGTCCTTCAACTTGCCCACTGACCGTTCCCTACTTTTTCCGCTTCAAGAGGACGACGAGGTCCGCCGGCTCGCGACGGCGGGGCGGGAGTAAGCGGGGGTGGGTAGCACGGGCACTAGAATTTGCGAGGGCATTGGACCCATCCCCACCCTAACCCTCCCCTTGAAGGGGAGGGGATCAAATTCTTTCGTGCTTCCCTTGAAGGGGAGCGGATCAAATTCTTTCGTGCTTCCCTTGAAGGGGAGCGGATCAAATTCTTTCGTGCTTCCCTTGAAGGGGAGCGGATCAACTTTCTTCGCGCTGCCTTTGAAGGCGAGGGTCAAGTTTCGTCTCTATTGAATGGCCGCGCGCCAAATCGCGCCCAACAAAAACCCCCGCTTTCGGCGGGGGTGTTTGCTTATGGCTGGGGAACTAGGGTTCGAACCTAGATTAACGGTGTCAGAGACCGTTGTCCTACCGTTAGACGATTCCCCAATTCGGGATTCGCTCCAGTCGACCCGACCTGGACCGGTGCCGCTATTAGCGCTTCGAGAACTGCGTCGCGCGGCGAGCCTTGTGCAGACCGACCTTCTTACGCTCGACTTCGCGGGCGTCGCGGGTCATGAAACCGGCTTTGCGCAGCTCGGGCTTCAACGACTCGTTGTACTCAACCAGTCCGCGGGCGATACCGAGGCGGATCGCGCCGGCTTGACCGGTGATGCCGCCGCCTTCGACGGTGATCGAGATGTCGAACTTGTCGGTCATCTTGGTCAGCTCGAGCGGCTGGCGGACGATCATGCGCGAGGTCTCGCGGCCAAAGAACTCGTCCAGCGGACGGCCGTTGACGACGATCTTGCCGCTACCCGAACGCAGGAACACGCGGGCGGTGGAGGACTTGCGACGGCCGGTGCCGTAGTTGTGCTGCGAAGCCATGGGTATTTACCTGTTGCCTTGATTCAAAGTCCGCACACCAAGTGCGGGCTCTTGCGAGGGACTCGCTTTAGATATCCAGCGCCTGCGGCATCTGGGCGACGTGCGGATGATTCGGGCCTGCATAGACCTTCAGCTTCCGATAGATCGCGCGACCGAGCGGATTCTTGGGCAGCATGCCCTTGACCGCGGTCTCAATCACGCGCTCCGGGTGGGCTTTCAAGGCCTGCGCCAGAGTCTCGGACTTCAGGTTGCCGATGTAACCGGTGAACCGGTAATACACCTTGTCCTGCAGCTTCTTGCCGGTCACGGCGATTTTCTCGGCGTTGACCACAACCATGAAATCGCCGGTATCGACGTGCGGGGTGTAAACCGGCTTGTGCTTGCCGCGCAAGCGACGCGCGAGTTCCGAGCACAGACGACCCAAAGTCTTGCCGCTGGCATCAACCACATACCAGTCTTGCTTGAAGGTCCCCGGCTTGGCGCTGATGGTCATGGCTTTCATGACGGGCTCCAAATGAAAATGCTGGGTGAAAGGAGCGGAATGATAGCCGCTGGACCGGGGGCGGCGCAAGTCCTCCGACACCCCCATGTTAGGATCGACGCATGCCCGCCCTCCCCGCCCCGACGCCGTTGACGCCTGCGGGCTTGGCGCTGCTGGCCGACCGCTGTGTCCAGTGCGGCCTGTGCCTGCCGCATTGTCCCACGTATCAGCTGGACGCCTCGGAGGCTGAATCCCCGCGCGGACGGATTGCCTACATCAAGCACGTGGCGCTGGGCCGAATCGCGCCGAGCGCCGCCGGGAACCGGCATTTAGACCACTGCCTCGGGTGCCTGCGCTGCGAGGCGGCCTGCCCGGCCGACGTGCCCTACGAAACCCTGCTTATCGGCGCCCGCACCGCGCAATTCGAGCGCCAGCGGCCGCCGCTAATTGATCGGCTGCGCCTAGGCCTGCTGGCGCGCCCGGGCTGGCTGGCGTCGGTGCTGGCGGCGCAATCGCTGCTGCCGGGCAGTATTCGGCCGCTGCCGATGCGGCCGCCGACGGAAACTTTCCCTGAACCACTGGACGAAGGTCCGACCGTCGCCGTCTTTGTCGGCTGCGTGGCCTCGACCTATGAATCAGGCACACGGGCCTCGTTGGCACGCCTCCTGGCCGCGGCGGGCATTCGCACTGTCTTGCCCGCTGGCCAAACTTGCTGCGGCACGGCGGCGGCCCATGCCGGTGATGCCGAACAGGCGCAAAGGCTGGGCGCGAGCAACCGTGACGCGTTCGCCGGCCATGCCGCTGTGCTCACCCTGGCCAGCGGCTGTCACGCACAATTGGCTCGCTCCCTGCCAACGGCGACCACGACCGACGCGCTGAGCTTCCTGCTGGCAAAGGGTGAGCACCTGCGCTTTCGCTCCGCTGGCGGCCGCCGCGTGGCCCTGCACCGGCCCTGCACGCAGCGTGTGGCGAAATCTGATCTGGCTCAGCGTGAATTGTTGATGCGAATCCCTGATCTCGTACTGCTTGAACTGCCCGACACCGGTTGCTGTGGCGCTGCGGGCCTGCACATGCTGGCCGAGCCCGCGCGCGCGGCCGCACTTCGCCAGCCGCTGCTCGACGCGCTGCCGCCGCTGCGAGCAAGCGCGGTATTGTCGGCAAACATCGGCTGTCGTCTGCACTTGGCCGACGCTGCTGGACTGCCGGTGCAGCACCCGATTGATTTCCTTGCCGAGTATCTATCATGACCGTAAACCGCCACTACTCGCGCTTTGATCGCTTGATCATCGAAGCACAGCGCGCGCTGAGCACGACCGCCGGCCGCGCGGTCGCCGAGCGCAAGAATCCGGGCAATGCCCAAGCCGACGTCGAGATGGACGCGGCCGCGCGAAAACACTCTGCCGGACTAATGCGTATCAACCACACCGGCGAAGTTTGTGCGCAGGCGCTGTACGTGGGGCAAGCTGCGGTCGCGCAAGACGAATCAACGCGCTCGCACTTGCTGGCCGCCGCCCAGGAAGAAACTGACCATTTGGCCTGGTGCGCCGACCGGCTGGGCGAACTCGACAGCCGGCCCAGCCTGTTTAACCCGCTGTGGTACGCCGGCAGCTTCGCGATCGGCCTCGCCGCCGGTCTGCGCGGCGACGGCTGGAATCTGGGTTTCGTCGTCGAAACGGAGCGCCAGGTTGAGGCCCATTTGGCCGAACACCTCGAAACCTTGCCTGCGGAAGATCTGCGCAGCCGGGCGATCCTGAAGACGATGAAGGCCGACGAAGCTAGGCACGCCGACCACGCCGAAGCCGCGGGCGCGCGCAAGTTGCCGCAGCCGATTCCGAAAGTCATGGCACTGGCATCGACGGTGATGAAGGCCGTGGCGTACCGGATTTAGGCCTGCCGCTCGCCCTTCGTTTGATGGTTAACGGTCATCCTTGTGACTGCAGTTCGTCGCGATGACGACCCGTTACCTCAATCAACATTCGTCGTCCCAATGACACCCGCTTCCTCAACCGACACTCGTCATCCCAGCGAAAGCTGGGATCCAGCTTTTCGCCTCCTGAACAATGGATCCCAGCTTTTCTTCCCTGAACAATCGATCCCAGCGTTCGCTGGGATGACGACGTCGGGGCCCGTCATGCCGATGGCTAAGGGTCCTTCCAACGACCCGTAACCTAAAACCATCCCAATGGTCACGGCTCATCCCAATGACCACGCATTACCTCAATCAATACTCGTCATCCCAATTTTTCCCCTAAATAATGGATCCCAGCATTCGCTGGGATGACAACGTTAGGGCCCGTCATGCCGCGACGGCTAAGGTCCATTCCAGCGACTACGGCTCATCCCAAAGTCGACCCGTTACCTCAATCACTACTCGTCATCCCAGCGAAAGCTGGGATCCAGCTTTTCGCCTCCGGAACAATGGATCCCAGCATCCGCTGGGATGACGACGTCGAGCGAATGGGCTGGGTGGGCCAGGTGGGGTGGCGGGTGATTTGATTGCAGAGGTGGCCAGAAGGAGTCCGGTCTTTCAAAGCTCTGGTGTCGGCTCGCTAACCCTCGGAGGCGCCATCAATCAGGCCCCGTCATCCCGGCGAACGCTGGGATCCAGCTTTTTCCCCTCGCCGCCCCAGCGATGGATCCCAGCGTTCGCTGGAATGACGAGACGAGCAGAAATGAAGTTGACGGCCCAGCGAACGCTGAATTCGGGCAGCGAGAGCGGTGATGCCACGATTGCACTAGGAGCTCGTAACAAAAACCCCGCTTTCGCGGGGTTTTTGTTGAATCTCCAATCGGTATAAACCCTATCAATCGACTAGGTTACGCCCGTGGAACAGCTCCTCGATCTCGCGGCGCAGCTGCATCTCAACGCGCTGACGGTCCTTGAAGCTGAGATTCTTCGCCTTTTCCTCGAACAAATACGTATCGAGGTCGAATTCTTTCACGTGCATCTTGGTGTGGAAGATATTCTCCTGATACACGTTCACATCGAGCATCTCGTAGTGGGTCTTGATGCTCTTGGACAGGTAGTCCTGGATCGAATTGATCTTGTGGTCGATGTAGTGCTTCTTGCCCTTCACATCGCGGGTGAAGCCGCGCACGCGGTAGTCCATCACCACGATGTCAGAGTCGAAGCTCTCAATCAGGTAGTTCAAGGCCTTCAGCGGCGAGATCACGCCACAGGTGGCGACGTCGATATCGGCGCGGAAGGTGGCAATACCGTTGTGAGGATGGGTTTCGGGATAGGTGTGCACGGTGATGTGCGACTTGTCCAGATGCGCCACGACCGCGTCGGAGATCAGCTCCTTGCCGGCCGCCTTCTTGTCGATTACCGGCTCTTCCGAGATCAAAATCGTCACCGATGCGCCCTGCGGGTCGTAGTCCTGACGGGCAACATTGAGGATGTTCGCGCCAATAATGTGCGCGACCTCAGTCAGGATTTGGGTCAAGCGCTCGGCGTTGTACACCTCATCGATGTACTCGATATAGCGCTGGCGCTGGTCTTCAGACACGGCGTAGCACATGTCGTAGATATTGAAGCTCAGGGCCTTGGTGAGGTTATTGAAGCCCTGAAGCCGCAGACGCGGCAGTGGTTTGACCACGGCGGAATTCCTTGAAGGTGTCTGACGGGCGAGGCGCGCATTATCGGGCAAACGCCCCTCGGGGGGAACCTCGAAGGGTGCCTGTGTCCGTGCGGCATTGCTGCGAATCCCGTCACAGCCTAAGCTAGGTCCACGACACACTTCATTCAGGTTCAACCTATGCCTCCGCATCGGACCTTCATCGGCGAACCCGTTCACCGGCAGCTGCCGCCGTCCCCGCTCTCTTTGGACGCCGTTTCGCTGAGCCATTTCCTGGACCAATGCCACCGCCGTCGCCATCCGGCGCGCAGCGATATCTTCCGCCCAGGCGACCCAGCCAACACCCTGTATTACGTCATCAGCGGCTCCCTGAGCATCATCAGCGAGGAAACTGACGGCCGTGAGCTGGTGCTGGGCTACATCAATGCCGGCGACTTTATTGGCGAAATGGGCCTTTACGTGGCCGCCGAGCACCGCGAAGTGCTGCTGCGGACGCGGTCGGCCTGCGAGCTGGCCGAGCTCAGCTACGACCGATTGCACCAGCTGTTTGCCGGCACGCTGTCGTCGGAATGCCCGAAAATTCTCTATGCCATCGGCGCCCAGCTGTCCAAACGCCTGCTCGACACCAGCCGCAAGGCGAGCCGGTTGGCCTTCTTGGACGTCACAGGGCGCATCATCCGCACCCTCAGCGACCTGTGCCAAGAGCCCGACGCGATGACCCACCCGCAGGGCACGCAGATTCGCGTCTCCCGACAGGAGCTGGCACGCATCGTGGGTTGCTCACGAGAAATGGCCGGCCGTGTGCTCAAGCAGCTGCAGATCGATGGCAAACTGAGCGCCCGGGGCAAGACCATCGTCATTTTTGGTACCCGCTGAGCGGAGTCTCACCATGGGTAGTGCGACTGCGCCGGGGCTGCTTGACCCGCTAATCCGGCCAGCCACCGCCGTGGATGCGCTTGAGGTGGCCCATCTGCTCGGCGTGCTTGGCTACCCTTGCGACGAATCGGAAGCCGGCACCCGCATCGCAGCGCTGGCCGAGGATGAAAACCAGCAGCTGCTAGTCGCCGACGTGCACGGTGGCCTGCTGGGGCTAATCAGCTACGACCTGATGTATTACCTGCCCTTGGGTGTGCGCACCTGTCGGATTACTGCCTTGGCAATCTCGGACGCTGCTCAGCGCCGAGGCTTGGGCCGCGCCTTGTTACGCGAGGTCGAGGCTCGCGCCCGCAGCGCCGGCGCGGCACGCATCGAACTCAC
>JBBSAA010000141.1:0-7274 GCA_038252715.1 Lysobacterales bacterium | reverse complement strand
GCGTGCGAGTCAGCGTGCCATTGACGGTGAAAATCGCAATCGCCGTCCCGTCGTCGGCACGGGTGCCGGTGACGGTCACGGGCCCTGGGGTTGGGCCGAGCGTGACGTTGATCGATGCCTGGCCAGCCGCGTTGGTTAAGCTGCTCGCCGCGCTGGGCGTCGCGCCGCCGGTGGCGGCCCAATTGACGAGGATGCCAGGCGCATTGACGCCATTGTCCTGTGCAGTCGCCACGAGCGGCGCGGGTAAGGTTGAACCGGTGGGTGCGGTTTGGGCGTTGCCGCTGGTCACCGTCAAGGTGCGCAGCACCGCGGCGATCGTCACGGTGAACGTGGTCGACGTGGGGCCGCAGAACGTGCAGGTGGTTTGTGCAGTGACCGTATAGGTGCCGGGCACGGTGGCGGTAAACGTCGAGCTGCTGTTGCCGCCGACCGTGGTCGTGGTGCCGGTCATCGCGCCGTCGCCGCCGGGTGGCTGGGCAACATTCCAGAGCAAGGTGCTGCCGTCCGGCGCTGTGGTTGTCGTGCCGGCGAGACGGGCGGTCAGGGTCAGCGGGACGCCGGCGGTTGCCGGCTGCGCAGCGGGGCTGACGCGCGTGACGCCCACGGCTTCGACGGTGACGTTGTAATCCACCGGCGCGGTGGCGTTGCAGGCTGGGTCGGCAAAGAGAACCGGGCAGGAAATCGTGCCACGCAGCAGGCGCGCGCCAGCCGAAGTGAATCCGACCGTCTGCGTCGCAGTACCGGCGCCGTTGGGCGCGACAGTTGCGATCGTGCTGCCGAGGGTGACATTGGTGAATACCGTCGACAACGTTCCCGGCACGCCATTGCGCTGCAGGTTTGTGCCTATCGTGAAAGAACTCAGCACATTGCTGACGATCGTGGTCGGTGTGGTCGGGGTGTAGACGTAATTATTGGCGGTATTGAACGTGTATGCGATTTGGGCGCCGGTGCAGCCGCCGCTGGTGCAAACGGCAATGATCGTGCCGGTGCCGCCAGGCAAGCTGCCGAGATTTACGACGAAATTGAAATCGGTATCGAGCGTGGCGGTGAATGGCGTTGGCCCCACCGTTGCACCGCCCGTGGTATCCGAGGTGACGGCTAGCGTGCCGGTGATCGTGGCAGCGCACGCTGTTTGACCTTGCAGGACAAAACCGACCGAGCTGCCAGCGACGCCAGTTTGGGTGGTGGCGCCAATTGGGACGAAGTCGCAAGTTTGCGCGAATGCGGTCGAGGCCAAGGTGCCAAGAAGCAACAGCGTGCTTAGCGCCAGCCGAAGGAAAGTTCTAGCCACGGACGGCGAGCTTCGATGGCTCAGCAGGCAACCATTACAGTCGGCAGTCATCGCTTTTCCCCTGGATTGCGGTTATAAATCCCCGCAGCGAGTATAGCGTTAGACCCGCTCCCGCAAGGGTTTTGGCGCACTGCACCATCACGAAGTGGAGTCGATCCGATGAACGTTTCCAAGTCTTGTCCTGCGCTGCGCCAACTTTACGTTCTTGTCGCCTCGACCTTGGTTGTCATCGGAGCGGGCTTGCCGGTGCAGGCGCCGCTGGCAGCAGTCAAGAACGCCGAAGACTTGCTGATCGTCGATTGCCTGCTTCCTGGCCAGATCCGTTCGCTGGGTCGACAGGCCACTTTCCTCAGCGCCCGCCGACCGATTCGCACCACCCAGGCCGAATGCCAGATTCGCGGCGGCGAGTATGTTTCTTTTGATCGCGCCAACTACCAGACTTCGTTGAAAGTCTGGCTTGACCAGGCGATGGCGGGCAGCGCCGAGGCGCAAAACAACGTCGGCGAGATTTATTCGAAGGGCTTGGGCACCGAGCCCGATTTCGGAATGGCGTTCCAATGGTTCAAGAAAGCCGCTGACCAAGGCTACGGCCGCGCGAAGGTCAACCTCGGTTATTTATATGAGGAAGGCCTCGGTGTTCCAAAAGATACCGCGGCTGCGTTGAACCTGTATCGCGAGGCGTCTGGCATCAAGGACGAGTTGCTGTACGCGTCCGTAGTTGAGGTGCAGTTGAAATCCAAGGACCAGCAGATTGGTTCGCTGCAGGGCCAAGTACAGGACGAGCAGGCCAATTCGGCGGCCTTGCGCGAACAAGTCAAGCAGCTCAATCAACAGTTGGCCGAGCGCCGGCGTGCGTTACAGGCGTCGCAGACCGAACTGCAGGCAACCCAAGACAAGCTTGCGCAGGCCAAGCAGGCCAAGAATAGTGAAATGACGCGGTTTCTGGAAAACCAGATGGCCTCGCAGGAGCAGCAAATCAGTTCGCAGCGCACGCAGATCGCGTCGCTGGAGCAGCGCAGTAACACCGGCGCAATCGGCGGTACTGTGCTCGCCGGTGCGCCGGTAACGATGGAAATTCTCAATCCGACCTTTGTCGCCACGCGCGGCCGCAACACCGCCGTCGTGCGTGGCACCGGCTCGCGCAAATTAGTCGGTCGCGTCAGCGAAGCGAAAGCGATTTCAAAACTGACGGTCAATGGCAAGCCCACGCCGATTGCGCCGAACGGCATGTTCACCGCCGACATCAACGTTGCTGCCGGAGGAACACCCGTGCAGGTGGCGGCGGTCGACACGCGTGGCGCGCGTGCGCAGCTCGACTTCACCATTATTCCGTCGGCGGGCAGTTCGGGTACGGCCGCGTCCGCCGAAGGTGCCGCACCCTCGGGTGTGCTGCCGCGTGACGTCAAGATGGGCAGGTATTATGCGGTGGTGATCGGCAACAACACGTATCGCGATGCCGGCTTCGCGCCGCTCAAGAGCGCGGGCGCCGATGCCACCGCGGTATCGACGGTGCTGCGTGATCGTTATGGCTATCAAACCAACTTGCTCCTCAACGCTGGCCGGTTAGAAATCTTGACCGCCATCAACGAGATGCGGGAGAAGCTGGGCGCGAACGACAACCTGCTGATTTACTACGCCGGCCATGGCGAGATTGATGCCGCCGGTAAGCAGGGCTACTGGGTCCCGGTGGATGGCGTGGCTGGCAATTCCAAGACCTGGATTTCCAATGCGGCGATCAGCGACGTACTGAACACGATGACCGCCAAGCACGTGCTAGTCGTCGCGGACTCCTGCTACTCGGGGGCGATGACTCGTGCCTCGGCGCCTACCTTTGACGCCGGCTCCATGGCCCCCGACCAGTGGGGCACCTGGGTCCGGACCATGGCCAATGGCCGCTCCCGTACCGCCCTGACCTCCGGGGGTATCCAGCCGGTCCCGGACGCCGGGGCTGGCACCCACAGCTATTTCGCGAAAGCCTTTCTGAACGTACTTCAGGACAATAATCGGGTGCTGGAAGCCCAGCGGGTGTTCCGCGAGGTCGCCAATTCGGTGGCTTTGAGCGCCACCAAATCGCCGTTGCCGCAGTCCCCGCAGTACGCTCCGATCCGGTACGCCGGCCACGAAAGCGGCGAGTTCTTCTTCGTCCCCAAAGGCGCGGCAACCGCCGGCGCCCCCGCCAGCGGCCCCGACTATCTAGCGGTGGCCACCCTGAGCCGTCTATAATGGTGGTTCGACTTCTGGAGAGGTGGCAGAGTGGTCGAATGTACCTGACTCGAAATCAGGCGTTGGTGTAAGCCAACCGTGGGTTCGAATCCCACCCTCTCCGCCAGTTTCGAAGCTACGTTATTGAAATTAAAGCCGTCCTTTGGGGCGGCTTTTTTCGTTCCCAACACTCATCCCTATGCAATGGTGGGGCTCACTTCGCGTCACCGCGCTTATGGAAGTGCCAAGCAATCGCTCGGATCAAGGCGAACCTGCCTTTGATCGAGGCGCCCATTAGTTACCGCGTGATGAACTATTGGTTGCCAGCGTCTTGGATGGCAATGACTACACACCCCACGCTTGGAGTCGCCGTATACCGTGTTTGGTCCTTCGCATCCTTGCATCGATACAAAATCAAAGGCTCCGACTTCGGAGATGCATTGGCCAAGCCAGGCTCCGTCTTTGCCTCTTGCTCTCTGTCGGCAGTGTCTGACCGCATCTGCGAGACGATTTCTTCTTGGATTGGGAGGAGAGATTGGCAGTAGACGCCTCGGTCATTCAGTGCCTCTTGATCATTGTTCTCCTCGACTGCCTTGAGTCTGGCCAGTTCGGTTTCTCGCCTGCCGTCAACCATAGGAGAAAACGATCCGTAGCTCCTTCGCGGCCCATCCCGGTGTGTCATGGCATAGTCCATCCCGAGCAGATAAAGGGCTGACGACTTGGCTCCGTTCGCCAGATTGCTCATAGCATCTGCATTTGCCGGCTTATTCTGAGCCAGCGTGAAGCCAGCGAGGTAATCATAGAAGCCCGCGCAGTCCGCAAAATCATTGACCAACTTCGTGATGTCTGTCGCCGAGAGCGTGGACACGTCCGCGGCAGTCGCACTGTGCGAGATTGGCACAACGATCGCCAAGATAAAGCCAAGAAAAATCGCTAACTTTTTTGGTTGCACGGTACGCTCCCGGATTCGTTAGGCTGGGTTATCTGCGAAAAACGTGGGAATCATCGCAGGATACATCACCATCGCTATTGCAGATCTGCATAGTGTTTCAAAATGCGCGCTCAGCGTTGCAAATTCTATCAAGGGGTCTGGGTCTTGCTGATTCAACGGCGTTATCATTATTCGCTCTGCTAGGCGAATTGTTCTGATTTTACCCAAGTTGGTTTCTATCTCGTGCACGACCAATCCAGCAACATTCTTGTTGGCCGCCATGGGTGTGCGGTGCAGCATTTGATTCCGGAGCGTACCCAATCGCCGAAGCCAGTTTGGGCTAATTTCAGTTCCCGAAGCAGAAAGTAGAAGCGCGACTAGTGGCTCTTTCAGCGCTGCGAAGTTTACAGGTCTATTCGCCCAATCTTCTAGACGGGAAAGGCAATCAATCTTGTCTGGAGCTCCGCAATGGATTGCAGCTATTCGCGCCAGATGATCTCGTGCTGAGGACAACTCAGAAGCCAAGGAATGGAAGTCCGCGTAGAGGTCGAGGAGGGCGGCATTCGCAAACCACAGTCCAGGTTTCGAATTTGCCGACAATGCCCAGTTGAGTTGATCGTGATATCCGCTGGCCACATCTCTCAGGCGCAATCCGGCGATTTTCAAGCAGACGCTCACATAAGTCGCGCTGTTTGCGTAGTCGATGTCTCCTGCCTCAGTTGCTTGGTGAGCAATGGCGCCCCAAGAGTCGGCCGCATTTAGCGCGCTCACCGGGTGACGTCGTCCTGACTCCCAGACATCCATTGGAGGTGAGTCGGTGCCTATTACGTATTTCACAACTGAGCCAATAAATCGTTGTAGGCACTCCTTAGTTGCGAAATCGTGGACTTCTTGACTCGACTTGAACGCAAGCGCTCGCGATTCACTTTCACATTTAACTGGAGTCAGCGCCCAACCTTCGGGTGTGGGAATCGCACTGAGACCGCCGCTGTAATAGACAACCTCTGTTGCCTGCCCTTTCGAAAACGAAATATTCAATATTTCAATCGGCATTGTGTCACTCAAAGGGTAAAGGTTTGGAGTCCGCTCATAGAGCGAAGCACCCACGTTCCACTAGATCGGCGACTGTTGTATCAAAGGCTTTTAATTCTGGTATTCATTTCTTTCACTGCCACAGACGCGGAATCCAGCTCGGCTTGGCTACAGGAAAGCGTCAGGCTTTGAACTAGGCTTCCTCGGAATCCTCAAAAGATTCCGTAAGCTTTATTTGAAATTCACTTAATGTATCCTTGATTCGGCGTCGGTTGACTTGAATCTGTTTTTCAAATGCGCCCAAGTCGACGGTCCCGCCTAGATCCTCGCGGATTGAAATGAGAACTTTCAGCTGTATGTCCTCTAATTTTTCTGACTCTAATTGAAGATCAGTAAAGAAACCCGCCATCAACCTATTGGCCTCGCGCGAAGCCAAATCTCGCTGCTCGCGAAAATCATTGGTGCGGTTCTGCTCAAATTCCAGAGTTTTCGTCAGCGCTTTAAATCTCGCGTCGTCGAAAACTCCCGATTCCAAGATTGCTCTCCTTTCGGCGAGTGTCCGAATTATCTCGGCGTTGCACTGTTCATATAGATCCGAAGCGATTTGAGCGTCAGCACGTTTGCTCCCCGTTGGCATTATCTTAATCAGCAGTCGGGTCAATGCTCCTGAGTAGGATACAAGTAGCTCACTCGCTAGCATGGCCGTTCTAACGGAAGCGACTAGCACCAGCTGGTTTGTCGCAATGCTTAGGCCATGGAGGGTCAAGCCAGGTTGCTCTTTGGTGAAATCCGCTGATCCTATAGCGCCCAAAACTTTGCCCGCATTCACCAGCTCTGAAGCAAGGCCAAGATAGACGTCTTTTGTAATCGCCGCCTGTCGATCTTTGGCCTTCTCAGACGCATCATGGCCAAGCTGGATAAGAAGTCGGCGGGAATTACCATAATTGACGATAAGAACCCCTGCCAGAGTGGTAATTGCGCCACCCAGAGCCGCAAACAAAGGAATCAGTTGTCCGTAGGTGGCTGCTCTATTTTCGATTTGTTTCGAATGCACAACGGGCGAATTCGGAAGGGTCCTACTGGGTTTTGGCTGATCTCCAAAGGCTGTCGCCGGCAGCAACAGAAATGCGCAGAACATGATTTTCGGTTGGAAGCTAGCCATTGTTGAAATCCTAACGGGCGTGTTCCGCCAAGTTACATCAAGGGCAGACTCGTTCAACCCCGCCTGCAGAAAATCTCGAGCAAGCGGCGCAAAAGTCTCAAGAAACTGCCGAGAACCCTCATCACTATCGGCGCTGGTTTCTATCACTGCCCATAGCTCCGCGATGATCGGCCGCGCGAACGCAGGATCCGGCACGGAAAGGAAATAGTTCACAAAGTCCCAGAACTGGTCATAGGTCTCGATGTTGACCTCGCCGGTCACCGGGTGCCGCGGCGGCTGATAGTCGATCCCGCTCACGACGCCTGGCTCCGGAACTGCTTGAGGTTGGCCAGCGCGCGCGCCTTCCCTTCGGGTGTCTTGGCGCCCGTGGACATGCCGCCGTGCCATCTACAGCGATGGGTCTTGGGTAGGGCTGGCCCTCGGCAGGGTGTGCCGAGCTGGGTTCTCGCGCAACAGCGAGCTATTGGTTGACGCTTCATTCGCGAGGGGGGAATCAGGCCGGAGTCGCTCGCGAGCGCGCGCGACGCGCGATGCCGGCTGAAACTCTCGGTGGCAGTGACCCCGCAGTCATTCGTGCGCGCTTAATGGTCAGCAGCGCTCGATGAGATCGATATCTTCACTCGGTCAGCCCTCCGAACACCTTGCGGGCGTCCTCT
>JBBSAA010000140.1:0-7467 GCA_038252715.1 Lysobacterales bacterium | reverse complement strand
CCCGTGGGGCTAGCCAAGGCAGCGCCAGCCCTAGGTGCCAGCCCCGGCAGGCCTAAAGGCCGGCCGCTGGGGGCGTTCAGGCAGCAACAAAAGCCCAGAAGCAATTGACCAGCAAGGGGTTTTCCCCCATAATTCCGCTTCTGTCCCGTGACCGCGGGGCAGGTTTTTCCCAAAAATAACTACAGAGGAATTCCGGTCATGTACGCAGTCATTGTCACCGGCGGTAAGCAGTACCGCGTGATGAAGGGTGAAACGCTCCGCGTCGAATTGCTCGATGCTGAAGTAGGCGCCAAGGTCGAAATCGACAAGGTCCTGCTCATCGGCAACGGCGAAACGATCAGCGTCGGCACGCCCAACATCGCAGGCGCCTTGGTCTCGGCCACCATCAAATCGCATGGTCGTCTTGATAAGATCCGCATCGTGAAGTTCCGCCGTCGTAAGCACCATCGCAAGCAGATGGGCCATCGCCAGCACTACACCGAAATCGAAATTACCGGCATCGCCGTCTAACTGAAGGAGACTCGTCATGGCATCAAAGAAGGGCGTAGGCTCGTCACGCAACGGCCGCGATTCCAACCCGAAGTACCTGGGCGTCAAGATCTACGGCGGCCAGGCTATTGAAGCGGGCAACATCATCATCCGCCAGCGCGGCACCGAGTTTCATCGCGGCGCCAACGTCGGCATGGGCCGCGACCACACCCTGTTTGCTTTGGCGAACGGCGTGGTTGAGTTCTCGGTGAAGGGACCGAACAAGCGTCGCACCGTCAGCGTGGTCACGGCAGCTTAATCGCCGCCGCGTTGGCTTCGAAGGCCCCGCTTTGGCGGGGCTTTTCGTTTCCGGGGCAGGCTTCGCTGGTGTGGTCCTGTTGGCCGCGCTCCGTCCGGCACCCGATACGCAGTAATATCTTCACGCTCACCGCTCACCGCTCACCGCTCACCGCTCACAGGCACAGCAACATGAAATTCGTCGACGAAGCCGTCATCACAGTATTCGCAGGCCCGGGTGGCAACGGCTGCGTCAGTTTTCGCCGTGAGAAGTTCATTCCGCTCGGCGGCCCAGACGGCGGCGACGGCGGTGACGGCGGCAGCGTGTTCGTGGTGGCCGACGAAAACATCAACACCCTGATCGACTTCCGTCACGATCGCCAGTTCCGCGCCCAACGCGGCGAGAACGGCATGGGCCGGCAGATGTTTGGCAAGGCCGGCGAAAACGTGACCATTCGCGTGCCGGTTGGCACCGAGATCATCAACGTCGCGACCGACGAGATCATCGGCGACCTTACCAACCATGGCGACATGACCAAGGTGGCGCAGGGCGGTGAAGGCGGGCGCGGTAACGTGCACTTCAAGACCTCGGTCAATCGCGCGCCACGCAAAGCCACACAGGGCTCGCCGGGCGAGGAGCGCGATGTTCGGCTTGAGCTCAAGTTGCTTGCCGACGTTGGCCTGCTCGGTTTTCCGAACGCGGGCAAAAGCACCTTTGTGCGCGCTGTTTCGGCCGCGACGCCGAAGGTCGCCGATTACCCCTTCACCACCTTGTATCCCAACCTTGGCGTGGTCAGCGTCGAGCCTTACCGCAGCTTCGTAATTGCTGACATCCCCGGCATCATCGAGGGCGCCGCGGAAGGCGCTGGTTTGGGCAGCCTGTTCCTGCGCCATGTTCAGCGCACGCGGGTCCTGCTGCACCTGGTCGACATGGCGCCGTTCGACGAGGCAATCAGCCCGGCCGGGCAGGTCAGGGCGATTGAAAACGAATTGCGCCAGTACGACCCGGGCATGCTCGAAAAACCGCGCTGGCTGGTGCTCAACAAAGGCGATCTGCTTTCGGACGAGGAGCGCGAAAAACGCGCTGCAGAAATCGTGGCCGAGCTCGATTGGAAAGAGCCGTGGTTCATCGTCTCGGCGATCGGGCGCGAAGGCACGTGGCCGATCATGCTGCGCATCCAGCAATTCTTCGACGATCAAAAACACGCTGCGCTGGAAGCTGCAGAAGACGCCGCCGAGCGCGAGAAGATGGCGCGCGATGCCTGAGCTGGCTGTCTTTGCCATGACCTCGGTCCAATCGCGGCCAACAAAAAAGCCGGCTTTCGCCGGCTTTGTTGCGGAGCGCGTCGCGTCGCGATCAAGCGGCCTTGAGGGCCTTGATGCGGGCGTTGATGCGGCTCTTGTGACGGGCAGCCTTGTTCTTGTGGATCAGGCCGCGCGCGGAGTAGCGATCCAAGATCGGCACGGCCGTCTTGTAAGCAGCTTCGGCGGTCGCGTGATCGTTGGCCTCAATGGCCTTGAGAACGCGCTTGACGGCGGTGCGCAGCATGGAGCGCTGGCTGGCATTGCGCGCGTTGCGGACCACGGTCTGCTTGGCGCGCTTCTTGGCGGATTTGATGTTGGCCACGATGGATTCCTGAACGTGAGACGTATGAAGATGGGGCGTAAGACCCGAAAGTATGAGGGTTTCAAGGGCTTGAGTCAATCCCGGTCAGGGCCTGCCCCAACGGTCCACCTCGGACGGGCGCAGGCATGAGCCGCCCCAGTCTGCTGCGGTCCATGGTCAGCTTTACCGGCGGCACCTTCGTGTCCCGCCTGCTGGGCCTGGTCCGGGAAGTGGTCATCGCCAGCACGTTTGGCGCCAGTGCGGCCACGGACGCGTTCTGGGTGGCGTTCCGCATCCCTAACTTCATGCGTCGATTGTTTGCCGAAGGCTCGTTCTCGACCGCTTTCGTCCCGGTTCTAACCGAAATGAAGGAGAAGGGCTCGCCCGAGGACCTGCGCCTGATGATTGCCCGGGTCTCGGGCACCCTGGGAGCGATCTTGCTGGTGGTGTCGGCGCTGGGCCTGCTGCTCGCCCCGCAGGTGACCTCGTTGTTCGCGATGGGCTCGCAGGACGAGCCGGCCAAGATGCAGCTGACCGCCGACCTGCTGCGGATCACCTTCCCGTTCTTATTGTTCATTTCCCTGACCGCCATGGCCGGGGCGGTACTCAATACCTTCCATCGCTTCGCCATCCCGGCGGTGGCGCCGGTGATCATGAACTTGTGCATGATTGCCGCGGCGCTGTGGTGGGCGCCGCACTTCAAGGTGCCGATTACCGCGCTGGCCTGGGCCATCCTGATCTCGGGGGTGCTGCAGCTCATCGTGCAGCTGCCGGTGCTCCACAAGCTGGGCCTGTTGACCTGGCCGCGCTGGGGCTGGCGCTCGCCGGAAGTGCAGAAGACCCTGAAATTGATGGTGCCTACCTTGTTGGGCTCGTCGGTGATGCAGGTCAACCTACTGCTCGACACCTGGATCGCCACCTTTCTAATCACCGGGTCGCAAACCTGGCTGTCGCAGAGTGATCGCCTGCTGGAATTTCCGCTGGGCATGTTTGGCATTGCCTTGGGTACGGTGATCCTGCCCTCGTTGTCGCGGCATCACGTCAACACCGACCACGATGGCTTTTCAAAGGCGCTGGACTGGGGTTTGCGAACCACCCTACTGATCGCGCTGCCGGCAATGTGCGGGCTGGTGCTTTTGGCGCAGCCGCTGATTGCGACTTTGCTGCAACACGGGCAGTACACCGCCCACGATTCGCGAATGGCCGCGCTGGCCCTGTCGGCGCTGAGCCTGGGCCTGCCGGCGTTTGCCCTGGTGAAGGTGTTGGCGCCGGCGTTTTATTCGCGACAAGACACCAAGACACCGATGCGCGCAGCACTCGCGGCGATCGTCGCGAACATGGTGCTCAACGGTTTGTTCCTGGCGCTGCTGTTTTCACTTTGGCACCAGCCCGAGGATCTGTCAGACGGTTGGCTTGCCGCCTTGGCCCGCGTGCCCGGCCTGCACATGGCGCTGGCGATGGCGAGCGCGCTGGCCAGCTATCTCAACATGGGCCTGCTCTGGCGCTCCCTGCGCCGCGAGGGCGTTTACCGGGTCGAGCCGGGCTGGCTGCGGCATTGGACGCGCCTGATCGTTGCCTGCGCGGCGATGGTGGCGGTGCTGCTGCTCGGGCTGCGGCTGTGGCCGGATTGGAACGGGCCGGTCCTGACGCGGGCGACGCACTTGGCTGCCCTTGTCATTGGCGGCGGCGCGACTTACGTGCTGGCCTTGCTGGCCATGGGCCTGCGTCCGCGCGACTTGCGCGGTACCTGAGCCTGCGCAAGTTATACTTTCACCCATGAGCAGGCTGTTCCGTGACGTTCAGGGCGAGGCACTTTGCCCGCAGGGCAGCGTGGTTTGCATCGGAGCGTTTGACGGCCTGCATCGCGGGCATCAGGCCCTGGTCGGCCGCGCACTAGCGCGCGCCCGCGAGTTGGGAGCGGCGGCGGTGGCACTAAGCTTCGAGCCACTGCCGCGCGAATTCTTTGCCGGAGACCAACCGCCCCCGCGCCTGCTGCTGCCGCGGGAAAAATTCGAGGGCTTGCGGGCACTCGGCGTTGATATCGTCGGTTTGCTGCGTTTCAACCGAGCGCTGTCATCGATGGCAGCGGAAGATTTCATTGAACGCGTGCTGGTGTTGCGCCTGTCGGCCAAAGAAGTATGGGTCGGCCCGGAGTTTCGTTTCGGCAAAGGCCGCACCGGAGATTTCGCAATGCTGCAGCGCATCGGCGCCGAGCGCGGCTTCGTCGCGCGCGAAATTGAGCCGGTGCTGTTCGACGGTGAACGCGTGTCCAGTTCGCAGCTGCGCCTGCAACTTGGCGCCGGTGAGCTGGACGGCGCCGCGCGCGCGCTGGGCAAGCGGTACTCCATTTCAGGCACGGTGGTGCATGGCAAACAGCTAGGCCGAAAACTGGGTTACCCCACGGCGAATATTCGTTTGGCGGGCAAACGACCGGCATTAATGGGCATTTACGCGACCTGGGTGCACGGCGTGGGCGATCAGCCCATTGCCAGCGTGTCGAGCTTGGGCACCCGGCCGACCGTGCTCGGTACCGAGCCTTTGCTCGAGGCACACCTGTTCGACTTTGACGGCGACTTGTACGGCAAGCGCCTGCGGGTTGAATTCGTCGCCAAGCTTCGCGACGAAGAAAAATTCGACGGATTGCCAGCGCTAGTCAAACAGATGGACAAGGACGCCGAACAGGCGCGGAAAATTTTGCGGCACGACCACGAAGAGTTAGGAGTCAGTGCGTGAGTTCCAGCGAGACCAAGAAAGACTATAAACAAACGATCACGCTGCCTGACACGGCATTCCCAATGCGCGGCGATCTGCCCAAGCGCGAGCCGGGCATGTTGGCGGCGTGGAAAGACGCTGGCCTGTACGCGCAAATCCGTGCCAAGGCCAAAGGCCGCCCGTCTTTCGTGCTGCACGATGGCCCGCCGTACGCGAACGGCTCGATCCATATCGGACACGCCGTCAACAAGATCCTCAAGGACATGGTCGTCAAGTCCAAGTCGCTGGCCGGTTTCGATGCGCCGTATGTTCCGGGCTGGGACTGTCATGGCCTGCCGATTGAATTGGTCGTTGAGAAGAAGTTTGGAAAAGTCGGCGACAAACTTGACGCGGCCGCGTTCCGGCAAAAATGCCGTGAGTACGCTGCCGAGCAGATTGCCGGGCAAAGCAAGGACTTCCAGCGCTTGGGCGTGCTCGGTGATTGGGACAAACCCTATCGCACCATGGATTTTGCGTTTGAAGCCGACATGCTGCGGTCGCTGGCAAAGATCGTCGAACGCGGCCATCTCGCGCGCGGTGTGAAGCCCGTGCATTGGTGTTTCGATTGCGGGTCAGCGCTGGCCGAGGCCGAAATTGAGTACGCTGACAAAACATCGCCGGCCATCGACGTGGCGTATGACGCGGTCGCGCCGCTCGCGCTGGCAAACCTGTTTGGCGTCGACAGCGGCGATGCGATTGTCGCCGTGCCGATCTGGACAACGACGCCATGGACCCTGCCAGCGAGCCTCGCCGTCACCCTCGGCCCGGAGATCGATTACGTCTTGGTCGAAGGCCCGGCACGTGACGGCAAGCGCGTGTTGCTTGTGCTCGCTGAAGCCCTTACTGAGACTGCGCTTGCGCGTTACGGAATCACTGAGCAGGTTGTCCTTGGTCGTGCCACTGGCGCGGCCCTGGAAAATGTCATTCTTAAGCACCCGTTCTACGAGCGCGATATCCCGCTCATTCTCGGCGACCATGTCACCACCGACGCCGGCACCGGCGCGGTGCATACCGCGCCTGGGCATGGTCAAGAAGACTTCGTGGTCGGCCAAAAATACGGCTTGCTCGACAAATACAGCGCCGCGGAAGTAAATCCCTTGGGCGGCAACGGCGTGTACTTGCCGGGGACGCCGATCTTTGCCGGTCAGTTCATCTGGAAGGCGAACGATACCGTCACCGCGCTGCTTGCCGAACGCGGCGTGCTGCTGGCGTCGGAAAAACTCACGCATAGCTATCCGCATTGCTGGCGCCATAAATCGCCAGTGGCGTTCCGCGCCACGCCGCAATGGTTTATCTCGATGGAACAGGCCAACCTTCGCCGGGATGCACTCGCGTCAATCAAAGACGTGGCATGGATTCCGGAGTGGGGCGAAGCACGCATTGCCGGCATGATCGAAGGCCGCCCGGACTGGTGCATTAGTCGCCAACGCACCTGGGGCGTGCCGATCGCCTTGTTCGTGCACAAGATTACCGGCGAACCACATCCGCGCAGCGTGGAACTGATGCGCGGCGTGGCCGATCGCGTGCAAGAAGTGGGTACGGATGCCTGGTTCAACGCCGACGCCGCGTCCGTGTTGGGTGCTGAGGCGGGTGACTACGACAAGATCACCGACATCCTAGATGTTTGGTTTGATTCGGGCGTGACCCACGAATGCGTGCTGCAGGCGCGGCCCGAGCAAGGCCTGCATAAACCCGCCGATCTGTATCTCGAAGGCTCGGACCAGCATCGTGGTTGGTTCCAAAGCTCGCTGCTGACCGGCATCGCAATGGACGGCGTTGCACCGTATCGCGCCGTGCTCACGCACGGCTTCACGGTGGATGCCGCTGGTCGCAAAATGTCGAAGTCAGTTGGCAACGTGGTCGAGCCGCAGAAAGTCACCGACGCCTTGGGTGCCGATGTTCTGCGACTATGGGTCGCCAGCGCCGACTATCGCAATGAGATGTCGGTGTCCGATGAAATCCTCAAGCGCAGCGCCGATGCCTATCGCCGCATTCGCAATACCGCACGCTTCCTGCTCGGCAACCTTGCTGGTTTCGAACCCAGCCAGCACCTTGTGCCCCACGATGATTGCCTGTTGCTAGACCAGTGGGCCATGGCCAAAGCGCGGCAACTGAACGATGACGTGTGGCTGGCGTATGCCAACTACGATTTCGCGCGCGTCGTGGCCTTGGTGCAGAATTTCTGTACGAATGAGCTTGGCTCGCTGTATCTGGACGTGACCAAGGATCGCCTGTACACGATGCAAGTGGATAGTCGTGGTCGACGCTCTGCGCAGAGTGCGATGTTCCGCATCCTCGAGGCGTTCGTGCGCTGGATCGCGCCGGTGCTCAGCTTTACTGCCGAT
>JBBSAA010000139.1:0-7565 GCA_038252715.1 Lysobacterales bacterium | reverse complement strand
GCTCTCGGGTGGTGAACGCGGCCGCTTGCACCTGGCAAAAACCCTGCTTCAGGGTGGCAATGTGCTGCTGCTCGACGAACCCTCGAACGACTTGGACATCGAAACCCTGCGCGCGCTTGAAGACGCGCTGCTAGAGTTTCCTGGCTGCGTGATGGTGATTTCGCATGATCGCTGGTTCCTCGACCGCATCGCCACGCACATCCTCGCGTTCGAAGGTGAGTCGCACGTGGAGTTTTTCCCGGGCAACTACCGCGAATACGAAGAAGACAAGCGCCGTCGCTTGGGCGAGGAAGGCGCGAAGCCGCATCGCTTGCGTTACAAAGCATTGAAGTGAGTCCCGGACCCGCGCCCGCTAGTCGGACGCGGGTCTGCCGAGCCGCTACCCTCGCGCAGGCGGGGTTGCGACGCGTCCTATTTCATCGCGGTTGGCGGCGTAATGGGTGTTGGCTGTCCAACTTCGATGGTAAAAGAACGTGTCCCCCTTCGCGGGATTGACGAAAGCGGGAGTTTCGGATGAATTTCATACGCGCCCTGCGCCAGCGCTGGATCCAAGCAAACTCGCTCGTCTGCGTTGGGCTGGACCCGGAACCGGGGAAATTTCCGGCGCATTTGCACGGAAATCCCGATGCGGTGTTTGAATTTAACCGCGCCATCATTGATGCGACGGCCGACTTGGTCTGCTGCTTCAAACCGCAAATCGCGCACTTTGCCGCGTTGCGTGCCGAAGAAACGCTGGAGCGCCTGATTGCGCACATCCACGCCACGCACCCGGGCATCCCAGTGATCCTCGACGCCAAGCGTGGCGATATTGGCAGCACCGCGGCGAACTACGTTATCGAGGCCTTTGATCGTTACGGCGCCGATGCGGTGACCGTTAACCCCTACCTCGGTCGCGATTCGGTACAGCCGTTTCTAGATCGGGCCGACAAGGGCGTCATCATCTTGTGCCGCACCTCAAACCCTGGCGCCGGCGACCTGCAGGACCTGCTAGTCGACGGTCAGCCGCTGTACCAGCATGTCGCCAAAAAGATCGCCACCGAGTGGAATGAAAACGGCAACTGTGCCTTGGTGGTCGGGGCGACCTGGCCGACGCAGCTGCGCAAAGTTCGTGCGCTGGTCGGTGAGTTGCCGTTCCTCGTCCCGGGTGTTGGCGCGCAGGGCGGCGATGTGGAACAGATGGTTACGAATGCGCGCACTGCCAGCGGCGATGGACTGATGATCAGTTCCTCGCGGGCCATTCTTTACGCTAGCAAGGGCGAAGATTTCGCCGACGCGGCGCGCGCGGCGGCTCTGGCGCTGCGCGATGAAGTGAATCGCTATCGCTCAGCTTGAGGCTGATGATGTGTGGTGCGACTTGCCTAGGTACCAATCTCGCTGATCCGCCTTTCGTCAGCGGGCTGGCAAAGCCTCGCTTTGGCCATCAGAGCCCGCTGACTGACCACCTGCTTAGAAACCGAGGGCTACCGCCTTCAAGCATCAGCAATGCGTTCGACTAGTGGGGCCGTCTTTCGCAGCATTGCTGCGGTCGCTATCGTTAGCTGGACTGGTACCGCGCGGGTGAGTCGAACTCGCAGCCACGATGCCAAAAATGGCTTCCAAAAAAGCCGCCGCGGCGCTTGAGTCAGCCCGCTGGCCGCAGCGTCCGCAAGATTCCTAAGCGGGCGACTGCTGCGAGAAAATGGCCCCATAGCCCAAGCCAGAGAACAAAACGCAAACCTAGGCTTACTTCATCAGCTTCGAACTTACAGAAGTAGCGCCAGACACTTCGGTGCTTCTGCCATTCAACCCAGACCGGTCGCGTGCGACTAGACACGCCCCGAAGATGCGTGACCACGACATCATTGGCGACCATGACTTCATAGCCGGCCTCGCGCACGCGACGGCATAGGTCCAGATCCTCGACGTGCAGGCGATAACCTTCGTCAAAACCTTCGATCTGCAGGAACAATCCCAACGGCATCAACATCAACGCACCGGAAATCGCCTCTACGGCCTGCAGGTCTACGGCCGGATCGCGACCTAGGTACAAATCGGTGCGTCGACCCCGGTTTTCAAACAGCTCGCGCAGGGACAAGTCGCGCCGACGCGAAGCGGGATCGGGTGCGCCATGGACGTCGTGCAGTTCGGCGCCGACCAGGCCGGCACCGGCGTGGTCGCTGGCGTGCGCGGCCAGCCGCGATAGGGTGTTCCGCTCGACAAACAGATCCGGGTTAACGAACGCGACCCATAGCGTTCCCAAGGCGCTGGCGCCTTGGTTGCATGCCTCTGCAAAGCCGCGATTTTCTTCATTGCGCACCAAGCGCAAGCGCGCATCACGCACGGCGAGCCACGCGACTTTCTCTGCCGTCTTATCGGCGGACGCATTATCAACGACGACGATTCGCTGTACGCCTTCAGCGGCAAGCAATCGCTCCAAGCAGTCCACGATGGTCGACTCTGAGTGGAACGTAACGACGACGACGCCGATATCGGTGACCGCACTCATCGCGCCGGCCCACCTACGGATGCCGCCAATTCCTCTTGCAGCCGGGCTATGGTCGCGCGCGCCGCGAAAACTTCGCGCGTTACCGCAAAGTAGTCGGCGTAGACCGATTCATTACGGTCACCGTGCAAGGATAGATCTGGCAACCCAGCGAGCGTGCCGGCATCGCGCGCGCACGCGGCGAGGTAGTACGTGGGCGGGTAGCTGATCCCGGCCTGTACGTGGCCGCCAGATTCAGTGCTGGCTTCCCAAGCGCTTGCCGCCGATGCGGCCTGATCAACTCGCCAGAGCACCGACTGAAAGAGCAACTTCTGCGCGTACAAGCGGCGTTCGGGAAAACGCGCGGCGAGCAGGGATTCGAACTCTTCGCGATACAGTTCGTGCACATGGTGCGGATTCAAGACACCGGTGGCGTCGGAGGTATTTTTCTTGTCAGGCGTCGAGATCAGCAGCAGGCCGCCGGGCGCCAGCAAGCGCAAGAAGCCGTCGAGTAAACGCCCCTGTTCCTGCACATGCTCCAGCGTTTCAAAGCTGACGATTAAATCGAAGCTAGCGCTTGGCAAGTGATCTAGCGTTGTTACGTCGGCTTGTTCGAAGCCCAACTTGTCGGCGATCGCATAGCGAGTCTGCGCATGCGCCACGGCGGCCGCGTCGATGTCTACTCCACGCACGCTTGCCGCTACCGTCGCCAACAACGCACTACCAAAGCCTTCTCCCGAGGCGGCATCAAGCACGCGACGGCCTTTGGCCAGCGGCAGCGCAAAGGCGTAGCGATGCCAATGTTCGTAGGCAATTTCGCGCACGCACTCTGGAGTAAAACGCTCGCCAGTGAAGGGAAGGATGTCGTCGATCATCGCTACCTAGCCAAAAAGATCACGCTGCGGGCCGCTGCGCTCTAGCGCAGCGAGGCGGTCGGCCAAGCGTTCGCGCAAGGGTCGCAGCGGATCGGCGAGGATAAATCGCGCGATGCGCTCATTGTAGTCTGGCCAGCGTGCCAGCAAGCGTCGCAGGTTCTCGCCGCCCGGTGCCTGGCCGAGCGGCCCGAACGAGGCATTGCCGGCGTGCACCACATAGGCGCCATCGCACAGCACATTTCGCCAGCCCATTGCGGCAGCCCGTAAGCTGAAATCATTTTCCTCGCCGTAGCCGCGGCCAAAGGTGCCGGCGTCAAAATCACCCAACTGACGCAGCGCCGCCCGCCGCAAGAACAGGCAAAAACCCACCGCCGTTGGTAGATCCGGGTAGTCCAGCACCGGCTGGCTTGCTGCCGCGAAGGCGAGGCGGTCCGGGTCGACAGGCGCCGGATTGTTCTCGACGAACTCGGGGAAAGAGCAGATTTCGGCGTTGTTAGACCACGGTGTAATCGTTGCGATGCGGGCATCGCTGGCTGCGCAGCGTGCCAGCTGCTGGAGCCAGCCGCTGGTCACGACGGTGTCGGAGTTCAGCAGCACTACATCGGCATCGCCCGCCTCGGCGAACGCGGCATTGCAGTTGGCGGGGAATCCCAGGTTGTGAGGACGGCGCAGGTAACGCACGGTAAAGTCGCTGCGTTCGCACCATTGACGTGCCAAAGGCTCGATGTTTGGATCGGTGGACGCGTCGTCAGCGAGCAGCACGATGGCGCCAGCGGGCAACGTCCGCGACAGCGCCGCGAGACAGGCATCGAGCGCATCGAGCGCGTTGAAGACGGGCACGATGACCGTCGGCAAGGCGGCCGTCACGACGACTCCCCGGGACCCAACCAACGGTGCGGCAGGCGCGCGATGCCCAGTTCGCGAGTTGCGCCGGCAACCAGCACCTCGCGTTCGCTGGTGCAGAACATTCGCAGGCCTTCAGCGTCCAGCACGTGCGTACGCAACAAATAACTGCCCGGCAACAGGGGCAAGGCGTCGAACACCAACCGAAAGCGATAGCGGTCCTTGCCCAGTGGCTCGGCAAACACGCCGGCCATTTCCGAGCTGGTGCCGTAGACGGCTGTTCCGTCGGCGCGCACCCAGCCGCACATCAGCACCGGCGCCGGACCCGCGGGCGCCCGCACGATAACCTCGTGGTTGAGACCATCGCCCTGCTGCAGGCGCAGCGGCGTGCCGATGACTGCCGCATCGCCATTGATGCTTTCGATCACGTAGCCACCCGACTGCGGTGGCGGCGCGGGTGCGCTGGCGTCTTCGCCGCGCTGCTTGCTTTCGTGCCACGCTAGGTAACGCTGGGTCACGTCGAACACATCACCCTGCGCCTCGATCTGGCCCTCATGCAGCCAAATCGCCTGACGGCACAGCTTCTGCACGTGATACATGCTGTGCGACACCAGCAATAGCGTGCCGCCCTCTGCGAGATAGTCATCGATCCAGCGCGTGCATTTCTTCTGAAAACTTTCGTCCCCGACGCTGAGCACCTCATCGGTAATTAACAGCGCCGGGCGCACCGCCGCAATCACCGCAAATCCCAGGCGGACCACCATGCCGGTGGAGTAATGCTTAACGGGCTCGTCGAGGTAATCGCCAATGTCAGCGAAGGCCTCGATCTCGGGCAGCTTCTGCGCCAGGGTCGCGTCGTCTAGGCCGTAAAGTGCAGCGGCCATGCGCACGTTTTCGCGACCAGAATATTCGGGGTGGAAGCCAGCACCGAGTTCGAGCAAGGCACCCACGCTGCCGCTTGTTTTTACCGAACCGGCGCTCGGCGTCAGCACACCGGTCACCAGTTTGAGCAAGGTGGATTTGCCGGCACCGTTTTCGCCGATGATGCCCAGCGATTCGCCGGGCCGCACTTCGAAGCCGATGCCCTCGAGCACGCTGACTTGGCGGCGTGGCGGCCGCCCGCGCATGAGGTCCCAAAGCGCATGCGTGCGATCGCCCGCATGGCCCAGCACCGGATAGCGTTTGCATAGTCCATTGGCGACCACCAGCGGCGCGGTCACAGGAAATCCTCGAGATGTGCGCGGGTACGAGCCGATAGCCAGTGCGCGAGCAAATAGATCACGGCCGCAACGGCGGCAGAAATGACTAGGCTGGTCCAAGGGACGGGCAAACCGATCAGGCCGTGGCGCACCGTTTCAATGGGTGCGACGAAGGGATTGAAAGACAGTGCCTGCTGCGCCGCCAACGGCAGCTGCGAACGGTCGTACACGATGGGCGACAGGAAAAAGCCCAGAGCCAAGATCTGTCCGATGGCCGTGGCGGTGTCGCGCAGGAACACCTGCAATACGGCCAGCAAGCGAGACACACCGACCGACAGCGCGATCACCACCGCCAAGCCAGCCAGCGCCGCAGGAATGCCGGCTACCGACAGACGAACGCCAAAAAGGAGAATGACAACAATGACCGCCAAGAACCCGGCCAGGTCCACCAGCAAGCTGGCGGCGACACGGGCAAACAAATAGACCTCGGACGGCACCGCGATTTTGCCAATCAAGGATGCATTGTCCACCAACACGGTGGCGCTACGGCTGGCGGCGTTGGCGAACAGGGTCCAAGGCCACAAGCCCAGCGCCAAGAAGACCGGGTACGGCACCGTGCTATTGGCCCGGGCTGGCAGCAGGCTGCCAAATACCCAGGCGAGCACCGCGAGCTGCAGCAGCGGCAACACCAAATACCAGCCGCCGCCGAGCAAGGTGCCGCGGTAGCGTTCGCCCAGTTCGCGACGCAGCAGCTCCCGGAATACGGATTGGTAAGGCAAGCGGATCACGGCGCGGCGCGGGCTCTCGTCGGTGAACGGCGGGGTCCCAAGACCCGACTGTCCGCCCGTCACGAGGGCGGGCGGCCTGCTTTCAACAGGTCGCCCATTCTACTCGGCCATCGCCCCGCGCCGCTTGGATGCGGCGCTCTAGCCAGCCATCAGGGCCCGGTCATGCGCACTATTTCTGCCGGTTGCGCCAAGGAACCTCGATTCCACGTTGCCCCCGAATGGCTTTGTGCCTCGATCCAGCCACGCTGTGCATCCAGGTCAAGCGACAACATGCCAGCCGGCCAAGGCCACATCTGCGTCTGCTGGCCAACACATTCCGGGCACAGTCCGATGCCGGTGTATTCGGTGAGCTGGATCAGCTTGTTGCCGGTCGGCGTGCCTTCCACTGCGCCCTGCGCCCAGGTCGGTTCGCTGCCCGCGTAGTAGAACGCCGTGGCAACGGTGTCGATGCCCTTCGGGTTGTCGAGGTATTCCAAGCTCAGGCCCCAACCGGAATAGCTGGGCTCGTACCACAGGCCGGTGTAGGAGCCGCCGCCGGAGAGGAAAACGAATGGCTCGGCGCCATCGAAGCCAGCGTTGTTTCCGTTGACCGAATAGAGGTCCCACGAAAATATCATCTTGGTCTTATCAGTCATTTGTACTCTCGCATCGCCCACCGGCAACAGGCTATTGGTGCCCGTGCTTTGGTTCCAGGTCGATTTGAAAAGCGTCGCCTGCCATACGCCATTGACCGCAGGCTTGGACTCGCTGATGTACCAGACCGGCCGCCCATCGGCGAGGTAGGTGTACCAGATGACGGTGTAAGTGCCGTTGCCCGCACGGGAGAGGTGGATACCGTGGCCGCTTCGATTGGGGTTGTACCAAGAGCCGGATTTGAATGGCCAAGGTGCTACGGGGATCTGTTCCAACCGGACATTGTCGATAAAGGCGTTTGGGTCTCCCACGAATTTACCGTCTACTTGACGATAGAAAACGTCCGTTTGGAACCGCAAAGAAACCAATCGGCCCCAAAAAGCAGAAATGTCTAAGATATTTGCGTCAAACGTAGAGCAGATATCAGGCGAGCTACAGTAATAGTTTGCGCCCACCTTTCGAAAGATCACTGTCTCAGCACCCGAAATAGCATCTCTTCCAGACACTGAGAAATTTATGGGCAGGGCAGGAGAAGGTGGATACGGTGAAGAACTTCCGACCCTACTATCGAACTTGAGAATAGAGCCTATAGGTATCTGAATGTCCTGAGCGATTCGTCGGCAGTACGTCGACAGAATAGTGCGATCAGGGATCGTTGAAGAGTTTCCTGAAACTTTCGCTGACCTCCCAATCCCTCCGAATGCATAAACCTGGAAAATATCGAAGAGGTAGCTCGGGGAAAAATTGGTCATGATTGGATAACAAT
>JBBSAA010000138.1:0-7591 GCA_038252715.1 Lysobacterales bacterium | reverse complement strand
TTGCTCGAGGTGATGCTGGCCTTTGTGCTGCTTGCCATTGCGATGGGCACCATTCTGGCGATGCTCTCGCGTGGGCTGGGCCAAGTCTCGCGTTCGGAGAGCGCTAGCGAGGCGGCGTTGTATGCGCAGTCCTTGCTCGACACGATCGGCGTGATTGAAATCATCGAGCCAGGTAACCGGCAGGGAGAATTTGCCGGCGGTCGTTATCGTTACGACCTCTCGATCACGCCAGCGCGCGACCCGTCACCGCGCAACCCAACCCAAGTGCCCGTGGAACCCGTGCAGGCGCTCAATGCCGCGAAGCTTTTTCGGATCGAACTCAACGTCCGTTGGGGCAGTGCGGGCCCCGCCCAGCGCCTGCATTTCGTATTGCTGCGGGCGCGGATCCCGCCGCCGACGGCATCGGCCGCACCCTAATGCGCAGGACGCGACCCTCCGCCGGCTTTACTCTGATCGAAGTCATCGTCTCACTGGCGCTGCTGGCGCTCGCAATGGCGCTGACATTCGGCACTTTGCGCGGCGCCACGCGCGCCACCGAGCGCGCCGAAGCCACGGCCGCTCGCAGCGAACGCCTGCGCGCGGTGCAGGGCTTCATGCGCGCGCAAATCGGTGCAGCGCTGCCGATTGCCTATGAAGTGGAGCCGTCTACCGGCGAAGCGTGGTACCTGCGCGGGGACGGCGACAAGGTCGAGTTCGTCGGCGCGATGCCAGGCTATTTGTCACGCGGCGGCCCTTACCTACAGACGTTTGAATTGCGGCGCGCCGGTAATAACCTGCAATTGCTGTTTAGCTATCAGTTGCTCACCACGGAAGGCCCGATTGACCGCGAACGCGAGCCGAAGGTGCTGCTCGATGGCATTGCTGATGGCGATTTCGAATTTCGCACCATCGATGCCGCCGGCAAGGCCGCCGACTGGCAAGGTAACTGGCAGGCGCGCGGCCAGATTCCGCCGTTGCTGCGCTTGAAACTGCGTTTCGACGATCCGCGCCGGCACTGGCCGGACTTCGTTGTGCCGCTGCGTCTGGGCACCGGTTATGTCGGTACGGGCCAGGCCTCGCTGAACCAGGAGCCGCCGCGATGATCGGCGCCAAATCACGCGGCGTCGCCCTTATCTTGGTGATGTGGCTGCTGGTACTGCTGACCGGGCTGGTGTCGGTATTTGCGCTCAGTGCGCGCACCGAGGCCATGCAGAGTCGTTCGCTTGAGCGCAGCGCGATGGCGCGGTTTGCCGCAGAGGGCGGGTTGGACGTGGCGATGATGCGAATCCAAGATCCCGATCCGCTGCAGCACTGGATTCCTGATGGCCGCGGCAACGGGTTCAACTTCGAGGGCTACCGGATCGAGGTCAAGGTGGTGGATGAGACCGGCAAGGTCGATCTCAACCTTGCCGCGCCGGAGTTGCTGGCTGGACTGATGACGGCGGTTGGATTCGATCCGATCAAGGCCGATCGCCTGTCGTCGGCCATCGTTGATTGGCGCGATCCCGACGATCTGCTCAGCAACGGCAACGGCGCCGAGGACCCGCAATATGAGGATGCCGAGCGCCCCTACGGCGCCAAGGACCGTCCTTTTGAAACGGTGACCGAACTGCAACAGGTGCTCGGTTTCGACGCCGACAGTTATGCCGCCGTGGCGCCGTACGTCACCGTGTACACCGGGATCGCGCGGCCTAATGCTGCATTCGCGGCCGAGCCGGTGCTGCGCGCGATGGGCCTAGGCGAGCCTCAGGTCGCCTTGATCCTCGCCCAGCGTGCGGCCTGGCAGCCGGGACTGCCGCCGCCGACCTTGCCCGACGGGACCGTGCTATCGGGGCAGGGATCGGGCACGTATAGTGTTTCCAGCCGAGCCACCCGCAGCGACGGAACGCAGGCCCAGGTAACCGCTATCCTCCGACAGGGCGGTGGTGGTGCCTTCGGCCAGATTTATACGCCGCTCGCCTGGCGGGTGGGAGAGAACGACTGATGCCCGCCAACGACGCCCTTTTCCGATCATTGGAACCGCTGCGCCTGCGCTACCTCGACAGCCCCTTGCCGGGGTGGCTGAGGATGGCGGGCGACAGCTTGCTGGAGTGGCTACCCGCCAGCCTGCGCCGCACCTTGGGCGCACAGCCGCGCCTGTTGCTGGTGCGCGTGGACGGCACCGACTTGCAGTTGCTGGCAAGCATCGATGGCCGCATCCAGCCGATCGGCCGTGTGCCGGCAGACGATGTGGACCTGCTGTCGAACCTAAAGGCGCGACTCGATGATGATGCCGGTGCCGTGCCGCGCTGGTTGCTGGTCGATTCAAGCCAAGTGTTGCGCCGGATCATCGTCTTGCCCGCGTCGGCCGAATCGCGCCTGCGCGACGTGCTGACCCATGAGATTGACCGACAAACGCCGTTCGCCGCTGAGCAAGTGGTGTTTGAGCCGCGGGTGCTGTCGCGCGATGCAGTCAACAAGCAGATCCGCGTGGAACTGGTGGTGCTGCCGCTCACGAAACTGCAGGCGATGTTGGTTGCGAGCGGTCCACTCGCGGCCGGGCTGTCGGGCATCGACGTCGCGGACTTGGATGGTTCACGTTTGGGTGTAAACCTGTTGCCCAGCGTCCAGCGTGGTCAGAGCGCAGACCGTACGTGGCGTACCAACCTGATTATCGGCGTAGCCATTGTCGCCATCGTTCTCGCCTCGATGCTGCTGGCCTTGCAGAATCGCAGCGCCGCCTTGGCTGACGCGCAGGCGCGGGTAAAGTTAGCCACTGACCAGGCGCGTAGCGTGCGCCGCCAGCGCGCTGAGCTCGCCAATTCCATCGATGCCGCCAGTTTTCTCGACCGTCAACGCGCGCAGCAGCCGACGATGATGGAACTGCTCAACGACCTGACCGTGCGTATTCCCGACGACACTGTGCTAGAGAAAATCTCGTTCAATGAGGGGCGCATGGTCTTGGTTGGCCAAAGCCGACAGGCCGCTGCGCTGGTTGGGCTGTTACAAGCCTCACCCCTGCTGCTCACGCCCGCGATTGCTGGTGCGATGCAGCCTGATCCTCGCACCGGCATGGATCGCTTCACTTTGACCGGCACCGTCGTCGGCTCGCCGCAGGAGGTTGCCGATGGCAAAGCCCAGCAGTCTCCCTGATCGTTGGCGCGTGCTCGGTGGTGTCGCCCTGGCCATGCTGGTCGCTTATTTCGTGCTCGTGCATTGGTGGTTTACCGATCCGATGCTGACCATGGGCAGCGAAATCACCAGCTTGCGTGCGCAGGAGGCGGGCCTGATTTCCGAAGTCGCACAGCAGGCTGAAATACGCAAGAAGCTCGCCGAAGTTCGCGCCTTCGAGGCCAACAATCCTGGGTTTCTGCCGGAAGCAAACAAGCAGTTGGCGACCGCTGGCCTGATCCAGCGCTTGGAAACCGTCGTGGCGGCGGGCGGCAATCCCAATGCTTGCCAGATTACCGCGCGCACGCCGAACGACAGCACCGCGAAAGAGCCGTTTCCGCGCGTAGTGATGCAGGTGCGCCTGCGCTGCGGCGTCAGCGAATTGGCAGCAGTGATGCATGCCCTTGAAAGCGGTCACCCGCAGTTGTTCATCGACAATATTGATTTGATGTCGCGGCGTAGCTACCTGTCGCAGGGTACCGACGGCGCCGATGGCGCACTCGACGTTAGTTTTGATCTTTACGGTTATATCAAGGTCGCCAATCCGGGGGTGCCGCGTGCTTGAATCGCTGCGCCCATCGACCCTGCTCTTGGCCGCGATCTGCGCGTGGTCGCTGGCGGTGCTCGGCCTCACCGTGGGCGGCCTCGGCGGTCGCAATGCCGCCGTGACGGCGGATGGTGCCGCGCGCCCCTTGCCCGCGGTGAAGTTGTCCGCAAGCAAATCGCGATTGGGGCCCTTGGCTGATTACGCGCAGATTGGCGCGCGCCCCTTGCTGATGCCGGGGCGTAAGCCGCAACCCATCGCCGCCGCACCGGGCGAAGCCGGCGAGTCCGACCTCAATGCACGACTGACCAGCGTAATGATCACGCCTACTTTGCAGATGGCCATCCTCACCTTGGACGAGGGCGGTTTGAGCCGTCGTGTGCGCGTCGGTGAAAACGTCGAGGGCACCAACTGGCATCTGACGGCACTGGAACCGCGGCGTGCGGTGTTCGATGGTCCATCCGGCCAGAAAGTGCTGGACTTGCGCGTTTACGACGGCAAGGGTGGCGTGGCGCCGACTGTTCTCGCGCAAGCTGCTCTCAACAACGGCGGCGGAACCGCGACGGCCAGCGACAATGGCGGCGACGTAAACGCCGATAACAGCGTCAACACGCCGCTAGGCCCGGTGCCTGGATCGCCGATTGGCGCCTCACGCCCCGCTCGTGCCGAACCGCGAGAGCCGTCGACGGCAGCGCCGCAACCGCAACCGCAACCGCAGGCTGAGCGTCCAATGAGCCAGCAGGAACAAGTCGAGGCCATCCGGCGTCGAATCGAAGCCCGTCGCGCACAAATGCGCGCGCAACCGCCCGTGGGCGACTCCCAATAGGTGAAGTGACACGATGACCCCCGCCCTCCGTCCCGTTCTACTTATCGCCCTGGTCACTATCGTGGCCGGCTGCGCCACGCCGATGCCGGTACGCATGGCGCGCAATGCCGGCCCCTTGCCAACCGGCGCCGCGCCCACCGCAAATGAACCCGCACCGCAGCAGGTGATCGTGAACGGTGTGCGTGTTGACACAGGCACGCCGACTGAAACCCGCACCGCACCGCCGCCAACGGTTCGCAACGGCAATGGACAGCTGATCAATACCCGCGTCGCTGCGTCGCCGCCACCGGGATTTGCGACCAGCGGCAAGGCCACCTTCAACTTCGAAGGCGAGTCTTTGCACGCTGTAGTCAAAGCAATTCTCGGCGATCTACTGCAGCAAAATTACGTGATTGCGCCGAACGTGCAGGGCACCGTCACCCTATCCACGCCGCGTGCGATGGACTCGGCGCAGGCGCTGTCGTTGCTGGAAATGGTGTTGGCTTGGAACAATGCTCGCCTGATCTGGACCGACGGTCGCTACAACGTCGTGCCCGCCGACCAAGCCGTGCCTGGCAACCTGTCGCCGCGCACCGGTTCAGCCACCAATGCCCGCGGCTACGAGCTGCGTGCGGTGCCGCTGAAGTTCATCTCGCCGACGGAAATGGAAAAGTTGCTCAAGCCTTACGCGCGGGACCGCGCGGTGGTGCAGGTCGACAATTCGCGCAATCTGATCGTGTTGGGTGGCACCCGCGCCGAGCTGCAAAACTATCTGCGCACGGTCGAGATATTTGACGTTGACTGGCTGGCTGGCATGTCGATTGGCGTGTATCCGCTGCAGTCCGCACAGGCAGACAAGGTCGTTACCCAGCTCGACAAGATTTTCGGTGAAGGCGGCAAGACACCGATTTCGGGCATGTTCCGCTTCATGCCGTTAGAAGGGCAGAACGCCGTGATGGTGATTACCCCGCAGGCGAAATATTTGCGAGAAGCGCAAAGCTGGATCGAGCGCATTGATTCCGGCGGCGACGGCGCGCGCCTGTATGTTTATGAAGTCAACTACGTTAAAGCCACCGATCTAGCCGACCAGCTGGGCACCGTGTTCGGCAATGGCAGCAACAAGTCCAAGAACACTGCCCCATCCCTGATGCCTGGTTTGGAGCCGGTCGAAATCCGCACCACGGATATGCCGGCGTACAAGTCAGATGCCTCGAATGCCTTGGAGTCGGCGGCAAAGGCGGAGAGCGCCGGTAGTGGCGGCAGCGGTAGCGGCACTAGCAACTCCACGCTGAGCGTGGCCGGCGGCAGCGACGTTGGCGTCAGCGCAGTGGAAGAGAGCAATTCACTGCTAGTGCGCGCGAGCCCGACGCAGTGGGAGTCCATTCGCCGCGCGATTGAAAAGCTCGATGTGATGCCTTTGCAGGTGCATATTGAGGCACAGGTGATTGAGGTGAAGTTGACAGGGGCTCTGGCTTACGGAGTTAGTTGGTTCTTTGGCAACGATATTGCGAGCCCGATAAGGGAGGTGTCCCAGGCTATCGATGACTGGAGCACCTATGGCACCAGCGTCGGCCGCAATTCAAACGGTGACGCGGGCAGCAGCTTCACTTTTGTCGGTCCTAGCGCAGAAGTGATCGTCAACGCCCTAGATAAGGTTTCGCAGTTGCGTGTCATTTCTGCGCCTTCGGTTCTTGTGCGCAGTAATGTTGAAGCAAATCTCACTTCTGGCCAACAGATTCCAGTTGTCAGTACCATCATCAACAATGGTGGCAATTCAGACCCGGGGAACGCATTTAGTCAAGTTCAATTTCGGCAGACCGGCATCACACTTAAAGTTAAGCCGCGTGTTAGCGCAAACGGCGCAGTCTTTATGGAGATCACTCAAGAGATTAGCTCTCCGTCTAGTGACTCAACGCGAATTGGAGGGAACGTAAGTGTGGATACCAGCAAGCTGACGACCGAAGCTGTGATTCAGGATGGCGAAACCGTCATGCTGGCGGGATTGATCAAGACTGAGAACGGCCATGGGTCTTCTGGGCTTCCGTTCTTAAGCCGACTTCCTGTTGTCGGAGCACTATTCGGACAACAAAATAGAGCGGACAATCGCAGTGAGTTTTTGGTGCTTATCACTCCGACCGTCGTGAGAAATCCGATCGAGGCTCGTCGACTTACAGACGACTACGGCAAGAAATTTAAAGCCCTCGAGCCCATTAAGGCCGACGAAAAATTAGAGACCGGAAAGTAGGCGGTGTAGGGATTTTCCTACAACAATCTCAGATAAATACTACATACGCGAATAGTCCGACTCGACTATATCTAGTTCCCTGCCGCATGGCGCTAATAGGTCGTTGAGAGCTGACATGACGCAAAAATTCTTTCGCACAGTAGCGATGCTATTTCTATTAATGCCTGCGATTTGTCGGGCGCAGATTGTGAACGCAGACTTTGCTGACGGCGCGAACGGCTGGTCCTGGAGACAGGCCTACGTAAATCGGTCTGTCACCTCGGACCTATGCGGTAGCGCGATGACCCCGTTTACGCCAAGAAGTCTTGACGTGCCGAATAGTGCGGCAGAGCCTTCGAATGGGAGGTTTGCTAGGTTAATGCCAGATGAGAGTTATGGTGTTGGTGATTGGACAATTTGCAGACAAATTGAGCAGAGAGTTTTTATTGTACCGGGCAAGCTCTTAGTATTTGACGCGAAGTTGGGAGATGAGCTCGGCTCGTCTGGCAGCGCTTCTATCGGCGGGGTTAACGTCGCAGTTCTTGTATTCGACCCTTCGACTGGTCGAGAGCAAAAGCTCCAGTCCATCGATGGGAGGTCAAGCGTGTGCCCATATGGGAGGAGGTGCAACTCGTTTGCGTCATACTCGGTAGATGTATCGGCGTATTGGGGAAAGAGCATTTTCCTTAGAATTCGCGCAACAAGTGGCTCTTCTCGTTCGAACGTTTCGACATTTTATTTTAGCTCTCCAGCTTATGTTGACTCATTTCATTTTGAGTCAACTATCGTTAGTTCTTGGAAGGAGCCCACGGCCGGATCTTGGTACAACAGTGGGCGGAGTGGCCATGGCTTACACTTGTCGCGAGCAGGAAATGGCAGCTTCACAGTG
>JBBSAA010000137.1:0-7700 GCA_038252715.1 Lysobacterales bacterium | reverse complement strand
GGTTTCAATACGGGCGACGTCGCGCAGCAAGTCAACGCGCTGCTGCCACAGAAGCACCTGCTGGGCAGGATCGGTGGCCTTGGACAATTCGCCATCCACGCCCTTGAGGCCGTCTTCGAGCGCGATGCTCAGGGCCGCGGTGCTGGCGCTGCTGGTGCCATCGTCGCTTGCGACGGCGACCAGCCGCTCCAGTTGGGCTGATTGGGACATCAGCGCCACCAATTGACTGTTGCGGCTGGCCGGAGTCAGGGACATCGGCGACTGCGCGACCGTTGCCGGTGTCGAGGCCTCGCGCGGCACAGCAAGAATCGCCACGCCGACCACGAGGGTCGCCGCCAATGCCAGCGGCCAGCGCGAGCGTGGGCGCCGCGGTGCTGACGAAATAGCTTGAACCATCGCCAGCCAAGCGCTGCTGATCGGTGCTTCCAGCGGCAAGCCGGCGAAAGCGCGGCTGATTTCAATGCCGCGCGGAGCGCCGGAAATGGAGGATCGGTCATCAGGCATGGGCGTTCACCTCGGTATCTATCTGTAGCAGTGCGCGCAGCTTGCGGGTGCCGCGCGCGAGTTGGGATTTGGAAAACGAGATCGACTTGCCCGTTGCGGCGGCAATCTCGTCATGGGTAAAACCTTCCGCGTGGTAAAGCCAGATCACGCTGCGCGTGGTCTCCGGCAATTGAGCCAGCGCTCGTCCTAGCAATGCCGCGTCAGCGGCGGCCGGCGGCAGCAGGGTGTCGTGCGCTTCCAAGTCAGCCTCAACCGACTCGTCATCGACCAGCATCCGACTGCGCTTACGCAGCCTCATCAGCGACTCGTTCACCGCGATTTGCCTCAGCCAGCCCCAGAACGGCGACTCGCTGCGAAAATCGGCAATCCGGCCATACAGCTTGATCATGGTTTCCTGCAGGACGTCCTGGGCCTCTTCGCGCTGCCCACACAGACGCAGCGCCAAAGTGAAGACCGGTCGCTCGAACAGTCGGCACAGCTGCTCGAACGCTGCTGCCTCGCCGCGCCGCGCTCGGGCCAGCAGGGTGTCGGGCACGTCGATCGCGAAGGACGAGGTTGGGGTCACATGCATCTAGATGCCCAATCAGTGGAAAGGGTCGCAGCCCGGTGATGCCGGTCGGCGGCATATACTGGCAATTACTGAAACCGTGGGGGACCCCATGCAAATCCTGGTCATCGTACTGCTGTTGGTTGGCGTCATCCTCATCGCTAAGGCGGTCCGCATGGTCCCGCAGGGATTCGAATGGACGGTTGAGCGATTCGGCAAGTACACCCACACCATGGAGCCTGGCCTGCACATGCTGGTGCCGATCGTCCAGAACGTCGGCCGCAAAGTGAACATGATGGAGCAAGTGCTGGAGATCCCGTCTCAAGACGTGATCACCAAGGACAACGCCGTCGTGAAGGTGGACGGCGTGGTGTTCTTCCAGGTGCTCGATGCCGCCAAGGCAGCGTACGAGGTCTCCAACCTTGAGCAGGCCTCCATCGCCTTGGTGATGACCAATATTCGTACTGCGATTGGCTCGATGGACCTAGATGAGTCGCTGTCGAAGCGCGACGAGATCAATGCCAAGCTGCTCGGCGTCGTCGACCAGGCAACGCATCCGTGGGGCATCAAGGTCAACCGCATCGAGCTCAAGGACATCCAGCCGCCGCGCGACCTGATTGATTCCATGGCGCGTCAGATGAAAGCCGAGCGCGAGAAGCGCGCCAACATCCTGGAAGCCGAGGGCTTCCGCCAAGCCGAGATCCTCAAGGCCGAAGGCGAGAAGCAAAGTGCGATCCTTGCAGCCGAAGGCAAGCGCGAGGCCGCGTACCGCGAAGCGGAAGCCCGCGAGCGCCTGGCCGAAGCCGAAGCCAAGGCCACCGAAATGGTCAGCAACGCGATTGCCAAGGGTGATGTTCAGGCGATCAACTACTTCATTGCGCAGAAGTACGTTGAGGCGCTGAAGGAATTCGCGCATTCGCCCAACCAGAAGCTGATGATCCTGCCGACCGAAATCACCGGTGTGATGGGGTCGATCGCAGGCATTGCCGAGCTGGCTAAGGAAAGCCTAAGCAAGCAGCAGGCAACCATCGCGGCCAAGCCGCCGCGCGTGCCGGGAACCTGACATGAGCAAGGAAATGATCTTCTGGGCGTGCGCAGCGCTGCTGCTGATGGGCGCCGAGACGTTCGCTCCCGGCGCTTTCTTGCTTTGGCTGGGCTTCGCTGCCGCCGGCACCTTCGTGCTGGTGTGGCTGCTGCCGCTGGCACCGATCTGGCAGGCCATTGCGTTCGTGGCGCTGGCCTTCATTTCGATCGGCGTGTACTGGCAGTTCTTTCGCGGCAAGGAACGACCGTCGGATCAACCCCTATTGAACCGCCGCGGCCTGCAGTTGATCGGGCAGGTGTTCGCGTTGGAATCGGCGATCGTCAACGGCCAAGGTCGCGTGAAGATTGGCGACGCGTTCTGGGCGGTGGAGGGCATTGACCTGCCGGCTGGTACCCGCGTCCGGATCATCGCGGTCGACAGCATGACCTTGAAAGTCGATCCAGCCGCCTAGGCCTTCGCCGTACTACTAGTGATGGAGTCCGCGGGGTGCTTAGGCATCCCGTGTGCGTTTGGGCTCTGCGATAATGACCGCCTTTCCCGCCGTCCGGACCCGCCATGACCCAGAAGACGATTTACAACGACACCCATCGCGCACACGGCGCCAAGATGGTCGACTTCGGCGGCTGGGACATGCCGATCCACTATGGCTCGCAGATTGACGAGCACCACCAAGTGCGGCGCGACGCGGGCATGTTCGACGTCTCGCACATGACCGTGCTCGACCTGCACGGTGCGAACGTCCGCCTGTTCCTCAATCGCCTGATCGCCAATTCCGTGGCCAAGCTCACCAAGCCGGGCAAGGCGCTGTACTCGTGCATGCTCGACGACACCGGTGGCGTGATCGACGACTTGATCGTCTATTACATGAGTGAAGACTATTTTCGCGTTGTCGTGAACGCCGCGACTCGCGAGAAAGACTTGGCCTGGATCACCGCCCAAGCCGCCCCGTTCGCGATCGATATTCGCGAGCGCAGTGACTTGGCGATGGTCGCCGTGCAGGGGCCGAAGGCTCGCGAGAAAGTCCTTGGCCTGCTGTCGCCCGATGCGGCGAAGGCCGCCGGCAAGCTGGGCAAATTCGTGGCCGTCGATGCTGACGGCCTGTTCATCGCGCGAACCGGTTACACGGGTGAGGACGGGTTCGAGATCCTAGTGCCGATGTCGCAGGCGGTGGATTTCTGGAATCGCCTTGTCGCCGCTGGCGTCGCGCCGGCCGGTTTGGGTGCGCGCGACACGCTGCGCCTGGAAGCGGGCATGGCGCTGTACGGGCAGGACATGGATGAGTCGGTCAGTCCGCTCGAAGCGGGCCTCGCCTGGACGGTGGCCTTCGACGAAGGTCGCGACTACATCGGTCGCGCTGCGCTCGAGGCGCAGGTAGCGGCCGGCGTGCCGAGGCAGACCATTGGCTTGGTGATGGATGAGAAGGGCGTGCTGCGTCACGGCCAGGTCGTGTTCACCGCTGCCGGCACCGGCGAAATTCTTTCGGGCACGTTCTCGCCGACGCTGGGTAAGTCGATTGCGTTGGCACGCGTGCCCAGTGGCGAGCTGGGCACGGTAGAAGTCGATATTCGGGGTAAGCGCATACCAGTGCGTGCGGTGAAATATCCGTTCGTCCGTGATGGCGCCGCCCAGCCCGGCGTGTGAGGCAGCGTTGGCAGGACGCCGATTCCTCGGCAGGCCTGTCGCACAATCGCGCCGACCCGGTAAACTGTCGGCACGCACCATCCCCCTAACTGCAGCCCCGAGGCCATGGCCATGAGTGAGATTCCCGGCGATCTTAAATTCCTCAAGTCCCACGAGTGGGCCCGTATCGAGGACAGCGGCCAAGTGACCGTTGGCATTTCTGACCACGCGCAGGGTTTGCTGGGCGACCTCGTTTATGTCGAGCTGCCCAATATCGGCGACACGATTACCCTCGGCGGCGCCGTTGCGGTGGTTGAATCGGTGAAGGCTGCGTCCGACGTCTATAGCCCAGTTTCGGGCAAGGTCGTCGCAGTGAACGAAGCGCTGTCGGACAAGCCCGAGACGATCAATGAGGACGCTTACGGCGAGGGCTGGATTTTCGTCGTCGCCCCTGACGACATGGATCAGTTCAACGACCTGCTGGCGCCCGACGACTACGCCGAGCTGCTCGAAGACGAAGGCTGAACTCCGGTCTACTGCGTGTGCGTTACCCAACCGGTCGCCTTGTGCGGCCGGTTTCGTTTCCGGCACTTGGTGTCGCTTGGAACGTCCATCGATGCCCTCGCGAGTTGGCCGGGTGAACGGCGCGCGAGGATGGAATCGTGGTTTGCTGATGCTCGACAGTCCGGTTTTTCGTCTTCCGCCGATGCCGCCGTCAGCAACGCACGGAGTGATTTCTGCGCTCCCGATTCGCCGCCGGAAGTTGCCGAAATTTAATTTGAGCGTCGTCTAGGCGTCGGAAAAGTTTGCGCAGTTTCGCGCAAATCGACCTTCTCGGCGGATTTTCGGCGGCTGTTTGCGACCGCTGTCGAATGCCCCGAAAAGTGTCGCCGATGGCGCTTGCGCCGACAGCTCGAGCTTTGAAGAAAATGCCAATTGGTTTTAACTGCGGCAAAGAAAGCCGCGTTTTCACGGTGTTTTTTTCTGCACGGAAAAATATGGTGGCATCGACGCCACTCGTCGCCAGCAAAAAGTTGGGCCACCGCGGGCCGCTGCAACTGCCGCCGGCAGGGAATTATTTTTGTAAAGTTGTTGACATCGTAAAAACACGTGATTAGCTTTCGCCTCAGCAGACCCAACCCTGCGGAAGCGAGTGATTAGCAAACTGTCTACAACATGCTCTGCCCAGATGACCCCCGCCCAGAACATCGGCCCGGTGGACACAGGCCCCGCTTCCTCTAAAAAAACATCGCGGACACACCGCGAATCCCCGATCCCGACGCCCGGACCTTTCTTGGTCCGGGCGTTTTCATTCGCGGCGCTGACGCGCCGCACCCCTATCCGCCGCCAGGCTTCGGCCGGGCGACGGTGCGTTGCGGGAATCCTCTCGCAACGGTGCCTTTGAGACTGGGCGTCCAAAAGCCAACTGACGAGGAGTTGACCATGGCTACCAAAAAAGCTGCGAAGAAACCGGCCAAGAAGGCCGCGAAGAAAGCTGTAAAGAAGACCGCCAAGAAGGCAGTCAAGAAGACCGTGAAGAAGGCCGCCAAGAAGGTTGCCAAGAAGCCGGCCAAGAAGGCCGCGAAGAAGACCGCCAAGAAGGCAGTCAAGAAGACAGTCAAGAAGACCGCCAAGAAAGCTGCCAAGAAAAAGGTAGCAAAAAAGGCAGTCAAGAAGACCGCCAAGAAAGCAGTCAAAAAGACCGCCAAGAAAGCCGCCAAGAAAAAGGTAGCTAAAAAGGCTGTTAAGAAGACCGCCAAGAAAGCTGCCAAGAAAACCGCCAAAAAGGCTGCTAAAAAGCCGGCGAAGAAGAAGGCTGCTAAGAAGGCTTCCAGGAAGAAGGCTGCCCCGGCTCCGATGGCGCCTGTCGCTCCGGCGATGTAATTCGGGCAAACCCGATTGTTGTAATCTCGACTCTCTCCCCGTGTAGCCCAGGCGGGGAGGGAGACTTTCCCGGGCACGGGAAGTATCGAAAGAACAAAGCGCCGCAAGGCGCTTTTTTCTTGTCCAAAGGCGTCGTCGCGGTGCCGGACTTACGCCATCCCCCTCCTGACCGAAGGCATGGACCTCACTTCCTTCGTTCAATCCTTCGAGATAGTTGACGCTCAGGGGTTCCGTGCACCCTGCCCCTCAAGGCTCGCCGATCAATCGTGGCTTTCTTCCACCGGCTCCACGATTTCGACGCCCAGCCAGTCCTTAGTGGGGATAGCCAGTACGCGGTCGAGGAAGCTGGGCAACAAACCCGAGGGCGCGGCGCTCTCGCTGTTCCACAGCACGACGATGCCGACGTCTTGGTCAGGCAGGAAAGCGATCAACCCGCGATAGCCCTGCACGGCGCCGCCATGGAAGAGCAGGGTGTGGCCGGCGTAATCAAACACCCGCCAACCCATCGCGTAATAGGCGTTGGTCAGGCGCTCGCGGCGCCACGGTGATCCACGCATCTCGCCGGGCGTGTTCACTTGCGGGGTATGAATTTCGTTGAGTTCGGTCTGCGGCAGGACGTCCGGTCGATGACCAAGCTGTGCGATCAACCACTTCGACATGTCGTTGATGCTGGAGTTGACGCCGGCCGCCGGTGGAATGCGGTAGTAGCTTTCCTTGGGTCGTACCGCCGCCCAGCCGCTGCCGCGGCGCACGTGCGGCCGCGCCCAGCTCGGGCTCGACTCCAGCGCGTCGCGGCCGTACGTGCTGTCGTACATCCCCAGCGGGTGGAACAGGCGCTTCTCAACCTGATGGCTATAGAAGTCGCCCGTGTCGGCAAACACCATGTCACCGATCAGGCTGTAGGCGATGTTTTGGTAGGCGTAGCAGTCGCCCGGCGTACAGGCCATGGGTGCGTCGGAGAGTTTTTCGGCGAGTAGCTCGTAGGGCTGGTCGCGCTCGAGATCGCGGTCATAAGTATTTCGGGTCAGGCCAACGCGGTGGCTGAGGATGTCGCGGACGGTCACCTTCTGCGCGCCGGCATAGTCGCGCAGCTTGAACGCGGGCAGCTGGTTGATGATGGGCGTGTCCCAACCCATCGCCTGCTCTGAAACCAGCTGCGCGCTGAGCGTCGCGGCGAACGCCTTGGACAAGGAGGCGAGTCGGAACACCGTGTCCTTGGTCACCGGTTGGTTGCCGCCCGATTCGGTGACGCCGAAAGCGCGCATCGACACCACCTTGTCGCCTTGGACAATCGCCATTGCCAGACCGGGCAGCTGCTTTTGGCTGACGACCTGTTGCGCCAGACGCTCGACCTCGCGCGCCTGGAGCGTGATATCGGCGATGGCGCGCCGCGGCGGCGCTGGCGTTGGTGCTGTTGCGGCGGTCGACGACGGCGTCGCGGCGACGCGGCGCGCGGCTGCCGAGACGTCCTGCCGACTCGGGCCAGGCACCAGTGCCAGCGGCAGGGACAGAAGTAGGGCGACGGCGACTTTCTTGTGCATCTTTACCCACGTATGCTTGAGTTCTGCTGGCATTCTAGCCTGCACCCGCCGCATCGGCCTGAACAACGGGAATCGTCATGATCATGCTTGTCCTGCTCGTCCTGATTGTCATTGCCGCCCTCTGGGGCGTCGGCATTTACAACGGTCTAGTCACCGCCCGTAACGCTTTCAAGAATGCGTTTGCGCAGATCGATGTGCAGCTCACGCGTCGTTATGACCTGATTCCAAACCTGGTGGAAGTGGCCAAGGGCTACATGGCGCACGAGCGCGAAACCCTCGAAGCCGTCGTACAGGCGCGCGCAGCGGCCGTCACTGGGCTCGCAGCAGCCAAGGCCAACCCGGGCGACGCGGCGGCAATGAACCAGCTGGCCAGCGCCGAGCAGGGCTTGGGCGGGGCGCTGGGTCGCCTAATGGTCATCAGCGAGCAATACCCAGATCTGAAGGCCAACCAGAACATGATGCAGCTGACCGAAGAGCTGACGTCGACCGAAAACCGCGTCGCGTTTGCCCGCCAGGCCTACAACGACTCAGTCATGGCTTATAACAACAAGCGCGAGGT
>JBBSAA010000136.1:0-7703 GCA_038252715.1 Lysobacterales bacterium | reverse complement strand
GTCAACGAAGAACGGAATATCGCGCTCATCCACGACGCGGTGGACTTCGCCCATGACCGCCTGGCCACGATCAAGCGCGAGCGCAGCCTGTTGGGTTATGACGACATGATTCGCGGCGCCTCCGATGCGTTGACCGGTGAGCATGGCGATCAGTTCGCCGCGCGTCTGCAGGCGCAGTATCGCGTGGCCTTGCTTGATGAGTTCCAGGATACCGACGCGCGGCAATGGTCGATCTTCGACCGGCTGTTTGGCCCCCCGTATTCCAACGACGAAGGCAAGGACGGCCGCGCCCTATTCCTGATCGGCGATCCCAAGCAGGCGATTTATCGCTTTCGCGGCGGCGACGTCTTTACCTACTTGGCGGCAGCAAAGTTAGTCGCCAAAACGAATCGACACACGCTGGCGCACAACCACCGTTCGCGCCCGGCCAAGCTCCTTGCCGTGCAGGCGCTGTTTGATTTGGCCGGACCCCAGGCCTTCGCGCAGGAAGGGATTGAGTTCACGCCGGTTAGCCCCGGCGGCAAACGCCTCGATACCGACCTGCGCCTGTCGGGCGCCACCGTGCCGGCGCTGAACTTGGTGTTGTTTGAGATCACCGGCAATAAGCGTGATGCCCGCGATGCGGCGACGCAGGCCTGCGTCGCGACGATTCGGCAGCAGTTGCTCGACGGCGCCGCCGGACGCTTGCTGCGCGTCAACGCCAGCGGCGAATCGGTGGGTATCCGCCCGGGTGATATCGCCATCCTCGTTGAACGTCACGAGGACGGCGCGCGCATTCAACAGGCGCTCGCGATGGCCGGCATTCCCAGCGTCGCCGCCGGCAAGCGCAGCCTGTTTCAAACCGACGAAGCCCGGCATCTGCGCTGGTTGCTCGCTGCGCTCAATGATCCTGGCGATGAGTCGCGGCTACGCGCGGCCTTAGCCGCGCCGTTGTTTGGACTCGACGCCATCGCTATTGCCACCTTCGACCGCGACGAGACGGTTCACCGTGGCTGGCAAGATCGACTGCAACAGTGGCGTGAACGCGCACAGCGGCACGGACCGCTAGCCTTGATCAACGATTTGGCCGCACTCGGCGCGCCGCGCCTGCTGGCCTTGCGCGATGGCGAACGACGCCTGACCAATTACCTACAGCTGGCAGAGGCCTTGCAGGACGCGGAGGCCAAAACCTTGGGCTTGGTCGGGCTTGCCGATTTGCTGGATCAACGCATCCGCGATGCCGATGCCGAGAACGAAGGTGAGCTGCTGCGGCTGGAGTCGGACGCCGAACGGGTAAAGATATTGACCTTGCATAAGAGCAAGGGACTTGAATTTGATTTGGTGTTCCTGCCGTTCGCGGCGACCAGCGGCAATAGCGGGTTTCGCTCGCACCCGCCGATGGCCAGCTTCCATGACCACACGCGACGGGTGTCGCAGCTGTATCCGGCCAAAGACGGCCGCGAAGACAGCGCCGACAAGGACGAGACTCGCGCTGAAAAGATTCGTCTGCTCTATGTTGGTCTCACGCGCGCGCGCTTGGCGACCTGGGTGGCCTGGGGTCCGGCGAAAGACGTCGAGAAAACGCCCTTGGCTTGGCTGCTGCATCGCGATCCGGCCTCGGGCAAGGTCGCCAAGACGGATGCCGAGGGCATCGACGAGCGCAGCGCGGCCTTGCTGGCACAGGCGGCGCTGCTGGGTAATGCTAGTGCGATTGCGGTGATTCCCGCGGCGACGTCTAGCGTGATTGCAGCACTCAGCCCGGCCGATCTGCAGCCGTTGAACTTGCCCACGCCACCGGCAGCGATCACGCAGCGCGGACTGGATCGCGATTGGTGGATCTATAGTTTCTCGCAGCTCGCTCGGGAAGATAGCGGCGCACAGGATCGTGGCGCCAGCGATGAAATTGAATCGACCATGCCACTGGTGTCGTCGCGTTTCGCTGGCGCGCGTTTTGGCAATGCGCTGCACACGGCGCTGGAGCTAGTGGACGTCGTGGCGTGGCGTGACTGGCAGGCGCTGTTGCCACCGGAAGGGCAATTGCAGGTGATCGAACAAGCGCTGCGTGACCAAGGGTATGCCAGCCAAGCTGATCTGGACGAGGGCGTGCCCCTGCTGACGTCCTTGGTGACCCACACGCTCAATGTGCGCCTGCCCGAAGGCGCGCGCCTGTCGCAGCTGCCGGCCGGCGCGCAGCGCGCGGAATTGGAATTCCATCTCGCGCTGGCGCCAACGGCGGTGCCGGCCTTCCTGTCGGTGCTGCATGCCCACGGCATGGTCACGGAGCGCCAAGCCTTCGGCGCTCGCCGCAAGCTTGAAGGCCTATTGACCGGTTTCATCGATTTGATTTACGAATTCCAGGGGCGCTATTACGTGCTCGACTACAAGTCGAACCAGCTGCGCGACTACGCCCCGGCGACGCTGGCGCAGGCGGTACGCGACAGCGAGTACGACTTGCAATACCTGATTTACACCTTGGCGTTGCACCGCTGGCTGCGTTTCCGCCTGGGCACGGCCTACGATCCCGAGCAGCATTTGGGTGGCGTGCGCTATTTGTTTTCGCGCGGCTTGGATATGGCCGATCCCGACTCGCCAGGTATCCACGCCGTGCGTCTGCCGGTGGCCCTGGTGGAGTCGCTCGACGCGCTATTTTCGGCACCGACCGGAGCCTCGGCATGAGCCTGCTGCAAGAATTGCTTCGCGGCGGCTGGCTGCGCACGGTGGACCACGCGTTGGGCGTTAGCTTGGATCGTTTACGTCCGGAGACGCCCGACGCCGTTCTCGCAGCCGCGGCGCTGTGCAGCCGTGCGCTCGCGCAAGGGCACAGTCAGCTGCCGCTGTCGCAAGTTTCGGAGCTGTTGCTCGATCTAGCGCCCGAGCGCGAACTACCGGCGTTGCCGCCGCTAGACGAGTGGCTGACGATGCTGCGTGCGTCACCCTGGTGCACGCACCTCGTAGGAGCCAGCGTGCTGGCGACAAGCACTCCCCCCGTAGGAGCCAGCGTGCTGGCGACAAGCACTCCCCTCGTAGGAGCCAGCTTGCTGGCGACAAGCACTTCCCTCGTAGGAGCCAGCGTGCTGGCGACAAGGTCGTCGCAAGATCAAGAGAGTCTCGCCAGCAAGCTCGCTCCTACGCCCTTGATGCTAGACGGTGACGCCCTATCCTTGCGCCGCTACTGGCACTACGAGCTGCGCCTCGCCGCGGCGATTCGCGCCCGTCTGGCGACACCGCCCAGCGCGGTCTCGCCTCAGATCGAAACGCGACTAGCAGAACTTTTTCCAGAAGCAGCCGGCGCCGATACGGCCCAAGCCGATGCGGCGCGCGCGCTGTTAGGCCGACATTTCCTGCTGCTGACCGGCGGACCCGGCACCGGCAAGACCACCACGGTGGCGCGTGCGTTGGTGTTGTTCGCCGAGAACGCCCACCACGTAGGAGCCAGCTCGCTGGCGACAAACCCCAGCAACGTAGGAGCCAGCTTGCTGGCGACCAAGTTCGCGCCAGAGCTAGAGCTTGTCGCCAGCAAGCTGGCTCCTACGATTGCGTTGGCGGCGCCGACCGGCAAGGCTGCGGCGCGTCTGGCGGAATCGGTACGCGACTCGCTGGCGCAAATGGTCTTGGCGGGCACACTCGATGAAGCCGCAGCGACGGCGCTTGCGCCCGAGGCCAAGACCTTGCATCGCCTGCTCGGCTGGCAACCGGGCAGCACCGAATTTCGCCACGATGCGACCAATCCTTTGCCCGCCGATTTGGTCATCGTCGACGAAGCATCGATGATCGATCTTCCGCTGATGTGCAAATTGGTCGAAGCGGTGTCGCCCTCGGCAACCTTGCTGCTGATCGGCGACCGCGATCAGTTGCCGTCGGTCGAAACCGGCGATGTGTTGGCGGCGCTGTGTGATGCGCTGCCTGCGTCACCCCTCGTATTAGCCAGCTCGCTGGCGACAAACCCTGACTCCGAAGCGAATCTTGTCGCCAGCGAGCTGGCTCCTACGGGGGCGCGTGCGGCTCGCGTGCACCTGACGCACAGCCATCGGCAGCGCGCCGACGTCGACGTTGCCGCGCTTGCGGAACTGGTGCGGGATGGCAAGGCCGAAGCCGCATTGCATGGCTTGTCGACCGAGGCGTTTCGGAGCGTCACGTGGCGCGAGGGCGGCGATCGCAATATTGGTGAAGCGGTTCTGACAAGCGCGTTGCCGGCATTCCGACGCCTCGCAACGGCAGCCACAGTTACGGCAGCGCTGGCGGAAGCGAAACAGTTCCGCGTGCTCACCGCGGTGCGCGAGGGTGCAGCCGGCAGCCAGACCTTGAACGCGCAAGTTGCCGCCGCACTCGATCCAGCGCGACGCGGCACCGGTTTCTTCCATGGCCGGCTGGTTCTGATTACCGAGAATAGCTATCGCCATGGACTGTTCAATGGCGACATCGGCATCGCGTGGCGCGAATACGCCGCGCCTGATGGAGCGCCAGTCGAACCGACGCTGCGCGTATGGTTTGACGCCGATGGCGGCCCGCGCGCTTGGCTGCCTTCCGCCCTGCCCGCGCACGAATCGGCCTTTGCGCTAACCGTGCACAAATCGCAGGGCTCTGAATTCGAACGCGTATTCCTGGCACTACCCGAGCGCGGCGCGCGCTCGGTGTCGCGCGAGTTGTTGTATACCGGCCTCACCCGCTGCCGCCAAGCCGTGACCGTCTGGGCGACCGAGGCCACGCTGCGCGAGGGCATCGCCCGCCGCGCGCAACGCTGGAGCGGGTTGGCGGCGCGATTGACCAACACGAAAATGCCTGCGTCATAGCAGTGATGAGCCCGCTCTAGTTGGCACAAATGGTCACCTCGCGTCCTGCCAGCGCGCACATTGCCGGTTATTCGAAGCGCAGGGTCTTGTAAGCTGGCGGTATGTCCAGATGAGAACTGCCATGCGCCTTGCTCAGGTCCTGTTTTGCACCCTGCTGTTGTCCTTGCCGTTGGCAGCGACGGCGAAGAAAGAAAAGACCGCAGCGCCCAAGCAGTTCATCGACCGCAGCGTCGTGGTGTATCCGACGTCGGCGCCGGGCCTGAGTTTCGTTGATCGGTCTTATTCAGCTGAGAACTGGCCCAGCGGCGTCGGACTGCACTACCGCATCGATGACGCACCGGAAATACGCTTCGATGTCTTTGTCTATCCAACCGGGCGCTCGCCTGAGGCCGCGGCTGTTGAGCAGTCCATGGCTGAAGTAAAAGCAGCCATTGAGGACGCCGCGCAGAAGAACACCTATACCTCGGTTGTTTTTGGTGAAAGCGTCGATTTTCCGATCGCGACGATGAAAGATGCAGCCGAATCGGAATCCGAAGCGACCTCGGTAGTACCGACTCCGAATGCGACGACGCCCGTTACCGCAAAAGCCGGCGACTCGTCCTCCCTCGATGCTCGCGTCCTCGCGCTGTTTGCCGAGCATCCGTTTGCGGGTCGGAAACTGGCAATCGGCTTTGACCTGGACGGCAAGCCTCGGCAGTCACTGGCCTACACGTTCTACAAGCAGCTATTTCTATTCAAGATCCGCATCACCGCCGACACTGCGCTGATGAATCCGGTGCAATTCAACGCGCTGGCCGATGCTGCCGCTAGAGCCTTGATTCCGGCTATCACCGTCCACAACGAAGGCCAGTGCGGAAACATCGTCATCGCCACCGATGCCAAGTCAAAGGACGCCGATGATGCGGCCTACCAGTTGATGTCCGGCATGGTGCAGGTGAAGAAGGAGAACTGCGCCGCCAGCCTCGGCCCCAACCTAGTCCCCGCCGGCAGTGATTCGGAGACGATTGTTTATCCAGACGCCACCTGGAAATCAAACTAGCGCCGAGCAGCCAGCGTTCGTCCCCCCGCATCGTAGGAGCGGCGTCAGCCGCGATCTCTCTATCTGGACAAGCGCCGCCGCATCTTCCAGTTCATCGCGATTGCGTGGCGTGAGATGAAAAGCTCGCGGCTGACGCCGCTCCTACATTGCATTGGTAGTGGCGCGGGTGGCTTTCGGGTTTGGGCCGAGCCTTTGCGCTAAATTGGATCGCGATCTTCCTTCGGGCGCGCGCGGCGGTCGGTGACTAGGCTGCTGAGTACGAGGAAGGTGCCCATGCAGAAGGCGACCAAGAACAAGATCAGCGCGAACGCCGGGTAGCCAAATAGGCGCACGCTAGTTTCAACCTTCATCATCATCGCCGCGCCGAGGATCAAGGCGGCGGTGATGACCCCGGCACTGATTCGGTTGGCCACTTTCTGCAGGCTTTCAATCAGGCGCGATTCTTCCAGCCCGGTGATGTGCACGCGGAAGCGGTTGTCCGACAGCGTGCGCAACAGCTGCGAGAGCCGGCGCGGTGATTCGCGCACCAGCTCCTGCACTTCAAGTGCGTCACTGGCGATGCGGTTTAGCGAGAACATGCCCTTGACCTGCCGCTGCATTACATCTTGCAGATGCTCCTCAATGACACGCTCCACCGGAAGATCCGGTGCCAAGGCGTTGCACACTGCTTCGAGATTCAGCAGCGTCTTGCCCAGCAAGGGCAGCTCCGGCGGCGAGCGCAGGCCGCAGGCGGCGCCGATGCGGCTTAGCTCCAGCAGCAGGCGGCCTTCGGACATGCCACGCCCGTGCGAGGACGAATACTGCGCCACCAATTGCGAGATCTCGCGCGTGAAACCGCCCTCGTTGAAATCCTCCAGCCGGGTGCTGAGGTGCATGAAGGTTTCGGCGGCCTGTTCGCCGCGACCGTCGACGATGGCGAGCACCAATTTCAATAATTGATCGCGAAGCCGCGGCGGCACGTGCGCGACCATGCCCAGATCCAGCAAGGCCAAGCGGCCATCGGGCGTCAGCAGCACATTACCCGGGTGCGGATCGGCGTGGATCAAACCGTGCACGAACACTTGGTCGAGATACGCACGCACCAATTCGGTGGCGACGCCGCTGAGGTCTTCTTCCAAGCGACGCAGCTCGGAGAACTTCGTCACCTTGTCGCCGGCGACGTACTCCATCGTCAGCACCCGGGCCGTGGTGTAGTCCCAAACCGGCTTCGGCACGTAGATTCGCGGGTATTTTTCTAGGTGACGGGCGAAACTTTCCAGGTTCTCCGCTTCGCGGCGGTAGTCGAGTTCGGCCGACAGGGTTTTGCGAAATTCACCCACCCAGTCACCAAAGCCATAGCGTCGTCCGGCGTCGGTGACCAAACCGGCGGCACCGGCCAGGCGTGCCAGCAGGTCTAAGTCTTCGCGCAGATTGGCTGCCACATCGGGCCGCTGCACTTTCACCGCCACCGGCCGGCCACCGTGCAGGCTTGCAACATGCACCTGCGCCAGCGAGGCGGCGCCAATCGGTACGTCGTCAAAATCATCGAACAATTTGCTTAGGCGCACGCCGAGTTCCGCCTCGATGATCGAACGCACCGTGCTGGCGTCAATCGGGCTCACTTCGTTCTGCATACGCTCGAGCGCCACGATGTAGGGCGCCGGCACGAAATCTGGACGGGTTGAAAGCGACTGCCCGATCTTGACGAAGGTGGGTCCCAACGCCTCGAGGTCGCGCGCGAAATCATCGGGCATGCCATCGGGAATGGTGGCGGCATCGACATCGGCAAACAGGGGGTCATCGAGTGCCACCCCGGTCAGGATTCCCGCGTTGCGGTACTTGACCAAGAAGCGTGCGACGGTGGCGATGCGAGACGGATTCATGACTAACCCCAGACACCGGCAAGCCCCGGCTCC
>JBBSAA010000135.1:0-7778 GCA_038252715.1 Lysobacterales bacterium | reverse complement strand
CTCGCCGCGCCAAGCATCGGCGCATCCCATTGCGTGCCATCGGCGGCAATCAGCCGATACAGCGGCTCAGGCACCACCTCACGAATTTTCCACAGTGCGAGTTCGCGAGAATTCGCTTCATCCTGAAGGTCGAAGAACATCGCATAGCCGGCCAATGCCGTATCGGCCGGTACCCACGCGCGCGGCTTTTGACCCAGCAACAAGTACGCCCACGGACGCACCGACAAAGCGTTTACTCCGGCATTAACGCCATCGGTGTAGGCCACGAGCACGGGCATCTTGTCGCCGGCGACCTGATTGAGGCTTTCGCCAATGCGCGCACGCAAACGGTGCACGCGTGCGCTTTTGTCTTTGTCGACGGCAACGGCGCCAAATAACTCCGACAATTCGCCAGCGGCGGAACGACGCAGCAGGTCCATTTCAAAAAATCGCTCTTGGCCGTGGAGGTAACCCAGCGCGCGCGCGGCATCGATTTCGTTGGCGGCGTGGATCGTTACCGTGCCCAAGGAGTCGCGTTCGACCTGTACCGGCGCGCTCAGTCCGGGCAAGGGCAATTCGCCGTCTAGGCTCGCCAAACTGCCGCGCATCAGCCACCAACCGATCCCAGTTGCGACAAGCGCAAGCACAATCAGCAGCACAACAAGGCGCAGCAGCAGGCGGGGCAAACGGGTCATCGGCGTCATCCATCGGGGGCTAGCCATGCTCGCATCGCGCCGGGACTTGCGCCAGAGCCCGGGATCGGGTTGAATCGGAGCATGCACCTGCCCCAGGCCCCCTTCGCTGACATCGCTCGGACTTCGTCCGGCCGTCCCAACGCGTGCCTGATCAATAACGCCAATCGCAATAACCGGACGCTTCGGCGGGTCGGCGATTAGGCGCAGCTAAAGCTTCCACCGCCCCTATCCCAACGGCCCGCACTGAAAAGCGCGGGCCGTTTTCTTTGTACGTCTTCCGGAGAAAAGTATGTGTTCCATCCTCGGTATCTTTGACATCGCCGCCGGCGTCGACCTCGCGGCACTTCGCCAACAGGCGCTGGGCCAAAGCCAGCGCCAGCGTCACCGTGGGCCAGATTGGAGCGGCGTCTACGGCGACAGTTCGGCGCTGTTGGTGCACGAGCGGCTGGCCATCGTTGGTCTCGCCTCAGGCGCACAACCGCTGCGTTCAGCCGATGGTGGCCTTGCGTTGGCTGTGAACGGTGAGATCTACAACCACCGCGAGCTGCGCAAGGAGGTCGGCGATCGCTATGAATTTCAGACCGATTCTGATTGCGAGGTCATCAATGCGCTGTACCGGCAGCGCGGCGCGGACTTCCTTGGTCAGCTCAATGGCATCTTCGCGTTTGCACTCTGGGATTCCGTTGACAAGCGCTATTTGATTGCTCGCGACCCACTGGGCGTCTGCCCGCTTTACACCGGGCGCGATGCAGAAGGTCGTTTACATGTGGCGTCTGAAATGAAAGCGCTGGTTGGAATTTGCACGGATATCGCGGTGTTCCCGCCCGGTCATTATCTCGACAGCCGCATCGGTGAACCGGTGCGCTATTGGACGCGGGGCTGGCGCGACTATGAAGCCACTCGTGGGGTGCAGCTTGCGCCTGGCCAGCTGCGCGAGGCGTTTGAAGCCGCCGTGCATCGGCAGCTGATGACGGATGTGCCGTATGGCGTGCTGCTGTCGGGCGGCCTGGATTCTTCCTTGGTCGCTGCCTGTGCGGCGCGGTTTGCGCGGCATCGAATTGAATCGGACGATCGCGAGGAAGCCTGGTGGCCGCGACTGCATTCGTTCGCGATTGGCTTGGACGGCTCACCCGATCTCGCAGCGGCACGCGTGGCGGCCGATGCGCTTGGCACCAGCCATCACGAATTCAAATTCACGGTTCAAGAGGGGTTAGACGCCTTGCCGGAGGTTATCCGGCATATCGAAACCTATGACGTCACCTCGATCCGTGCCTCGACGCCGATGTACCTCATGGCACGTCGCATCAAGGCGATGGGGGTGAAGATGGTGCTATCGGGTGAGGGCGCGGACGAAATTTTCGGCGGCTATCTGTATTTTCACAAAGCGCCGTCGGCAGTGGCGTTTCACGAGGAGACTGTTCGCAAGCTCGACGCCCTGCATCTGTATGACTGCAATCGTGCCAACAAGGCGATGGCGGCTTGGGGCGTCGAGGCGCGGGTGCCGTTCCTAGACCTGGAATTTATCGATGTAGCGATGTCGATGGACGCTGAGTTCAAGCGCACGTCGCCTGGCCGCATTGAAAAAGCAGTATTGCGCGACGCTTTCGTCGGTGCCTTACCCGACAGCATCCTGTGGCGGCAAAAGGAGCAGTTTAGCGACGGCGTAGGCTACGGCTGGATTGATTCGCTCAAAGCGCATGCTGAGCTCACCATTGGCGATGCGGAGTTGGCAGCGGCACCCGCGGAATTCGCCTACAACCCGCCTTTGACCAAGGAAGCGCTGCTTTATCGTCGCTTGTTCGCAAAGGCTTTCCCCGGTGACGACTGCGCTGCGACGGTGCCCGGTGGTCCATCGATCGCCTGTTCTACCGCCGCGGCGATCGAGTGGGATGCCGCCTTCAAGAATGCCGCCGACCCGTCCGGACGCGCCGTGGCGGGGGTACATATAGCCGCCACCTAGTTTCTAGTAGGCGCCAGCTCGCTGGCGACAAATTCGTCGCGAGGGAACGTAGCTTTTCGCCACAGCGCGCAGCGGGTCGCCAGCGAGCTGGCTCCTACGTGTCGGGAGAGTGCTTTAAATATTGAGCTCGTCATCCCAGCGCACGCTGGGATCCATCGTCCTGAGCGAGGGCATCATCTCGTAGGAGCCAGCTCGCTGGCGATAAATTTGCCGCAAGGACACGCAGACCTTCGCCACAGCATGCAGCGGGTCGCCAGCGAGCTGGCTCCTACGTGTCAGGGGTTCCCGAGCGAAGGCATGATGTCGTAGGAGCCAGCTTGCTGGCGACAAGGTCAGCTCCCGTGCACACAGAGCTTCGCCACGGCGCGCAGCGGGTCGCCAGCGAGCTGGCTCCTACGTGGGGGCCAGCTCGGTATCAGCGCTTGCTGAACAGGGACGCGAAGAATCCGGGTTTCGAGGCGCGCTGGTAGAACGGCTCGCAGTCGTCGTAGAAATACTGCGCGGGCCCGGTGCCCGGGCGTCGAATCCGAAGCAGGTCGACGGGACCAAAATCCGCTGCGTGGCCTGCCGCGACGTTGCCAGCCTCCTGCATCAGCCGCACCTCGTCGCCTTCAAGCTCGATTCCAATGATCAGGTGCGGGACTGAGTCGACACTGGCGTCGTGCATCAGTGCGAAATACGCGCATTTGACGTTAGCGCGAGTGGCAAAGAGCGTTCGTAACGACGTCAGTAGCGCCTCGGGCCGCTGTTTCGGCTGGCCAAGCAGTACGCGCGTATCTTTTTCGACCACGCGCGTGTGTGCTGACTGTGCCAGACCCGTCGCCAGCAGCTGCTGGATTTCCTCGGGGAAGAATTCTTTGCCGTGACTCGACGACGGATTGAGGACCAAGCTCGCGCCGGCGGTTATTTCGAACAGTGAGCGCGCCGGCAGCGAAAGATAGCCCACTTCGTCGGTGATGGCGTGTTGCAGTGCCGCCAGTGAGGAAAAGAAAGGAACAAACATCGAGCCATCCGGCTTCGACCAATTTTGGATTTGAATGTTCGCTCCTGCCTTGACCACGTGCTCGCCAGGGCCTTCGCCCTCACCGGTGTTGCCAATGACCAACACATCCGCCGCCAGCAGTGCAGCGTAGAAATCTGGTCGCGCAGCCGGCTCAGTCGCGGCCCGCATAAGCAGGCCTTCGAGTGACTCGGTGCCTTTCTCGTTCATGGCTAGCCTGCGTCAAAGTTTCGGGTCAGCTTGCCTCGACCGAGTCCACTCGCTGGAACCCGCGCGGCAAGGCATTGCCGCGCGAGGCACGAGCGCCTTCATAGGCCTGCAAGTCGCGCCAGCCGAGCACGAGCTTGCGCTGGCCGCAGTACAAGGTGAGCTCGCCGCCTTGGCGCACGCTGGCAATGGCGATGACTTTCTCCTCGCCAGACTTGAGCTTGGCCGGTGGGATTTGGATCAGCTTATTGCCCTTACCTTTGTCGAGTTCAGGCAGTTCGGTGATCGGGAATGCCAGCAGGTGGCCACTATTGGTAATGGATACAACCCAATCGCCCTTGGCATCGGTGACCGGCACCGGCGGCAAAATATCCGCCGCATCATCGGCATTGATCAATTGCTTGCCGGCTTTGTTTCGACCGGTAAAGTTCTCGAAGCGAGTGACGAAGCCGTAGCCCCAGCTCGAAGCAATGATGAAGCGGGCCTCGTTTTCACCGGCGGCGATGCCGGTGAATTGCGCGCCGGCCGGCGGAGAGAAGCGACCTGACAGCGGCTCGCCATTGCCGCGTGCCGAGGGCAGGGTATGGGCCAGGGCGGAATAGGCGCGCCCGGATGAATCGAGGAAGGCCACTTGCTGCGTGCTGCGGCTGCGCACTGCCTGCAACAACTTGTCGCCATCGCGGTAGCTCAGCGTTGCGGCGTCGACATCGTGACCCTTGGCGGCACGGATCCAGCCTTTCGCGGACAACACCACGGTCACTGGCTCGCTCGGCACCAAGTCGGTTTCGCTCATCGCCTGCGCAACGCCGCGTTCGACCAAGGGCGAACGACGTGCGTCGCCAAACTTCTTGGCGTCGGCCAGCAGTTCATCCTTGACCTGTTTCTTGAGCTTCGCGGGCGAGGCCAGTAGGGCGCTGAGTTTCTCGCGCTCTTTGGCGAGCTCGTCCTGCTCACCACGAATTTTCATTTCTTCCAAGCGTGCCAGCTGCTTGAGCTTGGTTTCCAGGATGTATTCGGCCTGGTCGTCGCTTAGGCCGAAACGCGCAACCAAGGCCGCATGCGGCTCGTCCTCGGTGCGCACGATGCGGATCACTTCATCGAGATTCAGGAAGGCAATCAGCAAGCCATCCAGCAGGTGCAGGCGCCGCTCGACTTTCTCAAGGCGATAGGTCAAACGCTTGCGGACCGTTTCCAGCCGGAACTTCAGCCATTCGGCGAGGAAGGTTTTGAGGTTCTTGACCTGGGGTCGACCATCGAGGCCGATGATATTGAAATTGACGCGGAAACTTTTCTCAAGATCGGTCGTGGCAAACAAATGCCCCATCAACGACTCAACGTCGACCCGATTCGAGCGCGGCACCAAGACCAGGCGTACCGGGTTTTCATGGTCAGATTCGTCGCGCAGGTCTTCCAACCAGGGCAGTTTCTTGGCGCGCATTTGCTGCGCTATTTGCTCCATGATCTTTGACGGCGACACCTGATAGGGCAGTGCCGTCAGCACGATGTTGTTGTGTTCGCGCGTGTAGGTTGCTCGGGCTCGGACACTGCCGCCGCCGGTTTCGTACATCGCGATGAGATCGGCCGCCGGGGTGATGATTTCCGCCGTGGTCGGATAGTCCGGGCCGCGCACGTGTTCACACAGGTCGCGCACCGACGCATCGGGGTCGTCGAGCAAGCGGATGCAGGCGCTGACGACCTCATTGAGATTGTGCGGCGGCACGTCGGTGGCCATGCCGACCGCAATGCCGGTAGTGCCATTGAGCAACAAATGCGGCAGGCGGGCCGGCAGCCACGTGGGCTCTTCGAGCGTGCCGTCGAAATTTGCACTCCATTCGACCGTACCTTGGCCCAATTCGCCGAGCAGCACTTCAGCAATCGGCGTCAGCTTGGACTCGGTGTAGCGCATTGCGGCGAAGGATTTCGGGTCGTCGGTCGAACCAAAATTGCCTTGGCCTTCGATCAGCGGGTAGCGATACGAGAACGGCTGCGCCATCAGCACCAGCGCCTCGTAGCAAGCGCTATCGCCGTGCGGATGGAACTTGCCGATCACGTCGCCGACGGTGCGCGCTGATTTTTTCGGTTTCGCGCCGGCGCCCAGCCCAAGTTCGCTCATCGCGTAAATGATGCGACGCTGCACGGGCTTGAGCCCGTCCCCAAGGAAGGGCAGGGCACGGTCGAGGACGACGTACATCGAATAATCGAGGTAGGCGCGTTCGGCGTATTCGCGCAGGGGAATTTGTTCGAAGCCGTGGAAGCTGGGGCGTGCTGGTTCGGTCATGGGGCGTGCAGGCAGCCGGAAACGTGTGGGTCAGGCGGTGATTCTATCGGGTTTGGCCGGGGAATCGACCGTCTGGCGCCGCGTAAGTGGCGACGGCAGGCTAGACTGGCAGTCCAGAATCTTGCGGGCGCTTGGAACCATGACTTTTGTCGGAATCGCGGTACTGCTGTTGTGCATCTACCTCGCGTTTAAGGTCGCCGGATTCTTGTTCAAGATGGCGCTCTGGGTGGTGGTCATTGCTGTGATTTATTGGCTTGCCGCGCCCTACCTCGGGATGCCGGTGCTGTTTTGACCGTGGCCGAGGTGGGGATTGGAAAAGATCGCGGCTTACGCCGCCCCTACAGGGGCTCAGGGCTGAGCTCGGACGCCTGCTGTTGCAAGCGCCACATCGCGGCGTAGTGTCCGTTCTTGGCCACCAAGCTCGCGTGGTCGCCGCGTTCGATGATATTGCCTGCGTCCATCACCAGGATCTGGTCGGCACCCATCACCGTTGACAGGCGGTGCGCGATGACCAAGGTGGTACGGCCGACCGCGATGCGGTCCAGTTCGTCTTGGATCGCCTTTTCGCTGGCCGAATCAAGCGCCGAGGTGGCTTCGTCGAAAATCAGGATCGCCGGGTTCTTAAGCAGGGCGCGCGCGATCGCGACGCGTTGCTTCTCTCCGCCCGAAAGCTTTAGTCCGCGCTCGCCGACCTCGCTGTCGTAACCATCGGGTAGTGACTCGATGAAGTGGTGAATGTGCGCGGCCTTTGCCGCTGCCTCCACGTCTTCGTCGCTGGCGGCGGGCCGGCCATAACGAATGTTGTAACGAATGCTGTCATTGAACAGCACGGTGTCTTGCGGAACGATGCCGATTGCGCCGCGCACCGAATCTTGGGTCAGCGCGCGCAGGTCCTTGCCGTCAATGGTGATCTGGCCACCATCGACGTCGTAGAAGCGATACAGCAGGCGCGCTAGCGTGGACTTCCCGCTGCCGGAGTGGCCCACGACGGCGACCGTGTGGCCAGGCGGAATTTCGAACTGCACGCCGTGCAGGATTTCTCGGCGGCTGTCGTAGCCAAAATGCACATGTTCAAAGGCCACGTGTGGGCGGCTGGCCTGCAGCGGTCGGGCGGCAGCGCCGTCTTGTACTTCCTGCTCCTCGTCCAGCAAACCCCACAAGCGTTCGATATTAGTCAGTGCCTGCTTGACCTCGCGGTACATCATGCCCAGGTAGTTCAGCGGCATCGCCATCTGCAGTAGGTAGGCGTTGACCAGCACCAGGTCACCCACGCTGAGCTTGCCATCAACGACGCCGCTAGACGCTTTCCACATCAAGGCCGTGACGCCAAGCGCGACGATGGCGGCCTGGCCAACGTTCAGCACGGCCAGAGTCTTGTAACTCTTGACGTTGGCTTCTTCCATCTGCCGCAGGCTTTGGTCGTAGCGCTCGGCTTCGTGAGCTTCGTTGTTGAAGTACTTCACGGTTTCATAGTTCAACAGCGAATCAACCGCGCTGGCGCTGGCTTTGGTATCGGCCTCGACCGAGGCCCGGTAATACTTTGTGCGCCATTCGGTGACGACGATGGTCCATGTGATGTATGCGACCAGCACGACGAAGGTGACCAGAGCAAAGGTGATGTCGTACAGGAACACCAACACGCTGGTGACCAAGACCACT
>JBBSAA010000134.1:0-7785 GCA_038252715.1 Lysobacterales bacterium | reverse complement strand
TCGCTGGCCGGGGCCTCGTCGTTGAATATTGAGTGCCAGCAATCGCGCATCGACATGCGCCTCAAAACCCGTTACGTCGATGAGCAGGCTACCGATCTCGACGACGCGCTGGCGCGCCTAGCGAAATACGGCAAGAGCGGCGAAGCGCGTTCGATTGCGCTGCTCGGCAATGCCGCTGAGATCCTGCCCGAACTGGTGCGCCGAGGCGTGCGGCCTGATGCCGTTACCGATCAAACTTCAGCTCACGATCCAGTGCACGGTTATCTGCCGGCAGGTTGGACGCTGGCGCAGTGGTGGGACAAGCAGAAAACCGCGCCCGAAGAAGTGCGCGATGCCGCCAAGCAATCGATGCGGCAACATGTCGAAGCGATGCTGGCGTTTGAGAAACAAGGAATCCCGACCTTCGACTACGGCAACAACATCCGTCAGATGGCGCACGACGTGGGTTGTAGCCACGCGTTCGATTTCCCGGGGTTCGTGCCGGCTTATGTGCGGCCGCTGTTTTGCCGCGGCATCGGTCCGTTCCGCTGGGTGGCGTTGAGCGGCGATCCAGAAGATATCTACAAGACCGACGCCAAGGTCAAGGAACTGCTGCCCGACAACAAGGCGCTGCATCGTTGGCTGGATATGGCCAAAGAACGCATCAGCTTCCAAGGGCTGCCGGCGCGCATTTGCTGGGTTGGCTTAGGCGATCGCCATCGTCTGGCGCTGGCCTTCAACGAAATGGTGCGCAATGGTGAAGTCAGTGCGCCGATCGTGATCGGTCGCGATCATCTCGACTCCGGGTCGGTGGCCTCGCCCAATCGTGAAACCGAAGCGATGCTGGACGGCAGCGATGCCGTGTCTGACTGGCCCTTGCTCAATGCGATGTTGAACGTCGCCAGCGGTGCCACATGGGTCAGCCTGCATCACGGTGGCGGGGTGGGCATGGGTTATAGCCAGCATAGCGGCGTGGTGATTGTTTGCGACGGCACCGAGGCGGCGGACCAGCGGCTGGCGCGCGTGCTATGGAATGACCCTGGTACCGGCGTGATGCGCCATGCCGACGCCGGTTACGAGATCGCTAAGGCCTGTGCGCGCGAGCAGGGCTTGAACCTGCCGATGTTGTAAGCACCCAGGCCTCGCCGTGGATCAACCGCTCGACAACCCCGTGTGGTCGGCACTGACCAGTGCCCATGCGGCACTGGCGATCCGGGCCGGCGAGGCCGCGCGATACCCCTCCGATGTCGCGCCCTTTGTCGCCGTCGGGTCCCATGATGTGCAGGCCGAGCAGCAGCTTGTCGGGCTGGTAGCGCCAGGTGAATCGGTGTGCCTAGTGGGTCGTGCGCCGCCGCTGTCCTCAGCGTGGCGGCACGAGTCGCCGGTGCCGATTTCACAAATGCTGTGCCAGCGGCGATTGGCGGTAGTCGCCGGTCCCACTGTGACGACATTGGACGATAGCCATCGCGAGGACATGTTGGCGCTCACTGCCCGCGTGTATCCGTTCTATTTCCGACGTCATACGAACCTCCTCGGACCCTATATCGGGATCTACGACGGCAGCGTGCTCGCCGCGATGGCGGGGCGACGCATGGCCTTCGCAGGCCATCAGGAATTAAGCGCGATCTGCACGCACCCCGACTATCTCGGCCGTGGCCTCGCCCAGCGACTGGTTGCGCTGCTGACCAATGCCATCCTCGATGAGGACCTGCAGCCGTTCTTGCATGTCAGCCATCAAAACACGCGTGCAAAAGCGCTGTACGAACGAATGGGCTATCGGCATCGCGCGGATATCCCGCTGTGGTCGCTGCTGCGGGTTGGGATTGGCGGGAGCTAGTTACTCCTGTAGCGACGTGCTCGGCGTTCCGTTGGTTGCACGGCGGTCGATCTGGCTATGTAGGAGCGGCGTAAGCCGCGATATTTACCCATCGCCGCTTACGCCGCTCCTACAAGGCGCCATCGACGTTTCGGGTAAATAGCTTGACAAAGCCTATCAATGAAATAACAATATAGTTAATTAAACATATGCCTATTAAAGATTTCCAAAAGCCTGAGGAGTACCGCCGTGGTCGTTAATCAAAGCTACCTGCAAGCGAGTTACCTGCTCTATATCGTTCTTTCAATCGGAATGACCATTTGGGTTGCCAGGACGCTATCGAAGAATGGCGAAGTGTTCTTGATGAAGTGCTTTGGTCAGGACGAAACCCTGGCCAAGTCAACCAATCACCTCTTGGTGGTTGGCTTCTACCTCGTCAACATTGGCTTCATCGGCGTGCGTATGAATGGCTGGGATGCCGACAAGGCCGTATACGAAATGGTTCCGTATATCGGCAGCAAGGTCGGGCTATCAGTGCTGGTGCTCGGCGCGATGCATTTCTTCAATATGGTGATGATCGCCAGCTTCGGTCGCCGCGTGGCGGGGTGGGCAAACTTGAACGACGCTGCGCTGGCGCGGGCGGCACGTGCAGTCGCGCCGCCGCCCATTCCAAGTCGATGATCGATTTATTCGCCAAGATCCGGGCCCGGCTTCACATGCCGGGCCTTGGCCATGCTGATAGAGTGGCAAGCAGATCCTCGTGTGCCACCAGAAAGCAGCATTCCGTCTTCCAATGAAAAAAGACAAGATATTCGAAGCACTCGCCTCGTCGCCACGGCGACAAATACTGGCCTACCTCTCCGAGCAGGAGCTGCCGGCGGGCGATATCGCCGCGCGTTTCGAAATGAGTGCGCCGGCAGTTTCTCGGCATTTGGGCGTGCTCGCCAATGCCGGTCTGATTGCCAGCGAGCGTCGCGGGCAATTCGTGGTGTACCGCTTGGTGCCGGACAACCTCGTCAACACGCTGACCCAGTTTGCGTTTGAAATATGCCCGGTGGGTGGGCCGTTGAAGCGCGAGAGCAAGCGGGCAAAAGCGAAAAAGGCCGCCGGCTAGCGCGACCGCCTCGCTCGCAGCAATACCGCTCGAGTCGCTTCAGGCAAAAAAAACCCCGCAGATGCGGGGTTTGTTTCGAGCACGGGGGCTCAATCAGGCACAGAGACGGCGAACGCTGTTGCGCAGCTGCGCTTTCAGCTGTTCCGTTGCGCCGATGTACTGCTTGGCATAAACGCGCACAACGAAGTCGTTGCTGCGGTCAAACAGCACTTCGTGCAGTGACTGCTGCAGCATCGTTTCGGTTTTCTCGAGGGCAGTAATGTAAGACGCCGGCGCGTTCTTGAGCTTACCGCGACCCGCGGCATAGGTGCCGGTGAGCGCGTCAATATCGGCCATCACATGCTTGCCGGCTTTGCGCGGTTTCATGCTGGTGGCGAGGTTCTCAACTAGGTCCTGTTTGGCCTTGGCGAGCTTGGTAAAAACGCCGCTCAGGGTCTTGTCGGTGGTGGCCTTAGCGGCCGCTTCATAGAACTCCACGCCTTCATGGCTGACTTCGACGATGTCCTGGAGTAGCAAGCTGGTTTCGCTCATGGAATCTCCGTGTTGTGGCTGGAAAAACAGGCGCGGCGGCGGCGAGCCGGGTAGGGCTCGGGCGCGGGGGCGCGGATCAAGGCTGCTTGCAGTGCGACATCGGGTGTATGGATGTCTGGAGTAAACATACCAAACCGACCATGAATTTATCGTTAGGCGGCCCGAGAGCCAGTGCCCGCGCGGGCTCCAGCGAGGGCGACAGCCCGCTGTGCGCAAGCTTGCGGGAGGAAAAAGCCGCCTTTCCCTCCATTCAGGCCTCTATGGTGCCGTTTCTAGCGCTGTTCAGGGCTCTATTCGCTTCGCGCGAGCGCCTCGGGGCGGACTTTCGACGGGTGGCGCCGTCGTAGGCTCCGGGTTAGGCAGCTTCTTAGCCGGCTCGGGATACTTCGGCTTTTGCACCGGCGGCTCGACCGCACGCGTTTGCCAAGTCCGCGTTGGCTCGATCAACAGCAGTTTGCCCGGGTTGGCATCGGTCAAGACATAGAGCTTGCCATTGCGCAGCACCTCGACGTCGCGAAAACGATAGCCGAGCTCGCCCAACAGGCGCTCCTCACCCACAACTTTGTCGCCTTCAACCGTCAATCGCTCGAGGTGGGTCAACGCCAGCGCGCCAACGAACACGTTGCCGTACCACGGCGGCACGCGCGGCGAATCGTAAAAAGCCATGCCGCTGGGCGCAATCGAAGGTACCCAAACTTTGATTGGCTGCTCGGTGCCCGGTGCGGAGGTGCCCTGCGATTCCGGCATCGGCTGGCCGTTGTAGTCAATGCCGTAGGTCGTGATCGGCCAACCATAATTTTTTCCGGCGACGGGAATATTGATCTCGTCGCCTCCTTTCGGACCATGTTCAAGTTCCCAAAGTTTTCCGGTCCACGGGTTGAAGGCTGCGCCCTGTGGATTGCGATGGCCATAAGACCAAACGTATTTGCCGACGTCGGTGCGGCTGGCGAACGGATTGTCGGCCGGCACGCTGCCATCGGGCCAAATTCGCACAACCTTGCCCTGCAGGTGGTCCAGCGCCTGCGCGTCCATGCGGCTGTAGTTTTCGCCGAGGGTCACGAACAAATGACCGACGTTATCGAAGACCAGGCGCGAACCAAAATGATTGCCGGTGCTCAGTTTAGGCAGCTGCCGCAAGATCACGGTGCCATTGACCAAGGCATTGCCAGCCAGTTCGGCGCGCATTACTGCGGTGCCTGCTTTGCCATCGCTGCCCACTTCGGCATACGACAGGTAGACGCGATGATTCTGATCGAAGGCTGGGTCCACTGCGACGTCGAGCAATCCGCCTTGGCCCTGCGCCCAGACGTTGGGCACGCCCGTAAGCGGCGCTGACAACACGCCATTGGCGTAAATACGTAAACGCCCGGGACGTTCGGTGATGAGCAGCCGACCATCGGGCAGTGCCGCCATGCCCCAGGGGTTTTGCAGGGAATTGACCAAGGTCGTCACGCGCAGCGTGCCGATGCTGCTGTTGCTGAAGACCACGGCGGGCGGCGTTTGCGCCTGCGCGCAGGCCGCGATGAGTAGCGTTGTAACCAAGACCGGTTGCAGTGGGCGCATCGTCTTTCTCCCGCGGGGGTGGGCTGGGCTCAATCCTACTCTCGAAAACGCTGCTTTTAGCGGTAAAAGTTCGCCATCGAGATCCGGGGCTCGCTAGACCTGGTCATTGCACGCGCAGAACGCTCGGGACGGATGCCCGATGTCGTGCGGATTGCTGCCAGTTTTCCACGTAGTCGTTTTCTTCACGCTTTCCTGCGCCGCTTGTCACGGATGCCCGCGTATCCTGTGGCGGCTGCCGCTTGGAGCTAAATCCAATACCGACAAAAGAGCCGTAGCAGCAATGCTTCCTCGTGGCACGTTCCCTGCAAGCAAAAAAGATAGGGACGCCACGTGTTCGTCGGGCCGCCTTCATTCTTCAATCACATTCAGTAACGATTTCTGCGAATCGTTACGCGCCGAACGAGTACAGGAGCCTGCCATGTCGATCGAAAAAGCGTTAATTCATCGCATCGCGCAGCCCTGGGGTCGCGTTGACCTGTGGCCTTGGGGCGCAGTGCCGCACGGTGACCAACGAATTGGCGAACTGCGTTTTGAGCGCAGCAATCCGTCTGCGAAGCCACCACTGTTGCTTCTCAAGCTGTTGTTCACGGACATGCCGATGTCGGTGAAGGTCAGCGCCAATGACGAGGCGGCGGCATCGATGGGCGTAGCAAACGGAAAGTCGGAAGCTTGGCTGGTTCTCAAAGCCGATTCCGATGCGCGGATCGGTTTAGGTGTGGCCGCTCCCATTTCTGCGCAGCGCTTGCGAGCGGCGATTGATGACGGAACGGTTGCGGACTTGCTGGCGTGGCGTCCAACGCGCGTAGGCGACGCAGCCCTTGTGCCGGCGGGAACCCTGCATGCGATCGGTGCTGGCATGATCGTGGCGGAAGTAGAACAGCGCAGCGAGGCGAGCTTCGCTTTGGCCGATGTGGCGGCCAACCAGGACATCAACGTCGAGGCGGTGTTGGCCGTCGCTGATCTAAGGCCCTTGCCGGCGGCGTTGCCGCCCATCCCACGCAATAGCGTGCGAACAGTCCTAGTCGAAAGTCCGGATTTCGTTTTAGAACGTGCGTGGCTTCCCCCAGGCTCAAGCTGGCGGATTAATGTTCGCCACGAAAACTGGCTGCTGGTCCTCGCCGGCGACCTCAGCAGCGAAGAGCTGTCCTTTGCCGTGGGCGAGGGGGCGTTCATGAATGACGGCACCACCGACATGGCAGCCGGTCCGGCGGGCGCGGAGGTATTGCTGGCGTACGTCGGGTCCTCGGCGCAAAACAACCTACTCAAGCCGATCCCGCGGCTCGTGAGGTCCACTGACAAAGCGTCAAGCGGACCTCTGCTTGAGCGCCTTGCGCCGGGCTACCTGGCGACTTCGCGTAACGTCAGCGGCTGATCGCGGCCGACAGGCCGACTGACAGCGGCTGGACTGTTGATTGCCGCTACGGAAGCGAGCAATCACGCGTGATTGAGGCGTGCCAGTAATGCCACCCAAGCCAATGCTGCGAATGCCTCCAGATGGCGAGCGCAATCCTCGTCCTAGCCGTTAAACTCGGACCGACGCGGTAGCCGCCCCCGAACCGCACCCACCGGGAAACCAACGATGCGGCAGAATGCGCCCGATCAATCTATGCTCGACGTGCTCGTCGTTGGCGGGGGATTTTCCGGCCTGTGCCTCGCGATCAAGCTGAAGGCCGCGGGTTTGAACCACCTCGTGCTGGAACAGGCGTCCGACCTCGGCGGCACCTGGCGTGACAATACTTACCCAGGCGCCGCCTGCGATGTGCCGTCGAATTTGTACTGCTTTTCGTTTGCGCCCAATCCAGATTGGACACGCATTTATCCGCCACAGCCTGAAATCGAAGCCTACCTGCACCAGTGCGCAGCGAAATTCGCCGTAGTCGATGCGTTTCGTTTTGGTCGCTGCGTCACCAATGCCGTGTTCGATGACGTCCAAGCCTGCTGGCGTGTGGAAGTGGACGGCGGCAAGGAAATATACTTTTCGCGTTCGCTAATCCTCGCCACCGGCGGACTCAGCCGTCCGCGCTTGCCTGAACTTCCGGGGATCGCCGACTTCGCGGGACCGATCTTCCATACCGCGCGCTGGCGGCATGACGTGGACCTTGCCGGCAAGCGGGTCGGCATCATCGGTACCGGCGCGAGCGCCATCCAGGTCGTACCCGAAATAGCGCCGCTTGTCGCGCGATTGACTGTGTTCCAGCGCACGGCCTCGTGGATCTTGCCAAAACCCGACGGTCCCGTGCCTGCCGCCCGTCGCGCGCGCTACCGACGCTGGCCACTGCTACAAAAGATCGTGCGGGTTGCCTCGTTCTGGCGTCACGACGCTCGCGCCATACCGTTTACGCGGATGCCTTGGCTGCTGAAATGGCTACGACCGTTTTTCTTGCTGCCCCTGCATCGACAGGTGCGCGACCCGATCCTGCGGCGGCAGCTGACGCCGCAGTTCCTGCTCGGTTGTAAACGCGTACTGTTGTCGAATAATTTTTATCCGGCGCTGTGCCGGGACAATGTCAGCCTAGTGAACACGCCCATCGCGCGGATTACCGCGGCTGGCGTACAAATGGAAGACGGCGAGGAGCATCCGCTGGATGTCTTGATCGCCTGCACGGGCTTCTACTCGGCCGAAGCTGGCGTGCCGTTTCCAGTCAGTGGTTTAGGCGGGCGCGATTTGAACACGGTCTGGGGTGATGTCGCGACCGCCTACCTTGGCACCTCGGTGCACGGATTTCCCAACTTGTTCCTGATGAGTGGGCCCAATACCGGACTCGGGCACAACTCGGTGATC
>JBBSAA010000133.1:0-7868 GCA_038252715.1 Lysobacterales bacterium | reverse complement strand
CGGACTGCGTCGGCTTGTCGCCTTCGGCGCGAATCTCTGCCGACAGACCCTGGACAATGGCTGCCTTCGAGGCCGCGATTCGAGTGAACAGCGTCTTCAGCGCTGCATCATCGACCTTGGTCGCGGCATGCTCGTAAAAGTTCTTGCCGTCGCGGGCAATGGACACAAGATCATTGAGATTGCTATTGCTGTGGTTCATGGTGTTCTCCTTTCGCACATGAATGTCCGGCTGCCTATAGTTCTAACGTCGCGTTGCGCGATCGGCAGACCGGGTCAGGTGGTGGCTAGGCGGACGCAATGGCGTCGCTGCACTTGCCGGGCCGAGCTCTTTCGCTCGATCTCCACCGGGATCAAGTGTATCAAAAGCGCTCTGAACGAGCCGTTATTTACGTCCTCACCGGGCGCGGCGGGCACCCTGCGCGCGCGTCGTGCTAAAGCCTTAACATTGCACTTGCTACCGTCCAAGCAACAGCCGATGGCAGGCTGTCTCGAAACTCAATCCGCTCGGAGACTCGCATGCAGATACAGGTCAATACCGACAACAATATCCAGGGCCGCGAAGCACTGGTGGCCCGCGTCACGCAAATGGTTCAAGACACGCTGGCAAGGCATGCTGATCACATCACGCGCGTCGAAGTTCACCTGACCGACGAGAAGGGTGGCAAGTCTGGACCGCATGACCAGCGCTGTGTGATGGAAGCGAGGCTTGAAGGATTCCAGCCTATGGCCGTTTCGGAATTGGCCACGGCACTCGACCCCGCCGTGCATGGCGCTGCAGGCAAACTGCTGCGCATGATTGACAGCCATTTCGGCCGCGTGCGTGACAAGCGTCAGGCGAGCAGTGACGTACCCGCATCGATTGATGAGCCGATCGAAGATGAAGAAGACATCCAGAAATATTGATTTGGACCGCGAAGGTCGATTCGCTTGCTGCTGAGCCTACATGGCAGCAGCGTGCGCGATGTCTGCTGGCTCCCAGATAGCCTAAGACACCTTGGCAAAGCTACGGAGATCACGCATGCGAAATGCCCACCACCCACGCCGCCACGGTGAATTGAAGGTCGGCCTGTCCCGCGCGTTCGTGGCCGACCATGCCGAGGACGAGAACGAAGGTCTTGGCGAGCCGGTGTCGAAAGATCCGGCCAGCGAGAACGAAGCGCAGGACATCACGATTGGAACGGAAAGCGATCCTCGTGACCTCTAATCGAGCGCGGTCTCGCTAGATCCCCCGACAGGGGGTCGGGGAAATACGATGGCGCCTGACGGTAGAATGGCGCCATGAACTTATTTGCTATCGTTTTCCTCGGCTTCGCGATGGCGACTGACGCTTTCGCAGCGGCCATCGGCAAGGGTGCGGCTATGTCGCGCCCACGCTTAACCGAAGCGTTGCGCGTCGGATTGATTTTTGGCGTTGTCGAAGCCATCACCCCCTTGATCGGCTGGCTGATCGGCTCGGTGGCATCGAGCTATGTCGCCGCCTGGGACCATTGGATCGCCTTCGTGCTGTTGCTCGGCCTGGGCCTGCACATGATCTACGAATCATTGCAGCCCGACGACGCCGAAGCCGACACAGCGCCGAATCATGGCAGCCTTATTACACTGGCCCTAGCCGGCCTCGCCACCAGCATCGACGCCATGGCCGTCGGGGTGGGGCTGGCCTTTATCCAAGTCAATATTTTGCTGGTGTCGGCAATCATCGGCCTATGCACCTTTGGCATGGTGACCTTGGGCGTCATGCTGGGCCGGGTCTTGGGCGCCGTCATCGGCAAGCGCGCCGAAATGGTCGGCGGCGTGATCTTGATCGTGGTCGGATCGATCATCCTCTACGAGCACTTGAGTCACGCTGGATAGCTGTGAGGCGGTGCTGTCGATCTCTTGCCGCCTTGCCCCTCGCAAGCCTTTCGCAAGCCGACTTGGCGCGACGGCGCCGCGGTATCGGATAGGATGTCGCTTGCTGCAAGTACCGGAACTTCGATGCCACCGATCATCTCTATCCAGAAAATCAACAAAACCTACGCCTCTGGGTTTCAGGCGCTCAAATCCGTCGACCTCGAGATCCAGCGCGGCGAAATCTTCGCCCTGCTCGGGCCCAATGGCGCCGGCAAGACCACGCTGATCAGCATCATCTGCGGCATCGTTACCGCGACAGCCGGCACCGTGTTAGTCGACGGTCACGACACTCGTCGCGATTTTCGCATCACTCGCGGCATGATCGGGCTGGTACCGCAGGAACTGTCGACCGATGCCTTTGAAACCGTCTGGTCGACGGTGAAGTTCAGCCGTGGGCTATTCGGCAAGCCGCCGAACCCGGCCTACCTCGAGAAAGTGCTGCGCGACCTGTCCCTATGGGACAAGAAAGACAGCAAGATAATGACGCTCTCGGGCGGCATGAAGCGCCGCGTGCTGATCGCCAAGGCGCTGTCGCACGAACCCACCGTGCTCTTCCTTGATGAGCCCACCGCCGGCGTGGACGTCGAGCTGCGTCGGGACATGTGGCAAATGGTGCGCGACCTGCGCGCAAGCGGCGTCACCATCTTGTTGACGACCCACTATATTGAAGAAGCGGAGGAAATGGCCGACCGCATTGGCGTGATCAGTCAAGGCGAGCTGATCTTGGTCGAGGACAAGGCGGTGCTGATGCGCAAGCTGGGCAAGAAACAGCTCACGCTGCAGCTGCAGACGCCCTTGCCTAGCCTTCCCATCGACTTGGCCGACTTGCCGCTTGAATTAAGCCAAGACGGGCACGTCTTGGTCTACACCTTCGATACGCAAGGCGAGGACACCGGCATTGCGCCGCTGCTGCGCCGGCTGGCCGAACAAGGGATCGATTTCAAGGACCTGCATTCAAGCGAGAGCTCGCTCGAGGATATCTTTGTCAACTTGGTTCACTCGGGCAAGCAAGGAGCCGCCGCATGAACCTGCACGCGATCCGCGCGATCTACCGGTTTGAGATGGCGCGCACCTTCCGCACCCTCACGCAATCGATTGCCTCGCCGGTGCTGTCGACGTCCCTGTATTTCGTCGTTTTCGGCGCCGCGATCGGCTCGCGCATGGGCGCGGTGGACGGCATTAGCTACGGCGCCTTCATCATCCCAGGTTTGATCATGTTGGCCCTGCTCAACGAAAGCATTTCCAATGCATCGTTTGGAATCTACATGCCCAAGTGGGCCGGCACGATCTACGAATTACTGTCAGCGCCGGTGTCCTACGTCGAGATCGTGATTGGCTATGTCGGCGCAGCGGCCACCAAGTCGGTCATCTTGGGCATCTTGATCTTGATCACGGCACGCGTCTTCGTGCCGTACGAAATCGCGCATCCAGTCTGGATGCTGTGTTTCCTGCTGCTAACGGCCGTCACCTTCAGCTTGTTTGGCTTCATCATCGGCCTATGGGCAGATGATTTCCAAAAGCTGCAGGTCATCCCGCTGATGATCGTTACGCCGCTGACCTTCCTCGGCGGCGCGTTCTATTCAATCAATATGCTGCCGCCGTTTTGGCAACAGCTCACCTTGTTCAACCCGGTCGTCTATTTGATCAGCGCGTTTCGCTGGAGCTTCTATGGCCAAGCCGACGTCAACGTCGTCGTCAGCGTCGCCGCGATCCTCGGCTTTCTGGCTCTTTGCTTGTTCGCAGTGTGGTGGATCTTCAAGACCGGCTGGAAGCTGAAGCAATAGCGCGGGGCCAATGACGACGGCGGCGCTAACACTGGCTTTCCGCCCCACGCGTACGGTAGTTGCACCGCGCGACTGCGTTCAGCTTCACGACGGCGGTGAATCGGCGGCCTCGAGTTGGTTGAGCGATGCATGCATGCGCTTGCCCTGATGCTAAGCACACCGGTCGCATTGGCGTGCAACTCGCGAAACCCAATCGGAATCCGACGTCGCGCTCCGGCTGCGCGCCCGACTTAGGATCTCCGGCAGTAGCGGTGTGTTTAAGGAGGCTGACTAGGGCGTCGCCACTCACTCGGAACCGCTGGCGCTGAGCAGTCATTGCAGCCCTGGCTTGAACAAGCCCACGTCAACATCAATCGAGTCGCTGCGCCCGAACTGTCAGCAGAGTAAACTGGACCTCGCGCGGCGCCATTGCCGCTTGGACCCCGTATGACCAACAACGACATCCTGCGCAGCATCCGGTACATGCTTGACCTTGGCGATGCCAAGATCATCGAGATCATCCGGCTGGTCGATCCCGAATTTGCCATTGAAAAGGATGAGGTGCTCGCCTTCATGAAGAAGGAAGAGGACGCCGGGTACGTTGAGTGCAGCGACCGCGTGCTGGCGCACTTCCTGGACGGGCTGGTTATTTTCTACCGCGGCCGCGATGACAGCCTGCCCGCGCGGCCGGTTGAAAAGCGCGTCACCAACAACATTGTAATGAAGAAATTGCGGGTCGCGTTCGAGCTTAAGGACGTGCACATGCACCAAGTCTTTGACGACGCGGGTTTCCCCATCACCAAGCCCGAGCTGTCGGCGCTGTTTCGGCAGCCCGAGCACAAGCACTACCGCCAATGCGGCGACCAGATCCTGCGCAATTTCCTCAAGGGCCTGACGCTGCGTCTGCGCGGAGAGTGAAGTCGGCAACGTGAGCCCCTACCCTCGTAGGAGCCAGCTTGCTGGCGACATTAACTAGCCACTACCCTCGTAGGAGCCAGCTTGCTGGCGACTTTAACTAGCCCCTACCCTCGTAGGAGCCAGCTTGCTGGCGACATTAGTGGCCCGTGCCAAGCGTGAGATCTTTCGCCAGCAAGCTGGCTCCTACAGGGCCGCACGACTAGAGGACATCCTGCACCTGCTCTCCCAACGGGAAATTGGTGTTGAACTCTTGCTTGCCTCCGTCCGTCGCCCGCACATCTGGCTGCTACACAGTGGCCCACGCGTCTGTCGACTACAGCACAGTCGACCGCAGCAACACTTTCAGGAATTCAGCGGGCTTCATGGGCCCATGCCCTTCCCGAAGGTCGAACACGACAAGGTCACTTGTTGGCGTTGAGGAATGGCACCGTCGAGTTTGGAATCATTGTCGTCGGCAATACGCCGTTCCAGCGCTCCGCCTTGGTCAGCTCGATCAGATTCTGGTTTTGTGCCAGCGCTTCCGCCTTGGCGCGGATCGCGTCTGCCTGTGCGGTACCGCGTAGGCGCGTGGCCTCGGCATCGGCGCGGGCAACCGCGAGGTTGGAATCCGCCAGGCCCTTGGCCTGCGTCACTGCAATGTCGGCATTGACCTTTTCTTTCTCGAGATTCTGCTTCTCGGTCTGCACCAACACTTCAGCCTGCATGCGCAGCTCGATCGATTTTTCGTAAGCGTCGGAGAAATCAATGTTCTCGACCTGCACGCCGTCAATAACAATGGGGCCCTTGACCGTCCTGCGGATCGCATTGGTAACGTCCTGCACGAACAATACGCGGCTCTGCACGGCTGAAATAGCGGTGTATTGGCCAAACACATTCTCGACTTGGGTCGGCACCTGGCGATCAAGCAGGCGGCTAGTCAAGCCCTCGATGCTGCCGTATTCGGAGTAGAGCTTGGTGACGTCGGCGGGCGGTACATGGAAACTCACCGACACGCGGATGACTGCAGTCTGCTGGTCCTTGCTGTAGGCCTGCACCGCGTTGTACTGCATGGTCAGGTTTTGCACGTTCACGCGCTTGATGGTGTCGAAGATCGGCAACTTGAAGCCCAGCCTGGGTTCGGCGCTGCCGACCACGGCACCGTTGCGCAGGTGGACGCCGCGTTCGCCTTGGTCAATCGTGTACCAAGAGCCAAACAAGATCATCAGCAGCACCATGACTACAGCAAGGAACAGGACAAGCTTCGGCAGGCGCGACGCCACGTTGGACGTGTCGATTCCCAGTTTGGTCAGCACAATTTTCCCCAAGGTGTAGTGATGGAGTGAATGAAGTATTGCAATTGGTTATAACGTCAAAACCGTACTTGCGCGGCCTCAGGCATCGAGCGCCATGACCGGCGGCTGCATGGGGTCGGTCAACATGCCTTTCCACATTAGGTATTGGCCGATGAACATGAGCGGATAGATCAAGGCGAGCAGCGCTAGGTAACCGGCGCCAACCACGACTGCGGTAAGCACCGGGCTGATAAACGCCAAGGCGACGCCTAGCAGTACCAGCGGCAGGATGACGATCATCAAGATTGCCCAAAACAACATCGACGCGCAAAAGCCAAACAGCACCAACTTGAAGAAATTGCGCGCTATCGCACGCGTTGCCAGCACCAGGGCCGACCAGGCGGAGGTAGGCCGCGCCGCTACTTCAGCCAAGGCCAGTAGCGTAACCATCTGCAGTCCGCAGGCGGCGAAGATGAAGAAAAAATATCCCACGAAGAAGCCCAAGGGCGGCGTCGGCGGCTGCACCTGCGCCCCTGCCATCGCGGCCGCCTGGTAGCCAGCCATTTCTGACTGGAAGGCCATCAAGCCCGAAAGGAACGGCAACAATGTGACGCAAAACAGCAGCACCCCGATCGCTAGCGCGATCAGCGTGACCATCAGGCTGCGGATCCAAAGCTCGCGGTTGCGGAACGGCACGAAGATATCGCGGCCCCTGCCGCTGCGGCCGACATCGACGTCGCCACACAGGCCAAACCAGCCGGCCAGCAAGGGCGGCTGCAAAACCAGGCTCAACACGATGAGCACGCCGTAGCTCAGCCAAAACCAGGTCATGTCCTCACCGAACGGCGTCTCGCCCTGCGCCGGCGGGAACACGCCCAACGCAAAGACAATAGCCATGAAAATGGCGATCGGGACTAGGACCACCAACAACATCCAGAAGGCGGCGGCAACAAAGCGACGCCAGTCGGACTTCAGCATCCGGCCTGCCGTGCCGATCCAGCCAAACATGGCGCTTAGACTGACGTTTTGAACTGACATGTTCGCCCCTGCGGCCGCTAGCAGCCAATGAATTCCCTGCCGTCAATCTAACATCCGACGCTGGCTGGGGAGAAATCGCGGCTTTGTCGCCAGCGAGCTGGCTCCTACGTGCGGGCGTTTTGTCGCCAGCGAGCTGGCCCCTACGTGCGGGCGTTTTGTCGCCAGCGAGCTGGCCCCTACGTGCGGGCGTTTTGTCGCCAGCGAGCTGGCTCCTACGTTGTCGTAGGAGCCAGCTTGCTGGCGACAAGAGCCCACCCGCTAGTTGGCGGCAAACAACTCGCGGTATTTTTCCCGTAGCGGCGCTTTTTGCACTTTTCCGGTGCCTCCCACGGGCAGGGCGTCGACAAACAGGATCTCGTCGGGCAGCCACCAATTCGCCACCCGCTCGGCAAGAAAGGCCAGCACGTCCGTTTTCTCCACCGACTGCCCTGGCTTGCGCACGATCAGCATCAGCGGACGCTCGTCCCACTTGGGATGCTTGAGTCCCACGACCGCCGCCATCGCGACCGCGGGATGGCCCATCGCGGCATTTTCCAGATCAATCGAGCTGATCCATTCACCGCCGGATTTGATAACGTCCTTCGTGCGATCGCGAATTTGCATACGGCCGTCGGCATCAATCGTCGCGATATCACCGGTGGGGAACCAGCCATCCACGAGCGGTGAACCTTCGCTGCGGTAGTACGAGCTCGCGATCCATTGGCCACGCACCAGCAGTTCACCATGTGATTCGCCATCGCGCGGCAAGGTCGCGCCCTCGGCATCAACCACCTTGATGTCTACGCCGAACAGCGATTTGCCCTGACGCGCAACAATCGCGTGTTGTTCGGCGCGCGGCAGCAGTTGCTCTTCCGGCGTCAGGCAGCCAATGGTGGCGACGGCCGTGGTTTCGGTCATGCCCCAGCCGTGGCGCACTTCCACGCCGTAGTCATCGGCAAATTTCGCGATCAGCGCCACCGGCATCGCGGTGCCGCCTACCAAGGTCCGG
>JBBSAA010000132.1:0-7903 GCA_038252715.1 Lysobacterales bacterium | reverse complement strand
GCTTACGCCGCTCCTACATCGCGCTAGGTCAATCCAAGCTGCGAGCGAATGCGTGCCTGCGCCGCGGCATCAAGCTGCAGCCCGTGTGAAAGTTGCGACAGGAACTGTGTTTCAGCGTCGGTGTCGGCGGTCATGCCGAGCAGGGCGGCCACGTAGGTTTCTTCGCGCAAGTTGGGCGTGGTTTGAGCCAGCAGCTGCGGCAGCGATAGCGGGGCGGCGAACTCGGCGTCCAGCGCCGCAACCTCGGCTGCGTCCAAACCCGCCTCGCCGGCCCGGCCGACAATCGCCTGACGCTCGTCGGCGTCAATGGCGCCGTCGGCGTTTGCGGCGGTAATCATCGCCCGTAACAGGTGCAGCGCCTGCGTGTTTTCCTCTGCGCCGGGCGCCGGCGGAGGTAACCCGGCCGGCGACGGCGGCGGGCTGGTTGAGCTTGCTTGGGCAGCCGAAGGGGCGTTGCTACGGGTGAAATGCTCGTAGGCGGCGACCGCCAGCGCGATCAGACCCATGCCCACCTGAGTCTCCAGCCCGCGCGGCAAGCCGCTGACTGAGCGGCGGCTGCGGCGTCGGGAGCCACCCAACTGGCCGCCCACGGCGCCCTTGAGGACGTGGCCCAGCAACTTCTGCGCGTTGAACATGCACTCTCCTATGGGAGGCCGGGCATATCCCGTCCTATCCCGTATCTTGCCGATTCGAGGTTAAATTCAAGTGTGCTGGTCGTCACCCCAGCCCAACTGGGCCCTGTGGCAGAATACCCGCGTATTTTCAGCACGATCCTGCGCATGTCGAAACTGTCCGTCGCCCTGTTTCCAAATCTCGATGGCTGTTTTGCGGCGGCGACCGCCGTGGCGTTGCGTGGCGCAGCGCGGCTAGCTCAGGCCGCCCGTGGCCGATAGTTCCGGCAGCAATGTGCCACGCAGCCCGTTCAAGGCCTGGCAGGCCTTCCTGTGGTCGATGAAAGGCCTGAAGGCGACGTGGAACGTCGAGTCCTCGTTCCGCCTTGAAGTGTATTTGTTCCTTGTACTCGCGCCGGTGGGGCTGTGGCTGGGGCAGGGTGGCGTCGAACGTTCGCTCTTGGTCGGTTCGATGATCATCGTGCTCATGGTCGAGGTGCTGAACTCGGCGATTGAGGCCGTCGTTGATCGCTGGGGCACCGAGCACAACGAGCTCGCCGGTCGCGCCAAGGACATGGGCTCGGCGGCGGTGTTCTTGTCGGACATGAATGTGTTGCTGTGCTGGGGCCTGATCCTCGGCCCGCGCTGGTTAGGTTGAGGACCAAGAATGGATTGGATGTTTAGTTCGGAAATTTGGATTGCGTTGTTCACCCTTGCCACGCTCGAAATCGTCCTTGGCGTCGACAATCTTGTTTTTATTTCCATTGCTGTTAGCAAGCTCCCGCCCGAGCAGCGCCCGCGTGCGCGCCGGTTTGGTTTGGCGCTAGCCTGCGTCACCCGCATCATGCTGCTGCTCTCGCTGGCCTTCTTGGCCGGCATGCAGACCAACCTGTTCAGCCTGTTCGGCCAGGACTTCTCGATTCGTGACCTCGTCTTGATTGGCGGCGGCTTGTTCTTGCTGGTCAAGGGCACGATGGAAATTCATGACGGCGTCGAGGGCGTTGCCGAAGATGAAAGCATCGACACCAAGCCCTCGGCGGTGTTTGGCCGGGTTATTGCGCAGATCGCGATCATCGACATCGTCTTTTCACTCGACTCGGTGATCACTGCCGTTGGCATGGTCGATAACAAGTGGGTCATGGTCGCCGCGATCATCATCGCCGTGGCAGTGATGATCTTTGCATCGAACCCGATCGGCGATTTCATCGACCGGCACCCAACCGTCAAGATGTTGGCACTGGCCTTCATCATCCTGGTCGGAGTGGCTCTGCTCTCGGACGGTTTTGGTTACCACATCGACCGCAAGCTGCTGTATTTCGCCATGGCGTTCTCGGCGACCGTGGAGTCGCTCAATATCTTGGCCAAGCAGCGCGCCAAGCGCCTGCGCAAGTAAGCCAGCGCAGGCGTGTTGCGCCCCGGGCGGTGCGGTGCTCCAATGACGCCTAACCGCCCCCGAGGATGAACAACATGCGCTGGATCAAATGGCTTGCCCTGGCCCTACTGCTGCCCGCATTGACCGGCTGCGGTTACAACAGCATCCAACAAAAAGACGAAGCAGTGAAAGCTGGCTGGTCCGAAGTGCTGAACCAATATCAGCGTCGTGCCGACTTGGTGCCAAACCTCGTCAATACCGTCAAAGGTTATGCGGCGCAGGAAGAACGCGTCCTGACCGAAGTCACCAATGCTCGCGCCCGCGTGGGCGGCGTCAGTATCACCGCCGAGCAGGCCAGTGATCCGGCCAAGTTGGCGGAGTTCCAGAAAGCCCAAGGTGAACTGTCCGGTGCGCTGTCGCGGCTGTTAGTGGTGTCGGAAAACTACCCGGACCTCAAGTCGAACCAGAATTTCCTCGAATTGCAGTCGCAGCTCGAAGGCACCGAGAACCGAATTACCGTAGCGCGCAATCGCTACATCCAAACCGTGAACGACTACAACGTCACTGTGCGCCAGTTCCCGGCCAACCTGACCGCGAAGATGTTCGGTTACGCGGTCAAGCCCAACTTCAGCGTCGAGAACGAAGCCGCGATCAGCAAACCGCCGACCGTTGATTTCGGTGCGCCGGCAGCGCCTGCGCCGCCGCCGGCACCCATGCCTGCGAACTGAGGTTGCGGTGATCCGTCATCGCTTACTGGCAGCGTTCGCGCTGCTCGTTCTGGCCATTGCACCCATGGCGCAGGCGCAGGATGTGCCGCGCTTAACCCAGCACGTCACGGACACGACCGCCACGCTGTCGGCGCCAGACGTGGCCGCGCTGGAAAGCAAACTCGTCGCGCTTGAACAGCGCAAAGGCAGCCAGGTGACGGTGTTGATGGTGCCGACCACCGGTACCGAAGCGCTTGAAACTTACTCCTTGGCGGTGGTCGAGCAAAACAAGTTGGGGCGCAAGGGCATCGACGATGGCCTGCTGCTGCTGGTGGCCAAAGACGATCGCAAGGTGCGCCTCGAAGTTGGATATGGGCTTGAGGGCGTCGTTACCGACGCTATTTCCAGCCGCATCATTCGCGAATACATCACCCCTAGGTTTCGCGGCGGCGATTACGCGGGCGGCCTGAACGATGCAGTCGACGTCGTCATCAAGCTAGTCGACGGCGAACCTCTGCCGCCGCCGCTAGCGGCCGATCAGCGCCCGGATGAAGGCGCCCTCGTCATGTTCGCGGCTTTCATCGGGTTCTTCGTCGGCATGTTTGCTGCGGCAACACGCATCAAACCGGTATTCCTGCGCCGGCTCGCCGCCGGTGGCATTGCGGCCGGTGCCGCCTTCTTCTTGTTCAGTCTCGGCTTCAGTGTCGTCGTCGCGGGCCTCGTTGCATTCTTCGTCTCGAGCGCCGGTTCAGGCCGGTTTAGCTCCGGCGGCGGCGGTTGGGGCTCGTTCCCCGGCGGCGGTGGCGGCAGTTGGGGTGGCGGTAACAGCAGCAGCGGCGGCGGCGGTTGGTCGGGTGGTGGTGGTTCCTTTGGAGGCGGTGGCGCCTCGGGAGGCTGGTGATGTTCGAGCGCCTGCTGCTCAATATTTTTGGCGGCTGGTTTCGCCTGTCGCGCTGGTTTCCGACCGAGGGCATGCGGCGTATCCGCGATGCCATTGCGCAGGGCGAATTAGGCCACGCCGGCGAGCTCTGTTTTGCGGTGGAAAGCCGGTATTCGCCGATGGCGGTGCTTGCTGGCCTGCAGCCGCGACAGCGCGCGCACCATGTATTTTCGCTGCTGCGCCTGTGGGACACGCAGGACAATAGCGGCGTGCTGCTGTACGTGCAGTTGGCCGAACGTCGCGTAGAAATCGTCGCCGATCGCGGCATCGCCGCACGCGTAGATGCCGGGCAGTGGCAGCAGATTTGTAATGATTTTTCCGCCGACATCGCCGGCTCGGAACCGGAATTGGCCGTGATTGCCTGTGTTGCGCGAATCAATGCGCTGCTAGCGGTGCATTTTCCGGCCGAGTCCAACAATCCGCGTGAGTTTCCGGATGAGCCGGTGGTGCTTTAGGACGTCGTCTTCTCCTGCTGCGTTGCAGCTTGCAACTGGGGGGGGGGCAGGCATACCTTCTGCGATGTCACTAACTTGGTGGCCTTCCTTCTGGAAATCTCATGAAATACTTATTGGCGCCGCTGCTTTCCTTGGTGCTTGGGTTGATGTTAATGGTCGTGCCGCATCGCGCGGAGGCGGCAAGCCCGATTGACTGCACCGCCGGTTGCACCATCGTCACGTGTCAAGGGACGCTTTGCACAGTGTGGCAGTGCGACACTCAGGGCTGTACGCGCATTGGCCAATACACTCGCATTATCCGTCCGCAGTTGGCTCAATCGAAAGCTGAGCCAACGCTTCAGGGCCAGGCCCAAGCCTTCGATCAAGTATGCGACGGGAAAGGAAAACAAGCATGTGCGATGAAAGTGTGTGACGGGCCAACGTGTACGGTATCGGCCTTCGACGGAAAACGCTTCGTCCCGGTTGGCAAGGTCGACAACATCGACTACCTGATCGAACAGGTCACTAAGTAGACTTTATGATTCGCGGCGTGGGACACGTGATCGTGTCCCGCGTTGTTTCGCCACTGCCATTATGACGTAGGCAAACTTGCTCCGGTGCTGAGGCAGTTCGAGCGCCGTTCCCGCCGCGAGAATTGTTTCAGACGCGGACGTTAAGTCGTTCTAAGCTGCACGATCAATTGATCGACTGTCTCGCAAACGACTAGGCACATCGTCCCCACGCACAACGCCGCGCGGCCTTCTGGGGCATCGGGCTTGCCTGCTAACCCGGGCGGCAAGGTTGGGCCGTGATCGGGAATCGCGAACACGCGCAATGGCGAATGCCAGTCTTGGGTCAATCGGTCTCGCCATGAGGCCAGCGCGTCCGCTTCGCCACGAATCACCACGATCGGCAGGGGCTCGCGATAGTCGTCGAGCGCGGCCAGCATGGCTGCCGCCGCCTGGGGTTGTTCGCTGATGGTCGACCACGCCGCGCGCAGGGTGTTTTCTGCGGCGACCAAGTAGCGCGGCTCGGCAAGCAGATAGCCAAGCGTTGCCAGTGACGCCGCAGCGACGGCATTGCCCGAGGGCGTGGAATCGTCGAGCCAAGGCTTCGGTCGCTGCGGCAGCGCCTCGTGATCATTAGCAGTGAAGAAAAAACCGCCGTTGGCGCCATCAACGAAATCGCTGAGCAGCGTTTCAGCGAGCTGGATCGCCAGCTGTAGCGCCGGCATCGACCAGCGCACTTCCAGCACTGTCAGCGCCGCCTGCAGCGCAAACGCGTGGTCGTCGAGAAAGCCCGGGCCCGCACGACCTAGCACCGCAGGCAAGCGTCCGCGCACATTCATGGCGTTCGACAGCAGGCCAACTAGCGCGACGGCTTCGTCGATCCAATCCTCGCGGTGTAGCGCCTGCCCTGCGCGGGCTAGACCGGTGCAAAGCAGCGCGTTCCAGGCGGTCAAGGTCTTGTCGTCGCGTGCCGGTGGAATGCGTTTTTCGCGCACAGCCAACAGGGTGGTCCGCGCTTGCCCGATTAATTCGCGCACGCGCGACTCTTCCAGTGACAAAGATGCAGCGACTTCGCCCGGCGGTTTCGCCGCATGTAAATGCCAAGCTTCAGCTTCGAAATTAGGCGCCCGATTCAGGCCATAGTGCTGGCTGGCCACGGCCAGCGCGTCACCTGCGAGCGCTTCGTCGATCTGGTCGGCATCCCACAAATAAAATTTGCCCTCGACGCCTTCCGAATCGGCATCGATCGCCGAACAAAAGCCGCCGTCGTCGGCGCGCATTTGTGCCTGCAGCCAAGTGACGATGCCCTCGCTGGCTGCGCGGAACGTCGGGGCATTGAACTGCCTTGCCGCCGCCGCGTAAACCGGCAGCAACAGCGCGTTGTCGTACAGCATCTTCTCGAAGTGAGGGATATCCCAGCGCTCATCGACGCAGTAACGGAAAAATCCTCCGCCGAGATGATCGTAGAGTCCGCGGCTGGCCATGCGCGCAAGCGTGGTCGCGGCTGCCTCACCGGCGGCGGCATCACCCTGACGCGCGAGCGCCAATAGGCGATCGGTTTCGCCGGCATGGGGAAACTTAGGCGCGCCAAGATGGCCGCCATTTTCTGCATCAAAGCCAGCCAGCCAGCGTGTTCGCGCCGCCAGTGCGGGCCGTTCGTCGAGCTCGCCGGACAGCGGTGCGTCCCGGCCAACCTCGGCAAGAAAGACCTGCAGCGTGGAATTTTGCTCAGTGATTTGCTCGCGCTGTTCATCCCACCAGCCGCGAACGCCAGTGAGGACCTCGGTAAAACTCGGCAATCCGTGCCGCGGCTTGGGCGGGAAATAGGTGCCGGCATAAAACGGCACCAAGGTGTGCGGATCCAGAAACAGCGTCAGTGGCCAACCGCCGCCGCGCCGCGTCAATGCTTGATGCGCCAACTGGTAAATGCGGTCGAGATCAGGGCGTTCTTCGCGATCAACTTTTATGTTCACGAACAGACGGTTCATCAACGCGCCCGTCGTTTCGTCCTCGAAGCTTTCATGCGCCATGACATGGCACCAGTGACAGGCCGAATAGCCGATGGACAGCAAAATGGGCTGGTCCTGCTGCCTAGCGCGTGCAAGGACAGCGTTAGACCAAGGCTGCCAGTCCACCGGATTGTCGGCGTGCTGGCGCAGGTACAGGCTGGTTTCGCTGGCGAGGGCGTTGGGCATCAGACGTGGACTTTCGACGGTGGGGGGCGCCGTCGCGCCGAAGTTTCGGCGCTGGACAAGCATCACAGCGTATCACCGCCATCGAACACGTCCCGATTCCAATCCCGAACTGCCGACGGTAGCGGGTTCGCTCGTTCATACTGACGGACACGTCTCGAAAGGCCTGACCATGTCCTCCCAAACCGATTATTCGCCGCTGGTCCTGCGCCGGGGCGAAGACCGTCGTCTGCGCGCGGGACATCTTTGGGTATTTAGTAATGAAGTCGACGTAGTACGTACGCCGCTGACGGCGTTTGCGCCCGGCCAGCCGGTCAATATTGTCGACGCCAGTGGGAAATCCCTGGGCACCGGCTATGCCCATCCCAACACCCTGATCTGCGCGCGGCTGGTAGATCGCAGTGGCCACGCGATTGATCGGTCCTTGCTTGCGCATCGGCTGAACATCGCCTTGTCATTGCGTGAGCGTTTGTATTCCGAGCCTTACTACCGGCTGGCGTTCGGAGAAAGCGATGGCCTGCCGGGACTGACCGTGGAGCGGTTCGGCGACATCGTGGTGGCGCAGGCAACGACCGCCGGCATGGATGCGCTGCGCGAGGAAGCCACCGAGGGGATCCTGAAAGTGCTGGCGCCGCGCGTGCTGGTGTGGAAAAACGATTCCAGCGCGCGGGTAATGGAGGGCTTGCCGGATTCGGTGGAGGTCGTGCACGGCACGCTCGACGGCCCCGCCATTGCGCGAGAAGGCGGGCTGGATTTTGCCTGCGACGTGCTCGAAGGGCAGAAGACTGGCTGGTTCTATGACCAGCGTGCCAACCGTGACCGCATGGCGCCGTACGTCAAAGGCCAGCGCGTGCTGGACGTTTTCAGCTATTTGGGCGGCTGGGGTTTACGCGCGGCGTCGTTCGGCGCGTCCGCCGTGGACTGCGTGGACGTGTCCGCGCGTGCCGTGGCTGGCATTGAAGAGAATATCCGGCGCAACGGGATGGGCGATCGTGTCCAGGCGCATGTCGCCGACGCCTTCGACTTCCTGAAGGCCGCGCGTGCGGAGCGGCGCAAATGGGATGTGGTGATCCTGGACCCGCCGGCTTTCGTCAAGCGCAAGAAAGATTTCAAGGAAGGCGCGCTGGCGTATCGCCGT